>NZ_JBEXCR010000008.1:0-382646 GCF_040605375.1 Nonomuraea sp. NPDC005650
CCCGAGCCGCGCGATCAGCGCGCCAACCGGCGTCGGCGCGGCTCGGCCGGGGGACGGCCCACCGGCTTCGACGCCGAACGCTACAAGGCAAGGAATGTCGTGGAACGGGCGATCAACCGGCTGAAGAACTTCCGAGCCGTGGCCACGCGTTATGACAAACGCGCCTACATCTTCCTCGGCACCGTCACTCTGGCCGCCCTGATCATCTGGCTCCGCACCTGATCTAAGAAACAGCTCTTAGCGGCCAGCCCAGCTCGGCACCCACGGCGACGTGGAGGCGCACGGCTATGCGTTCGCTGTCGATGAGCACGCCGTCGCAGTCGAAAATGACGAGTTCAATCGGATTGATCATCCGGACAGCGTAGGGAGGAGTGGTCGCCCGTGTCAGCTGCATGGTCCGGTTGAGGGGCTTCGGGACACCAGGCGCCGTACTCGGTTGCTGTGGTCGTCTTGTCGGCGGAGTCGCTGGATCTCCTCGTGTTGGGCGGCGAGCCGGGAGAGTGCTTGGGTCTTGAAGGCGGAAAGGTCGGCGATCGTCTGGTCTCGGTGGGTCAGCCGTTCTCTGAGCGAGTCGATCTCGGCTTTGAGTCGCTGGATCTGGGCGTCGCGCCGGTCGGGGAAGCCGCCTGCCTGGAGCTGGGCTTGGAGCAGGGTCTCGAACTCTTCGCGGAGATGGGCGTAGGGCCGGGTGCCGTAGGAGCTGTCCGGTCCACGTTTGATTCTCGGGCGAGGGTCTTGACGTCGCATTTTCCGTCCGCAGGGATCTCCCCGCTCAGCAGCGAGTCCATGACGTCCCGGATCCGGCGCTCGTTCTCTTTGCGCTGCTCAGCACTGATCCGCATGCTTACTGTTCCTGGACCCGGACCCTTCAGTGGTGAAGCGTCCGGAAAACCGGGACCCTTCGCCCGTGCCGAAGGGTCCGGAAATCCAGACCGAAGGGTCCGGGAAAACCGGCGGTAGCGTCCGGGAAAGGCGGACCCCATCCCCTCAATCCCCTCAAGACTCCTCATCTCCGCGCGCGGCCGCGCGAGCTGCGCCGCGAGCTGACCCGGGCGCTGCGTACCGGCCGCGCCATGCGCAAGCCGCGCCGCTTGGCCCAGCAGCGCCAGCCCCGCTACAGCACGCCCATGGTCATGATCAGCGAGCGGCCCGCCGAAGCTGACGACCGGACCGTCCCCGGCCACTGGGAAGGGGACTGCGAACATCATCGGCAAGAACGGCAGCTCGGCCATCGGCACGCTGGTCGAGCGCACCACCCGCTACGTGATGCTCGTCCACCTGCCGATCGACCGCAGCGCCGAGCGTATGCGCGACGCCCTGCTGGACACTGTCGCGACGCTACCCGGGCATCTCAAGCGCCCTCTGACCTGGGACCAGGGCAGTGAGATGGGTCGTCACCACGAGTTCTCCGTCGCCGCCGACATGCCCGTCTACTTCTGCGACCCGGCCAGCCCCTGGCAGCGCGGCTCAAATGAGAACACGAACGGCCTGCTGCGCCAGTACTTCCCCAAAGGCACCGACCTGTCGGTCCACACCCGCGACCAGCTCGACGCCGTCGCCACCGAACTTAACGCCAGACCAAGAAAGATGCTCGGCTGGGAAACCCCAGCCGAGCGTCTCGCCATGCTGCTGGCCGTCGACAGCTCATGAAATCCCCGGGAATCCTCCGGAGGAGGACGTGACACCGCTGTTTTGGCAGTGTGCACCGCCTTCGGGGGTGCCGCTCGACCTCGGCCCCGGCCCGAACGTCGGCAACACATTTATGCTGTCGCCCAATTGTCGGTGAGGGTGGACATACTGCCCCAGTGATTGACGAGACGCAGCGCCGGTATGCCGATTTCCTGCAGCGCAACCCCTATCTCGCACAGGCCACCTGCTGGACTGTCGTGCAGCCGATCGCCTCCCCCTTAACCGTCGAGGCCATCGCCGAGCGACTCGGCGGACGGGCCGAGGACCTGGAGCCAGAGCCCGACGACAATGTGGACGAAGCCGACTACGAAGGGGCTTTCTACATCAGCCACGACGACGCGTCGTTCGTCCTCTACGAGGACAACGGCTACCAGGGCAACCGTCCGGAGGTGTTGCGGCGGCTGAGTGACGGAGCCCGCGCGCTGAGCCTTTTCTGGAACGTCAACTGGACGGCCAGGCTGACATACGCCGCTTACGGCACGATTGTCACCGAGTTGGACCCGAAGTTTCCCGGTGAGCGATGGGGTAAGACTCCGCACGTACTAGATACAGAGCTCACGGTTCTGGAGGCGGCGGCCGAACCTGGCGAATGGCAGGCGGCCGCAATGGCCGTCGTCGAAGCCGTCACCGGAGTGAGACTCGATCTGCCTGACGCGAGCGCGCCACGACTGCTGCTGGAGGAGACCATCCCGGATGACCCGCGTGCTCCGAGCGCATTGGGTGGCGTCGATCCCGATCTGGACGTTCGGCTGCGCCTGGCACCCGAGCCCGTACAGCACGCGGTGATCCATCGCGTCGTCAACGCCTACGTCGCGGCAACTGGCCTGACGGGCGAACCGATGGTCCGGGAGGCGCTCGACCGCCTGGTGACCGGCGGCGGTGATGCAAGGCGAGCAGGGGCCGGCCTGACGCCGCTCCTGGCCCGGCTCATGGACGATAGGCGTGACGAGCAAGGAGCGGTTCTTGCGGAGGACCATCCTGTTTCGCGCCGCTTCTGGGCGGCCCGGGCTCTGGACGAGGCCATGCCGGGACGCACTTGGCCTGACCGCCTGGATGTGCTCGCCAACGCGCCCACGATCCTCGGCGACATGTGGCCGGCGCTACGTGCCCAGATCAAAACCATGATCGCCGAAGGGAGGAGCTCATCGTCCACCCGCGCTCCTCAACCGTTCGAATAGCTATGCCCTGGGCAGACGCGCTCTCTTGGGCTGGTCACACGTTCGATCACGGCATCTAGACCCAAGGTGAGGGCGGCCCACGCCAATAGCGAAAGACGCTCGGCCAGGGCAGCCCTACCGAGCGTCTCGCTATGCTTCTCGACGGTAACAATTGATCACTGTGTTGCGACGACCCCTGGAATTCGCCAATTTTGAGGGGGCCGGGGGCCTCTCTTCGTGCCGGGTTCCCCTGGTAGGGGGACCAGGATGGCGCCGATACTGTGCTGGCGCTCCTGGACACCGGCACCACGGTGGTCCTGGCCCGCTGCGACTCTGCATGATCATGCACACGATTCCAACTTTGGAGAGTGGCATAGTTGTGCCGGTGTGTGACGCCACGATGAGGCGCCATGAGCTTCCCCCGTCGCAAGAGTGCCGCCACGACCGCGGCCGCCGCTGTCATCGCCGTCGCCGGCTGTGGCTCCACGTACGACGAGCGCATGAGCTATCTGCACAAGGTGGCCAGCCGAGGTGTGGACACCTACAAGCTGCTGTACTCCCAGGAGGCGCACATCGACAAGGCGCGCTGCGAGCGTGCGTTCGAGGGAAACAGTGCTGGAAGTGACGTGCCCGGTGACTACGAAGACGGCAGCACTGCCGTCGGTTGGAGGGCGCAGGTAAAGGTTCTTCGTGGACTCCTGCATCAGCGGCAAGCCCAAGCTCCTCCCGGGTGACCTTCCCGACCCCTCCGCCTCACCGCAGGCCTCCACGACAGCCTCTCCCACGTCATCGCCCACGAGGTCGGCCGCGACGGTCACCCCGACCACGACGCCATAGACGGGGAACGGAGGAGTAGGGCCCGCGCTCAGCCCTGGAACCTCTGGCTGCGGGGCCGGGGGTTCCTCCTTTCGACCGGAAATGAGGTCGCCGAGTGGCTTATTGAGCACGCCCGATGGCCGCCTTGTGAGAGAAGGCCAGCTTGGGAAGTTTGGCCCACGCCGTGGGGCGGCTTTGTCTTGCATGGCCGCCCCACGGCGGGGCTTCGCATGTCCATCCACGGTGGGGACATGGATTTTTGGACATCACCAAGTCCTGGTCATCCACTCGAGATCCCCGCGCCGAGACTGATCCAGAACGATGCCGTCTTCCTGCTTGATGCCTGGGCGATGGGGATGCTCCTATTGATGTCAATCGTTGGGACCATGATCGTTTCTGGTGATGATCTGGTAGAGCTCGCGGGCGATGTAGCGCTTGAGACAGCGGATGATCTCTTTCTTGGACAGGCCGTCTTGGGTGCGTCGGTCCATGTAGGCGCGGGTGCGTGGGTCCCAGCGCAGGCGGACGAGGGCGATGCGGTACAAGGCCGCGTTGGCTTGGCGATCGCCGCCGCGGTTGAGGCGGTGCCGGTGGGTTTTGCCGGAGGAGGCGGGGATCGGGGCGACGCCGCAGAGCATGGCGAAGGCGGCTTCGGAGTCGAGACGGTCGTGGTTCTCTCCGGCGGTGACCAGGAGTTGGCCGGCGGTGTCGGGTCCGACGCCGTGCACGGCGAGCAGGGCGGGGTTGATGGCGGCCACGAGGGGTTCCAGCAGTTCGTCGAGGTCGTTGATCTCTGAGGTGAGCTGCTGGTGGCGGCGGGCCAGGCAGGCGAGCGCGATCATCGTCGCGGTGGCTGGGTCGTGGGCGTGGTCGTGGGCGTGGGCGTGATCGGGTCGCAGGGTGGCGCAGGTTGCGATCAGCTTGCCGGTGGGCAGGCCGCGTAGCTGCGAGCGCAGATGGTCGGGAGCCGTGACGATCAGGGTCTTGATCTGGCGTTGGGTGTTGGCGCGCTGGTCGACGGCCGAGCGGCGGGCGATGCGCAGGCAGCGCAGGGCTTCCACCCGGCCGTCGCGCTGTTTGGGAGTGCCGGTCCGGTCGCCGGACAGTGCTGTCTTGGCGGCGGCGATGGCGTCGATCGGGTCGGACTTGCCTTGGAACCGTCGGGTTTTGCGGTCGGGCCGGTCGATCTCGATGACGTCGATGTGTTCGGCCTGCAGCCGGCGGGTGAGCCCGGCTCCGTAGACGCCGGTGCCCTCGACCCCGATGCGCGTCAGCTGCCCGAAGGTGCGCATCCATGCCAGCAGGGCGGTGTATCCGGCCGGGGTGGCGGGGAACTGCTCGGTGCCCAGCACCCGGCCGACCACATCGATCACGGCGGCGGTGTGGGTGTCTTGGTGGGTGTCCACACCGCCGGCGACTTCGGCGAGCGGCGCGTTGTGGGGTGTAATGGGGGTCATCGTCGTCCTGTCGTCTTGACCGGGGCAGGGCGGCACGCACCAGCCGGGCAACGCGGACAAGACAGTGATGGGGCCTCTGGCCAGGCTCCTATGAAGTCACAGGCGCCACGTCCGGTGAGTGCACATGAGCGCTTCCCGGCCGGGGACGACAGATCCCGTTGAGGACCCGAGGTCAGTCAGTCGGTGGGTCAGACCCTGGCGGGAAGCGCTCACCTACACCATCACTGTCAGTCGGTCATGATCATCAGCTCACACTGTGAGATCGAGTTGGCGCATCTATGTCCGGTGCCCGATCT
Organism: Nonomuraea sp. NPDC005650; assembly: GCF_040605375.1. Taxonomy (NCBI): domain Bacteria; kingdom Bacillati; phylum Actinomycetota; class Actinomycetes; order Streptosporangiales; family Streptosporangiaceae; genus Nonomuraea; species Nonomuraea sp. NPDC005650. Next base: position 5,416 of record NZ_JBEXCR010000008.1, read on the forward strand.
TGGTCTGACGCTCCGGGTGGAATCATCCGGCTGCCGCTTGCGTATTCGTCCTCCGGAGTGTCGTATTCGCCCATCTTGACGCCTTGGATGAATTTGTTCCACTCCGCCAGCGTGAAGATGAGGACGGGGCCGTCGTGTTTCTTAGAGTCGCGAACCGCGATGTGTCCGTCCGCTAGAAGCGTGACCTCGACGCCGCCGCCCCGTTCGGCAGGAGCAGGCCTGGGTTGTGTCTGATCGTGGTGGCGTGTATCTGCAATAGGAGTCTCGTGCTGGCGGAGTCCTGCGGCCGACCGTTGTGCGCGCGCCTGGGTCTGGGCGAGAGTCCGCTCGACATCGACTATCTCGTCCAGGTAGCCGACAAGGTCCTCATGTGAATTCTGGAGGCTGCTGAAGGCGTCCGGAGCCGTGTCACCACTCATGGGCGGCCTCCTTCCTCGCTTCGAGCCGACCGCAGCTGCTCCAGCCGTCGTCGCGCGTGCCTTCGAACGGAGCGGACAGTCGCCTGGGTCATCTTGCGCTCCCGGATCGCGGATATCCGTTCGGCGATTTCCGCGCTGGTGAAGCCGTCCAGAGTCCATGAAAGCACCATCCGCTGCAGGGCGGTCAGCTGGTTGAGAGCCTGGACATGTTCGAGGTTGTCGATTCGGGAGGTGATCTCATCCTGATCGCGTCGATCATCGTTCCCCCAGTCAGCCTGTTCTTCCAGTTGGCGCCCCCGTTTTAGCCGATTGCGCCATTCGATCATCAGGCGTGTCGCGGTCGTCCGAGCGTAGGACTTGGGCGACGCGATCTCTGACCACTTCTCGTAGACCCGCAGCATCGTTTCGGCGACAATCTCTTCCGCCTCATGAAACCGGCAGCCTTGGTTGATCATGAATGCGGTGAGGCGGGAGAGATCAATCCGAACGTACTCCTCAAAGGCGGCATTCGTAGATCCGCTACTGGTCCGTACAGGGCTCGACTCGCCTGACGGCAACTCGCCTGCAGCCGCAGCAGGGTCGGCGCTACCCATTGCTCAGCCGCTGGTCCGACGGCCCCGCAGGGCCATGCACCCCGCCAGCGCCGCCACCAGAGCCGCAGCGACCAAGGTGACGAGCACGGAATGTGTAGCGATATAGAGGCCGCCAAGGCCTGCGGTCGTGGCGTTCAAGAAGAGCACCAGACCGGGGATATCCCAGCCAGACTGAGCTGGAGTCTCGTTCTCCTCCGACCCGGTGGGGTCGGCTTCGTTGTCGTGTTCCATGCCTGTAAGAAGGCTGGGGAGGCTGTCGCGTGCAGTCCAGCTCTGCCATCAGTTCAGGGCAAGCACACCACTGTGCCATGCGGCTGAAGCTAACTCTGGAACGCCACTCGCACAATGAGAGATCGCGGTACTGTTTCGGCGCCCGAGCCTTTTTGGGGTGATCGGGTGGAACATGTCGGGTTCATTCCTGGGACGGCCCCGGTACCGTCTTGAACCCCTGGCTCCGTCCCACATGGTCGCCGGCGACATCAACGTCAACACCGTCGTGCTGAGCGGCGACGGCCTCACCACCGTCCCCGGCGACAACCCCGCCGGGATCTCCAAGTCGTTCGGCGGCGGCAAGAACAAGAAGAAGCGCAAGGCCCTGGGCTCCCCTCCTCCGCGAGGGGAGCCCAGGGCCTCTTTGCGTCTCAGGCGGCCGCCGCAACGAGGCCCGCACAGCCACCAGCCCCCACCATCACTCTCATTGGGCTGTTCGGGTGCGTGCTCGTGCTCGCCGCCGCGCTGCGCGCGCTGGTCATGCTGGGGTACGACACGGCTCGGCTCTATTGGTACGACTCGTTCACGTACCTGGAAACGGCGGTGCGCCTGCGGCCGCGGGGAGCCTTCCACCCGGCGGGCTATTCGTGGTTCCTGTGGGCGCTGCGGCCCTTCCGGAGCGTGGAGCTCGTGGCAGGGGTCCAGCACGCGATGGGGCTGGCCGTCGGCGTGCTGATCTACCTGCTGCTCCGCCGCCGGTCGGTGCCCGGCCGGGGGCGCGGCGCCGGCGGCGGCGCCGGTGCTGTTCGACCCGGCGTTCGTGCGCCTGGAGCACGCCGTGCTGTCGGACACGCAGCGGCGGGTGCCGTGGCGGGCGTCACTCGCGCTGGTGGCGGCGGGCGCGCTGCCGCTGGCCGTCTACGCCGGCTGGTACGCCCAGCACCACGGCAGGTTCGCGCTGAGCGGCTCGGACGGCGTCGCCCTGTGGGCCCGCACCATGACCTTCGCCGACTGCTCGATCATCGAGCCGCCCCCGGACCAGGCCGCGCTCTGCCCGAACGGCACCGTCCTGGACGCCGCCTCCGAGTACGTCTGGGACCCGCGGGCCTCGCTCAACCGCCTGCCCGGCGACCGGTTCGCCCACAACGACCTGGCCAGGGCGTTCGCGATGTTCCTGCTCGTGGCGCCGGTGGCCGCCCTCGACTTCGACCACCGCTACGTCCTGCCCGCCATCCCGGTCGCCTGCGTGGCCGCCGCCCTGGCCCTCGCGCCGACCATCCGGGGGCTGACGCCGGGCCGCGTGGGTGGTTACCCTCGTGGCTACGATCATGTTGCGCGTCCGAAAGCAACGGCGAGCGGGTCCCGCGCGTCTTAAAAGGGTGGGGTGGCCGTCGCGGTGCTGGTGGAGGCCGCCGTGACGAGCCCTGCCGGTCATGGACGCGTCCCGCGATCGCCTCCACAGGTCCCCCCGACTGACCTTTCCGAGGCTGACACTTCGGCGGAATGTTACGTAATATCCGAACATCGCGAGCGTTGGGGGCGCCAGGGTGCCAGGACAGAGCGTGGGTGTGGTCGTCGATCCCGGAGTGCCTCCGGAAGTAGCCGGACTGCTGCGTGCCAACGCCTCGCTGCTGTCCAGGGTCAGGTCCGGATGGGTGCCGCCCGCGGAGCCGCCCGCGTCGCGCCGCAAGAGCCCGTCCAGCGCCATGCTCCTGGCCGCCACCCCCTTCGTGGTCGCGCTCATGGCCCTCCTGCTCGCCTCGCGGTTCGCGCCGGCCGGGTTCGTGCTGCTCGGCACGTACGTCTTCGTCGTCCTCGTCAAGATCGCCTCCATGAACGAGGTGCCCGAGGACGACCGGCCGCAGGAGCGCGGCATCTACGAGCAGGCCCGCTGGTACGACGGCCGCTACCTGCTGCCCGAGGACTTCGACCAGGAGGCCCGCGCCGTCCTGGTCAGGGCGCAGCGGGCCATCGGGTCCGTGCTGCGCTCCCACGTCAACGCCGAAGGACTGCTCGACGACGCCCGCAACGCCGTGATGCTGCCCGCCCAGGAGTGGGAGATCGCCCGCCTGCTCGCCAAGCTGTCGGCGCTGCGCCTGGAACACCGGGAGCTGCTGGCCAGGGGCATCGCGCCCGAGGTCGTCGCGGTGATCGAGCCGCTCGAACGGGCCCTGGTCAACAGCGAGGCCGCCGTCGTCGCCCGCGTGGAGGCGCTGGAACGTTACGCCGGCCACGTCGCCGAGGCCGAGCGCGCCTACCACGCCCGCGGCCAGATCGAGGAGCTGCGCGCCCGGCTGCCGCGCTACGAGGAACTGCTGGCGGAGTCGGGCGCGGACAAGCTCGCCGTACCCGAGATCGAGCGCCTGGCCGAGGACGCCGACGTGCTCGAACGCACCTTACGGCGCAGCGTCCAGTCCGCCCACGAGGCGTTCCGCTATCTCGAAGGCTGACACGCGGACATAGGATCGATAACGTGCCCGGACGTCATACGAAGGTGATAGTCGATCCGGCGGTGGCCGACGACGTGGCGGCCCTCTTACGTGACAACCGCAAACTCCTCGTACGCATCCGCGCCGGCTGGGTGCCCGCGCACAGGCGCCGCCGCCCGCTGGTCGGCATCGTGACCAGGCTGGCGGCCACCGGCACTGCCGCGGTCGCGGCCGTCTACGGCCTGGCCCTGTTCGTCGCCGGCCGCTACACCCCCTTCGCCGTCATCATGACCGGCGCCGCCCTGCTCGTCGTCAGCGTCCTGCTCAGGCCCAGGCCCGACGCCGAGGTGGAGCGCGCGCACGCGCTGGAGCGGGCGGTCTACGACGGCGCCCGCAGGCATGAGGGCCGCTACGTCATGCGCGAGCAGCTCGACGAGCCCGCCAGGGCCCTCATGATCCGCGCCCAGACCGCCATCGACCAGGTCATGTCCTCCGGCGTCAACGCCGAGGGCCTGCTCGACGACGTGCGCAACGCCGTGATGCTGCCCGCCCAGGAGTGGGAGATCGCCCGGCTGCTGGCCAAGCTGTCGGAGCTGCGGGCCGAGCACGAGGAGGTCGTCGCCGAAGGGCTCACCCCCGAGGTCGCCGCCGTCGCCGAACCCCTCGCCCAGGCGCTCGACAGCAGCCAGCAGGCCGTGATCGCGCGCGTGGAGGCGCTGGAACGTTACGCCGGCCACGTCGCCGACGCCGAGCGCGCCTACCGCGCCCGGCACCAGATCGAACGCCTCAACGCCAAGCTGCCCCGCTACGAGGAGCTCCTCGCCGAGTCGGGTGCCGACGGGGCGGCCGTGCCGGAGCTGAGCCGGTTGTCCGACGACGCCGACCGCCTCGAACAGGCCCTCCGCGACAGCGTCAGCTCCGCGCACGAAGCTTTTCGCCACCTGAGGGGGTGACTTCCCTTAGGATCCGGTTCTGTGGCGGATGTGGTGGTAGACCCCGAGGTACCGCCGGATGACGCGCAGTTGCTCAGGGACAGCCGGCGGGTGCTGACCAAGATGCGCCAGGGCTGGGTCCCGGAGTCGAGGCGGGCCATATCGAGCGCGCAGTACCGGATAATCGCGGCGTTCGGATCGGTGGCGCTCTTCGGCGTGATGGCCGGCAGCGGCCTGGTCGGCAAGGGCCTCGGCCTGCTGATGCTCGTGCTCTTAGGCATCCCTCTGATGATCGTGCTGTTCGTCCGCAACGACCTGCCCGACGACGACGAGGAGGAGTACGAGCGCGAGGTCTACGAGCAACTGTGCTGGTACGAGGGCCGCTACGTGCTCGTCGACGACCTCGACGAGTCCTCCGCCCGACTGCTCGCCCGCGCCCAGCGCGCCATCGACACCGTGACCGAGTCCCGGGTCAACGCCGAGGGCCTGCTCGACGACGTGCGCAACGCGGTGATGCTGCCCGCCCAGGAGTGGGAGATCGCCCGGCTGCTGGCCAAACTGTCCGCGCTGCGCACCAAGCACAGGGAGACCGTCTCCAAGGGGCTCACGCCCGAGGTGGAGGCCGTGGCCGAACCCCTCGCGCGGGCGCTCGACAGCAGCGAGGCGGCCGTGCTGGCCCGCGTCGAGGGGCTGGAGCGTTACGCGTCCAACGTGGCGGACGCCGAGCGCGCGTACCAGGCCCGCCACCAGATCGAGGAGCTGCGGGGGCGGCTGCACCAGTACGAGGAGCTGGTGGCGGAGACGGGGGCCGACGGGTTCGCGGTGCCGGAGCTGGAGCGGCTGTCGCAGGACGCGGACCGGCTGGAGCAGGCGCTGCGCCGCAGCGTCACCTCCGCCCACGAAGCCTTCCGCCACCTCGACCGTCCGTAGCGCCTCACTCGTCGTCCAGCAGGTCGTACAGGTCCAGGCCGGCCTGCTCGGGGATCAGGGTGGGTGATTCGGGGTTCAACGGCTGTTCGGTCCAGATGGATTTGCCGGTGGCGGTGTAGCGGGTGCCCCAGCGCCGGGAGATCGCGGCGACCAGCTGGAGCCCGCGGCCGCCCTCGTCGGTCTCGGCGGCGCGGCGGATGCGGGGCGTGGTGAGGCTGCCGTCGGAGACTTCGCAGGTGAGCACGTCGGTGCGGAGCAGGCGCAGGTGGATGGGGCCCTTGGCGTGCCGGACGACGTTGCCGACCAGCTCGCTGGCCAGCAGCTCGGTGGTCATCGACAGGTCGTCCAGGTGCCAGGCGCTGAGCTGGGCGCGGACGTGTTCGCGGGCCTCGCCGGCGGCCTTGGGGTGCTCGGGCAGCGGCCAGGTGGCCATGTCGTCGCTCGGCAGCGCGTGGGTGCGGACGACCAGCAGGGCGGCGTCGTCGTCGGCGGTCCCCTGCCTGCCGGGCAGCAGGGCGGCGGTGATGCTGTCGCACAGGGATTCGAGGCATTCGAGGCAGTCGAGCCCCGTCGCGTCCGGCTCGGCGGCGTGCTCCCGGTGCCCGGCCGGCGCCCCGGAGATCGTGCCCCTGAGCGCCCTGGCGAGCTGGGCCATGCCCTGGTCGATGTCCATGGTGGAGGATTCGACCAGGCCGTCGGTGTAGAGCACCAGCAGGCTGCCTTCGGGCAGTTCCATTTCCACGGTGTCGAAGGGCGGGGCGGCCGCGCCGAGGGGCGAGTTCGGATCGGCCTCGGGGAAGAGCACGGTGCCGTCGGGGCGGACCACGGCGGGCGGGGGATGGCCGGCGCGGGTGAGGACACACGAGCGGGTGGTGGCGTCGTAGACCAGGTACAGGCAGGTGGCGTAGAAGTCGTCGCCGAGCTCGCTGACCAGGTCGTTGAGGTGGGAGAGCAGCTCGTCGGGAGACAGCTCCAGGTCGGCCAGGGTGCGCACCGCGGTGCGCAGGCGGGCCATGGTGACCGCCTCGGCCACGCCGTGCCCCATGACGTCGCCGATGACGATGGCGACCCGGTCCGCCGACAGCGGGATGATGTCGTACCAGTCGCCGCCCACCTCCATGTCCTTGCCGGCGGGCAGGTAGCGGGCCGCGGCGGTGACCGCGGGCAGCCTGGGCAGCTCACGCGGGAGCAGCCCGCGCTGCAGCTCCCGGGCGCGCGTGTGCTCCCTGTCGTACAGGCGCGCCCGTTCCATGGCCTGGGCGATCAGCCCGCTGAGCGTGGTGAGCAGGTTGCGCTCCACGCCGGTGAACTGGCGCGGATCGGTGAAGCCGACGACACAGCTGCCCACCGGGCGTCCCGAGGCGATCAGCGGCAGGAAGGCCCACGCCTGCTTGCCTCCCACCGCCGGGATGTCGGCCGTCGCGGGATAGCGTTCGACGTACTCCTCGGACGAGCTGATGAACATCGGGGTGCGCTCCCGCAGGACCACCGTGATCGGGAACCCCCAGGAGACCGGCATCTGGGCTATCCGGTCGACGAACTCCTTGGGATACCCGGTGGACCCGACCGGCCGCAGGTGCTCGCCCTCCAGGAGGGCGAGCATCAGCCCGGAGGCGCCGAACGACGGCAGGATGTGATCGGCGGAGGCGGCCACGACGTCGCGGACGGTGACCGCCTCGGCCAGCGCGCCGGCCAGCCGCCTGATATGGGAGGCCCGCTCCGCGGAAGAGCTCTCGGCGTTGCGCGCCTGCGGTTCGGTGATCGCGTCCAGGACGTCGTGGGTCCTGGAGACGTCCCACAGCGTGCCGATCATGCGTGCCGGCTCGCCGTGGTCGTCGCGCACCAATCTGCCGCGGACCCGCACCCAGCCGGTCGTCCCGTCGGGGTGGCACACCCGGTACTCGGTGCTGTGCATCCTGCCCGTGTAGATCGCCTCGTCCATGTCGGACAGCACCCACGGGAGGTCTTCGGGGTGGATGGTGCCCATCCAGGTGTCGATCCGGCCGTCGACGGTGTCCGGATCGAGGCCGAGCACCGTGGGCATCGCGTCGTTCCAGCTGATGTCACCGGTGCGGATGTCCCAGTCCCACGTGCCCACCGCCTGCAGCTCCTGCGGCAGATGCGAGCCGGTGGGCTGTTCCTGCTGCTCCGTGAGGGCCGGATCGGGCGTGGAGGACTTGCCCAGGCGCTCGCCCGCCCATCGGCCCAGGGTGTCGAGGAAGGCCCGTCGCCCGGCCGACGGCCGGTGCGTGGAGAGCGTCACGACCGACAGCGTGCCGACCGGCCCGCCGGGGCCGAGCAGCGGCACGGCCGCCATCGCCGTGCCGGCCGGCCAGGATCCGGCCCTGGCCCCGTCCTGCCGCCCATCTGGCCGCCCGTTCGCCGCCCCGCCGGGCTCGGGCATCCCACGGTCAACGTTCGACAAAGAGGCCTGTACGAACACGCCGTCGCGGAACGCGCGTGCCGGGGCGAGCGGGCCGTTCCCGTCGACGCGCTCCCAAGCCTGGGTGAGGGCCGGAGGCAGCCCGCTGGTCACCGCCAGGCGCAGCCCGCCACCGTAGCCGGGACTGCCGAGGTGCACCATGCCGCCCAGGCCGGCGAGCTCGGCGACCGCCTGCTGGATCGCGAACCGGAGCAGCTCGATCCCCCACAGGTCGTCACCGGCCAGCGCCAGGAGCCGTTTCCGCTTCTCGGAAACCTGGCCCGCCCCCCTGAACCGCAGACCCGGCGCACGCTGTTCGCGCATCCCCATCCCCTGCCCTTCACCGCGTCACCTGCGGAGCCCAGGCTCTGGCACGCGTCTGCGGCACCGATCCGGGAGGAATCTGGCATTCGGCGATATACCAGTATAACTACCTAAACGCGCACGTCATGGCCCCACAGCGCCGATCCCGAAGGACCTCAAAGCGCGGTGGGGCGGCTCAGGAGAGGCGGGGAGCCCGTCAGACGGGGCGGGCGGTCTCCAGAAGGAGGTCGCACAGGGCGTCGGCGGCGTCCACGCGGCCGAGCTTGGCCGACGCCTGGCCCATCGTCTGGCGCAGCCCCGGGTCGGCCAGCAGCGGCATCAGCTCGGCCAGCAGCTGCTCGGCCGACGGATGCGGCTCCAGCAGGGCCCGCGCCGCCCCCGCCTGGACCAGGTAGGCGGCGTTCTTGCGCTGCTCGTCGCCCCCGGTGGGGATCAGGGGGACCAGCACGGCAGGCTTGCCGATGGCCGTCAGCTCCGACACCGTCCCCGCCCCGCTGCGGGAGATCACCACGTCCGCGGCGGCGAACAGGTCGGCCAGCTCCGCGCCGACGTACGGCACCGGATGGTAGCGATCGGCCAGGTCCACGGGCAGCGCGACGGCCCGCAGCTGGTCGATCCACGCGGGCCCGCACTGGTGCACGACCTGCGCGTGCGGCAGCAGCCGCGGCAGGACCTCCGCGATCAGCGTGTTGACCTGCTTGCTGCCCTGCGCGCCGCCCGTCACGTAGATCAGCGGCACCTCGAACGTCAGCCCGAACAGGTCGTACGCCGCCGCCCGGTTGCCCTGCAGCAGCTCGGGCCTGATCGGGTTTCCCGTCACCACGGCCTTGGGCCGCGCGGAGGCGGGCAGGTAGTCCAGCGACGACTCGTGCGACAGCGCGATCCTGGTCGCCAGCCTGGCGAGGATGCGGTTGGCCAGCCCCACGACGGTCGTCTGCTCGTGCATCACCAGCGGCCGGCGGATCAGCTTGGCCGCGACCCCGATGGGCACCGCCACGTACCCTCCGGTCGACAGGACCACGTCCGGCAGGTAGCGGGCCGCGTGCCCCACCGCCTGCAGCACTCCGATCGGGATGCGGAAGACGTCGGCGATATTGGTGCCCAGCTCTTTGAGGTTCGGACGGCGGCGCAGCTTTCCTGTGGTGATGGCCTTGAACGGGATGCCGTGCTCGGAGGTGATCCGCGCCTCCAGGCCGCTGGCCGTGCCCACCCAGAGCACGTCGTGGGGCACCTGGCGCCGCTGGACGGCCGACAGCGTGGTCAGAGCCGGATAGGTGTGACCACCGGTGCCGCCGCCGGTGATCAACAGTCGCAGGGTTCGTGACATGCGATCAGACTAGGGCCGCACAGCGGAAACCCGTGTGCCCGGTGGAGGAGTCAGGCGTGTTGGAGGTGCGGGCGGCCACGCGGTAGCGGTTGCAGTAGGAGTCGTGGCACAGGTACGAGCCGCCGCGGATCACCCTGGCCGTGCCCTGCGCGGGCCCGGCGGGGTCGTCGGCGAACGGCTCCCAGGCCGTGCCCCACCAGTCGGCCGTCCACTCCCAGACGTTGCCGGAGACGTTGTAGAGGCCGTACCCGTTGGGCTGGAACGACTTCACCGGCACCGTCCCCTTGCTCGGCGCCACGGGGAAGCGGCCCTGCCAGATGTTGCACCGCTGCCGCCCCTTGGGCGCCAGTTCGTCGCCCCACGGGTAACGCCTGCGCTCAAGCCCGCCGCGGGCCGCCATCTCCCACTCCGCCTCCGTGGGCAGCCGCTTGCCCGCCCACGTCGCGTACGCGGTCGCGTCGTTCCAGGACACGTGCACGACGGGATGGTTCTGCCGGTCGCCGGCCGACGACCCCGGCCCTTCCGGCGAGCGCCACGACGCGCCCTCGACGCCCGCCCACCAGGGCGCGCCGGGCACGGCGGCGTCCATCACCCCGCCCGTGGCGAACTGGGCGAACACGAACGACCAGCCGATCCGCTCCGCCTCGGTGACGTACCCGGTCTCCTTCACGAACGTGGCGAACTGCGCGTTCGTGACGCACGTCGGATCGATCATGAACGGCTCCAGCCGCACCTCGCGCACCGGCCCCTCGCCGTCCTCGGGCCGCCCGTCGGGGTCGTCGCCCCCCATGAGGAACGTCCCGCCGGGCACGCGCACCATCCCGCGCGGCGCCTCCCGCCGCACGGCGACCACCGGCCGCGCGTCCGGCTCGGCGGCGGCGCCGTCTCGGCTCGGGCCACAGCAAGCGCTCAAAAGTCCCCCAAACGTGTCCACGACATCAAGGAAGGGTAGTCCCTGGAACATGTCCACGATCACGCGGCCGTCCCGGGTCACGCCTGCGGAGGCCCTCGCGCTGGCCGCCACGGTGGCGCTGCCGTCCATCGCGCAGGGCCCCGTGGCCCGCCGCCCGTTCGCGGTGCGCCTGGCGGAGCTGACCGACGCCGACGGCCGGGCGATCCGGCTGCTCGCGCGGCTGCGCGCCGGGCACGGCGACGGGCCGCTGCTGGTACGGCTGCCGGGCGGCCGCTGGGTGATGCTGCCGCTGGCCTCCCGCGACGTGCGCGCGGTGCTCGAGGACCGGGCGTTCACCCCGGCGGCCAGGGGGAAACGCGGCGCGCTCGGCCACTTCCAGCCCGACGGCGTGCTGATCACCCGCGATCCCGACCTGCGCGAGCGCCGGCGCGCCCTGAACGACCAGGTGCTCGGCTCCGGCTTCTGCCACTTCGCCCGGGTCGTCGAGGAGGAGGCCGCCACGCTGCCCCGCTACGGGCTGCTGACCTGGCCGCGCTTCCACGCCATGCACTGGCGGATCGTGCGGCGCGTCGTGCTCGGCGACGGCGCGCGGGACGACGTGATCCTCACCCGGCAGCTCGACCGGCTGCGCGCCGACGCCAACTGGTCGGACCTGCGCGGGCGCCGTACCGACGTGTTCAACGCCTTCCGGCGCCGGCTGGACGGGCACCTGGCGCGGGCCGAGCCGGGCAGCCTGGCCGCCGTGCTGGCCCGCGCGCACGCCGCGCCGGACGTGCACCCCGAGGGGCAGGTGCCGCACTGGCTGTTCGCCTTCGACGGGGCCGCCATGGTCGCCTACCGGGCGCTCGCGCTGGCCGCCGCGCAGCGGGGGCCCGTCGACCTGCGGGCCACCGTGCTGGAGTCGGCGCGGCTCTGGCCCGTCACGATCGACATCGTGCGCGAGGCCGTCGGCCCGACCGAGTGGGACATCCCGGAGGGTACGACCGTGGTCAGCCACAGCCCGTATGTCAACAGGGCCGAGCCCGGCGACACCTACCGGCCCGAGCTGTGGCGCGAGGGCGGCGGCGAGTGGGCGGGGGTGCCGTTCAGCGCCGGGTTCGCGCGCTGCGCGGGGGAGGACCTCGTGCTGTTCACCGCGGCCACGCTTCTGGAGGCGGTCCTGCGTGAGCGGTCAGTCAGAGCGTCCGTGAGCTTGACGGGCGCGCTGCCGGCCATGCTCAACCACTTCCGGCTCCGCTTCGCCGTAAAAGCCACGTAACGGTAGCGTTTTCCCATGCGACTCGGCGTGCTGGACATCGGTTCGAATACCGTCCATTTACTGGTCGTCGACGCCCACAGGGGCGCCCGGCCGATTCCCGCCTACTCCCACAAGGAGGGGCTTCGCCTCACGGAATACCTGGACGAGGACAACCGGCTCGCCGACGAGGGCATTGACCGGCTCGGCGCCTTCGTGGAGGAGGCCGTGCGCCTGGCGGAGGACAAGGGGGTGGAGGACCTGCTGTCCTTCGCCACCTCGGCCGTGCGCGAGGCGGCCAACGGCGAGGCGGTGCTGGCACAGGTCGCCGAGCGCAGCGGCGTGCACATCGAGGTGCTGTCCGGGCGCGACGAGGCCAGGCTGACGTTCCTGGCCGTGCGGCGGTGGCACGGGTGGTCGTCAGGGCGGCTGCTGGTCTTCGACATCGGCGGTGGCTCGCTGGAGATCGCCTCCGGGGTGGACGAGGAGCCCGACGTGGCCGTCTCGCTGCCGCTGGGGGCCGGGCGGCTGACGCGCGACTGGTTCACCGACGATCCGCCCTCCGCCGAGGAGGTGCGCAAGCTGCGCAAGCACGTACGGACCGAGATCGCCCGCACGGTCGGCGACGTCGTCCGGTACGGCGAGGCCGACCGCGCGGTGGCCACGTCCAAGACGTTCAAGCAGCTCGCCAGGATCGGCGGCGCCGCGCCCTCCAGCGACGGCCCGTACGTCTCGCGCCCGCTGTCCAGGCAGGCCATGGCCGACTGGGCGGTCAAGCTGACCACCATGGGGGCCGCCGACCGGGCCCAGCTGCCCGGCGTGTCCGAGGGGCGGGCGGCGCAGCTCGCGGCCGGGGCGCTGGTCGCCGACGCGGCCATGGACCTGTTCGAGGTGGACCGGCTGGAGGTGTGCCCGTGGGCGCTGCGCGAGGGTGTGATACTGCGCCGGCTCGACATCCTGCCGGGACGTTTCGACCAGCGAAGCGGCGGCACCTCAGCAGAGTAAGGTTGATCTATCCCGAAAAATCGGCATAAAGCGCTGGTTGACGGGCATTCTCCGCCGAATGATGGAGGTGCTCGGCACGATCGGCTCCCTCGCCGTCGTGCTCCTGCTCATAGCCCTGTCCGTGCTGACCCTCTCGGTCGTCGTGCTGGTCGTCCTGGGGCTCATGGCCGGCTCCATGGTGGCCGACCGGCGCGGCCTGTGGCGGCGGCTCACCCGGCACGGGCCGCTCGGGCGCGGCCGGGACCCGAGGCTGACGCTCAGGCGCAGCGGGGACGCCGCGCCCGCCCGGCTGCGGGCGAAGCTGAGCGGGAGCACACCCGGGACGCGCCGCCGCTTCCTGCTAGGCGGCTCCCGGCCCGGAGGGCACGGGCGCGGCGGGGACCCGCGCGGTTCGAGGATTCACGGGCCTCGCCCGGTGGAGCGGCAGACCCGGCTTTGAGCGCGCGAACGGCCGGGCCGTGTCACATGGCCATGAGGTACTGCCCGGCCGCCCCCGGCGCGTACCGCAGCCGTTTCTCCAGGCAGACCACCGCGCCGTGCTCCCGCCTGTTGACGAAGCGGATGTCGTCGGCGAGCGCCCGCATGATCAGCAGCCCGCGCCCGTGCTCGGCGCCGGGGGTGGGCTCCATGATCAGGCTCGGGTCGAAACCGTCCCCGTTGTCGATGACCTTGATGATGCACCTGTCATCGAGGACGGACGCGCTGACCGTGTAGTCGTCGCTGGGATCCGCGTGCCTGATCACGTTGGAGCAGGCCTCGGTGAGCATGAGCTCGATGTCATCGCGGATCTGCGGCTCGACGCCGAGTGAACGCAGCGTGCCGTCCAGCATCTTCCTGATCAGGGGGACGCTCGCCGCATCCCTGGGCAGTCGGAGCGCTATCGTGGCCTCCACTGGGGCCTCCTTCTCCCATCTGGATGCGTGTGTCCCTCCTTCCCCCGTTCAGGCGCGCCAATCGTCCCGTCAGCGCTCCGGAGCCCGGAACTACGGCTCCAGCAGGCGCAGGGCGACCTCCAGGGAGGCCTTGGTGACCTCGTCCTCCGAGAGGTCGCCCGACTCGATCATCCATTTCCCGGCGTGTATCGCGAACAGCGCCGTCGCGCGGCTGACGCGCTCGACGGGCGTGGCGCCGGGCTCGTTCAGCTCGGCCACGAGCTCCATCATCCGCTCACGGGTCTTGATGAGCGTCGGATGGTCGCGCAGCGCGGTCTGGTTGCGCTCCAGGAACCTGGCCACCCCGATGTGCTGGGCGCGCAGGATCCCCTCGGCGTAGCGCTCGACCAGCTCGCGGCGCGTCTCCGGCGTCTTCGGCCGGCCCCGGACCCACGCGAGGAGCTCCTCCAGCTCCACCAGCCGGCCCTCGACCAGGCTGGTCACGATGTCGTCCTTCGTCTTGAAGTGGTAGTACAGGGCAGCCTTTGTCACCCCGAGCTCCTCGGCGATCTCACGCAGTGACGTCGCCTCGTAACCCTGCTCGGTGAACAACCTGAGCGCGATCTCCTGGATCCGGGTCCGCGTGTCTTCCCGCACTTCACACCTTTTCGACTTGACGGCCGACAAGTAAGTATCTAGCTTATTCTATGCTTGCCGGACGGCAAGTAAGCAAGATCCAAAATGCAATGGGGGGTGTCTGGTGGCGGAGGCAGTCGGACGGCGCCGCGAGGTCATGGTCGTCCTGCCAGGACTGATGTTAGCCATGGTTCTGGCGATGCTCGACAACATGATCGTGGGCACGGCCATGCCGCGCATCGTCGGGGAGCTCGGCGGTCTGACGCATCTGTCCTGGGTCGTGACGGCGTACGTGCTGGGCACGACCGTATCGACGCCGATCTGGGGCAAGATCGGTGACCTGTACGGACGTAAGACGATCTTCATCATCTCGATCGTCATCTTCATGGCCGGCTCCGCGCTCTGCGGCATGGCGGGCTCGTCGCTGCTCGGCGGGCCGGACGGCGGCATGGGCGAGCTGATCGCGTTCCGCGCTATCCAGGGGCTCGGCGCGGGCGGTCTGATCGTGAACGTCATGGCCATCATCGGCGACCTGGTGCCGCCCCGCGAGCGGGGCCAGTACCAGGGCATCATGGCCGGCGTCATGTCGCTGGCGATGATCGCGGGCCCGCTGGTCGGCGGCTTCATCACCGACCACCTCGACTGGCGCTGGGCCTTCTACGTGAACCTGCCGATCGGCGCGATCGCGCTGGGCATGATTGTGACGCAGCTGCACCTGCCGAAGCTGCGTAACAAGGTGCGCATCGACTGGGCGGGCGCGATCCTGCTGTCCGTCGGCATCACCGCTCTGGTGCTCATCACGACCTGGGGCGGCAACGAGTACGCCTGGGGCTCCTGGCAGATCCTCTCCCTCGTCGCGGTCGCCGTGGTCACGCTGGCGGCGTTCGTCGCGGTCGAGCGCAGGGTCGAGGAGCCGATCATGCCGTTGCAGCTCTTCGCCAACCGCAACTTCACGCTGATCTCGATCATCGGCTTCCTGCTGGGCTTCGCCATGTTCGGCGCGATCAACTTCCTGCCGCTGTTCCAGCAGATGGTGCAGGGCTCCACGGCCACCAACTCCGGCCTGTTGATGCTGCCGATGATGGGCGCCGCGATGGTCGTGTCGCTGTTCGTCGGCAAGGCCATCACCGTCACGGGCAAGTACAAGATCTACCCCGTGCTCGGCGGGATCGGCATGGCCGTGGGCATGTGGCTGCTGTCCACGATGGACGTCGCCACGCCCTCCTGGGTCACCGGGATCTACATCGCCGTGCTCGGCCTCGGCATGGGCTTCCTCATGCAGACCACGATGCTCATCGCGCAGAACAGCGTCGAGCAGAAGGACCTGGGCGTCTCCAGCAGCGCCACCACGTTCTTCAGGTCGATCGGGGGCTCGTTCGGCGTCTCGCTGTTCGGGGCGATCTTCAACAACCACCTCCTGTCGGAGCTGACCGCCCGCTTCGGCGAGCAGGCGGCGGACCGGGTGGCCAAGAGCGGCGGCCGGATGGACCCGAGCGCGGTCGCCCAGATGCCCGCCCAGATGCGCACCGGGCTGCTGGAGTCGCTGGCGATCTCGATCTCCGGCGTCTTCTGGTGGGCCATCGCGTTCGCGGTCGTCGTGCCCGTGCTGGCCGCGTTCGTCAAGGAGATCCCGCTGCGCGGCGGCGCCCCGGCGCCCGCGCCGGACGAGCAGGCCGTCGGCCAGGCGGCCGGCTGAGCGGCCGGCTGAGCGCGCCTCCCGCCTGGTGAGAAAAATGGGAGGCGCGCGGCCGGTGTTTTGTGGACAATCCCCGCTATGCACCACACCCTCGGCCGCCCGCGCGTAGAGGACGCCGCGGCCATCCACGAGCTGATCACGGCCTACGACACCGCGGTGATCGGCGGCCCGGACATGACGCTCGACGACGTCGCCGACGAGCTGGCCGAGCCCGGCTTCGACCGCGACCAGGACGGCTGGCTCGCCCGCGACGCCGGCGGCCGTCTCGACGGCTGGGCCTGGGCGTGCCGCGTCGGCGACAGCGGCACGGTGGACGTCGAGGTGATCGTCCGGCCCGGCGTGACCGGCCTGGACGACCGGCTCTGGCGCCTGGTGACCGGCCGGGCCCGCGAGCTGGCCGCCGAGGCCGGCCACGACGGCGCCACCCTGCACATCGGCGTCTACCGCGCGGACGACGCCAAGCGGGCCGCCGCCGAGGAGCGCGGCTTCGCGCCCGGCACCAGCTTCCACCGCATGCGCATCGACCACCCCATCGACCACGGGGGGCCCGTGGAGCCGCTCGCCCCGCCCGCCGGGCTGACGCTGCAGACGGGGGAGAGCGAGGACGCACGGCGCGATGCCCACCAGGTGCACCAGGAGGGCTTCGCCGAGCACTTCGGGTTCGTGCCGGTCGACTACGACGCGTGGTACGCGCGCCGCCAGGCCCAGTCCACGACCGACTGGGCCCAGCTCACCCTCGCCCGCCTCGACGGCCGCCCCGCCGGGGTGCTGATCGCCAACAACCAGTTCGTCCCGGACGAGGGCTGCGGCTACGTGGCCACGCTCGCGGTCGTCCCGGAGTTCCGCGGCCGGGGCCTGGGGCGCTTCCTGCTCCGCCACGCCTTCGCCGCCGACGCGGCGCGGGGCCGCAAGGGCACGATCCTGCACGTCGACTCCAACAACACCACCCCGGCGCTGGGGCTGTACGAGTCGGCCGGCATGCGCCCCGTCCTGGTCATCGACGTCTGGCAGCAGCACATCTGAGCACCGGCGGTCTCAGACGCGGTGGCGGGCCAGGTGGTCGAGGATCGACTGGTTGGCCTCCCAGCCGTCGGGGAACTTGACCGGCACGCCCAGCTGCACCGGCTCCCCCGACGGGTGGGCGTCCAGGAGCTCGGCGATGCCCGCCCTGGCCACCACGACGCAGGCGTGCCGGTGCCGCGAGGCCAGCACGCACAGCCGCCCCGACTCCAGGTGGAAGGCCGTGGCGTCCCGGCGGCCGGACAGCGGGTGCAGGACGATGGTCACGTCGTACTCGCGCCCCTGCAGGCGGTTGGCCGTGTCCACGGTGATCTCCGCCGGCACCCCGGCGGCCCGGATGGCGGCCACCTGGTCGCGGTGGGCGGCCCCGACCGCGATGCGGTCGGCCGTCACCGGCCGCTCGCCCTGCTCGGAGGAGGCCACGGCGCCGCGCTGCAGCAGCCGCTCGGCCAGCAGGGCCACCGCCAGTACGGCCTCCCCGTCGGTACGCACGGTGTGCCGGTTCGGCAGCTCCAGCAGCGCCCACCCCGACCGGGCCGCCTCCTCCAGCGCCCGGTCGTGCACGGTCCCCATGCCGCCGGTCATCAGCTCCAGCCGCCGATCGCCGTGCGAGGTCCCCGACCGGAACCCGGTGAACGGGTAGAACGCCTGCGACACCACCGGCGCGGCCGAGGCCGGCAGGCGCCACGACACCGGCAGCCGGTGCACCGGGAGGTCCGGGTTGTGGCGCAGCAGCACCGACACCGCGCTCTGCAGCGGGTCCCACGACAGCCCCGACCACCGGTCACCGTCCACGATCGAGAACGGGTCGAGCTGCCCCGGATCGCCCACGAACAGCGCCCGCTCGAAGAGCCCCGCGATCCGCAGCAGCTTGTCCGAGCGCATCTGGTACGCCTCGTCCACGATCGCCCACGGCCACACCCGGCCGCCGATCCAGGCCCACTTGTCGGCGGTCGCGATGACGATGTCCGGATCGCCGAGATCCTGGATGCGGGTGCCGACCCGGACGCCGGGCAGCTCCAGCAGCCGCAGCGGCGGGATGTAGCCGCCGGCCGACAGCCGCCCCACGGTCAGGTGGGGATGCTTGTCGGAGATGCGGGTCACCAGGTCGTCGACCTGCTCGTTCGTCTGGGCGACGATCATCAGGGGCTCGCCGGTCGCCGCGATGTGCGCCGCCGCCCGCACCACCAGCGTGGACTTGCCCGCGCCCGGCGGGGAGTCGACCACGACGCCGCGGTGCCTGGGCAGGTCGGCGAGGACGTTCCTGATGACCTGCTCCGGGCTGTCGGTCACGACCACTCCTCCTGGGCGTCCTCGTCGTCGGGCACGTACTCGTGCGGCGGCCCGCCGTGCGTCCACGGCGTGGCCTCGGAGTCGGGCAGGCTGGGGGAGCCCTGGAAGTCGTCGGTCAGCGAGGTGTAGCAGACGCGCTCGCCGATCTCGGGCACGGCTCCCGGCGCGGCCGTCTTTCCCCGGCCCATGCCCTTGGTGATCTTCAGGGTGACCAGGCCCTCGCCGGCCTCCACGAGCTCGGCGCCCTGGCCGCGGCGCTGCGGGGTGCCCAGGGAGGTGCCGGGCGCCAGGCGTACCGGGTCGTCGGTCTTGATCACCACCAGCGGGCGGAGCTTGCGCGAGCGGCCCTCGCCCTCGGTGTTGTCGGGGACGGTCTCGATCACCTCGCCCGCGAACGCCTCCCCGGTCAGCCGGTACTCGGCCATGACCAGGGGGTCGTCGTAGGCGCGCTGCACCTCGTACGCGGCCTGGGCCCGCTCCATGCGGGACAGCTTGGCCGCGGCGGCGACCGCCCCGTCGCGCCTGGCCTGCGGCGGTGCGCCCTCCGCGACGTGCACCGCCATGCCGCTGAACGAGCCGCGGTCCTGCTCCCACCGCTGCGCGACGCCGGCGCCCGCCTCCAGCCCGGCCAGCAGGTCGACGGCCTGCCACATGAGCCGCCACGTGGGCTCCAGCTGGGTACGCAGCGCCTCGGTGACGCGCTCGGCCGACTCGCTGTCCATCGCCGGCGCCAGCACCTCCGCGTCGAACCCCGGGTCGGTCGCGGGCCCGGCAGGCGGCCAGATCAGCGGGTCCTCGGCCTCGTCGTCCGGCCCCCTGGTGATCCAGGCCAGCAGCGCGGCCAGGTTGGCGTCCTCCAGGGCGCTCTGCCCGCTCGCCCAGTGCCGCCCCAGCTCCTCGGTCGCGGCCAGCATCATCGACGAGCCCGGGTACGCGGCCCGCTCCGCGAAGTACGTCAGCCACCGCCCCAGCAGCGGCACCGACTCGGGCACCGGATAGGGCCCGTCGGCCCGGCGGAAGCGCGTGGAGCGGCCGAGCAGCCTGGTGAAGGCCACCCCGGTCTGGTTGGGCACGATGAGCTGCGGCGCGTCCAGCGCCCGCTCGTAGGGGTCGGCGTTCTTGCGCTCGACCGTCTCGGTGTCGGCCAGGAAGCCCTCGACGTACGGCAGCAGCACCCCGGCCAGCTCGGCGGCCCAGGCGAAGCGCAGGTCGCGGTTGCGCGGCTGGGTCACCACGAGCAGGCGCGGCCGGCGCCTGTCGGTGCCGAGCATGGCGGCCAGCGGGGCGGCGGCCTCGCCCGACAGCTTGAGCGGGATGAACACCATCGGCCGGTCCGACAGATGGCAGTGCCTGACGGTCGCGACCGGCTGCGCGATGCCCTCCTCCAGGGCCCGCAGCCGCGCGAGCGAGGTCAGCAGGCTCACGTGAGGCACTCCCTGCGCAGGCGTTCGGCGTTGCGGAGCAGCCGGGCGATCTCCTCCTGGCCCTCGGCCGGGTCGCGGGAGCCGTCGGCCAGCCCCAGCGCCTCCGCCACCGAGGCCACCCCGCCCAGCTCGTCGCGCACCTGCCGGCCGAGCAGGTCGGAGGCGCCCTCCTGGCGGGCCTCGTCGCGGCAGAAGAAGCACAGGTCGCACGCGGACATGCAGTCGGGAGCGTAGCGGGCGGTCGCCCGGCGCAGCGCGTCGGCCAGCTCGGCGACGGGCCTGGTGGGCCGCCCGTCCTCGCCGGGCCGCAGGTCGAACGTCAGGTCCTCGGGCAGCCCGTCCAGCAGCCGGTCGAGCGAGGTCATCCGGGTGAGCTGGCGGCGCAGCACGGCCAGCTGCTTGCGCACGTCGACGAGGGTCGCCGCGGGCCGGTTGGCGAAGTTCTCCGGGCAGACCAGGACGACGTCGTGCGAGACCTTGCCCGGGTCGTGGCCCAGGTCCTCCAGGAGCGTGCGCAGCGCCAGCACGTACACCGCCGCCTGCCGGGCCGCCGCGGCGACCGCCGCCGGGTCGGCCTGCCCGTCGATCACCGCGAACGACTTGATCTCCACGATGTGGAAGCGGCCGCCGAGCTGGAAGGCCACGACGTCGGGCTCCAGGTAGGCGGTGTGGCCGGCGATCTCCAGGGTGAGCAGCGGGTGATCGTACAGGGTGCCCACGTCCTGGCCCTCGCGGGCCGCGCGGTCGATCAGCGCGCGGGTGTGGGCGTGGCGCAGGTGGGCGCCGACGTTCTCCACGTCGTGGTAGGCGACCTCGGCGACCGGCAGGCGCAGCAGCTCGCGCAGCATCCGCAGCAGCTCCGCGCATCCGTCGGCCTTGACCAGCGCCTCGAACATGTTGCCGCGCGTGATCGCGAACGGCGACTGGCCGAACGGCGCGGGGAAGCCGAGGTGCCGGGCGGCGGCGTCCTTGTCGATGCCGGCGCCGTCGAGCAGGGCCCGGCGGGTGCAGCCGGGGTTGGCGGCCAGGGCCGCGATGGCGCGGGCGTCGTGCGGGCGGGGCGGCGTGGTGCCGCGCAACGCGTCGAGCTTTTTCACGTGGTCGCCTTCGCGCTTCAAGCCGCTCACTTCGCGTTCTCCTTCTTGATCGTGCTCAGCGTAGCGGCGCCGAACAGGCGGGCGGCGTCACCGAGCTGTGCCGCGGCGCGTTCTGCCAGCTCGGCGCGATCCCGCGTGTCGCGGTCGCCGTGCACGCGCAGCTCGGCGCGGGCCGCCTCGATCACCCGGTCCGGGTCGGGCGGGCCCAGCGTGCCGTCGGTGGCGCCGGGGATGTTCCTGGCCATCCGCAGGAGTAACCGGTCTGCCCGCCCGTCCGGCGACTCGTGCGAGGCGACCGCGATGGCGCAGGTCAGGAAGTCGACGCGGGGGCTGAGCGGGCCGACCACGCGCTGCTCCAGCGGCCAGGCGCTGAGCGTGAGCAGCCCGCGGGCGGGGGAGAGGCGGTCGGTCAGCGCGGCGCACAGGTAGTAGGGCCGCCCGTGCGGCGAGGACCGGAACGAGCGCTCCTCGTCCCTGCGCAGGCTGGTGAGCTGGGCGCTGCGGATCGTGCCGCCGAAGAACGCGTCGCTGACGGCCACGACCAGCCGCGGCTGGGCGGAGGCCCCGAGCAGCCGCAGCCCTTGGTGCACCTGCTCGCGCACCGTGACCAGGCGGGGCGGCTCCGGCTTGGGCTGGGCGGGCTCGCCGCTCACGAGGGCGTCCCAGGCGCGCTCCGCGGTGCGCAGCTCGGCGCGCAGGGCGCGGGCCGTGGCGCCGTCCCTGACCCGCATCGCCTTGCGCACACCCGCCCGCAGCTCGTCGATCCGCCGTTCGAGATCGTCCAGCCGGTCACTCATGGCGGCGAGCGTATCAACAGTCCCAGTATTTTCCAGTAATTTCGCGATTTCGAGGCGAACGTGTGATCTACGACGTAAAGGGGGCCGCGCTGCCGGGGGACAGCGGCCTGACGTGCGTAATCGGTGCGGGAGGCGGGGACGAAGGCGGTGTGACCCGTGAGAATCTCCATCTGGTGGGAGCCGCCGCAGGCGTGGCCGCCCTCGTGCCCGTCTACTACCTCACCGAGGCGGCCGCGAGAGCCCTGCGTTCGAGCAACGCCACGTTCGGCCCCGCGCCCGCGGCGCTCGCCTATCTGGCCGCGGTGGCGGTCATCGTCACCCTCCTGACCGCCTGGCCCGCGGCGGCCCTCGGCTGCGGCATCCCGCTGGCGGCGGCGGGGGCCGTGTTCGCCCTCGACGTGAACGCGGCGCTCGGCGTGGCCGGCAGCCTGCCCTGGGCTCGGGAGGGCGGCCTGCCGTGGTCGCAGCCGACCGGCGTGCCCTGGGCCGAGCTGACCGAGCCGCCCGGCACCATGGCCGGGATGACCGGCCTCTACACGATCATCGGCGCGCTGCTGGTGCTCTCGGCGCTGCTGCCCGGCAGGCTGCGGTCGGCCCTGGGCAGGTGAAGGGAGAGATCCGGGGCGTCCTATCCTGGGCGGGTGAGTGGACGGGACCCCGACCGGCGCAGGGCGCTGCTCGACGCGGCCGACCGGGTCATCCTGACCCAGGGCCCTGAGGTCTCGATGGCGGCCATCGCCGCCGAGGCGGGCATCACCAAGCCCATCCTCTACCGCCACTTCGGTGACAAGAGTGGCCTCTACCAGGCGCTGGCCGACCGCCACGTGCGCAAGGTCATCGCCCAGCTCCGCCCCGAGCTCGTCGCCCCCGGTGCCGACCTGCGGGGCAGGGCCAGGGCGACCATCGGCGTCTACCTCGACCTGATCTCGGCCAACCGCAACCTCTACCGGTTCCTGTTCCACCGGGCCAGCGCCGAGGACTCCAGGATCCGCTCCCACATGACCGCGCTCGTGCGGGGCCTGGGCGAGGAGCTCGGCGGCCTGCTGGCCGGCGAGCGCGCGGTGCCCGACCCGGTGCGTGCGCAGGTGCTGGGGCACGCGTTCGTCGGCATGGTGCAGACGACCGGCGACTGGTGGCTGGAGCATCCCGAGGTGGAGCGCGTGCAGGTGGTCGAGGGCCTGGTGGAGGTGATCGCCGCCGCCCTGGTGCCACCGGCCGTCGCCGGCGCGGTCGGTCCCCGGAGCGGGAGAGCCTCCCGCGCCGCCGGGCGCGGCTGAGCACCGTGCCCGCCGGTCACGCCGGGGTGATGGGCTCTCCCCGGAGCATGCGCAGCAGGTCCCACTCGTTCTCGCACACGCGCCGGCCGATCGCGGCCAGCTCCACCGAACGGGCGCCGCCGCGCAGGTGCCGCATGGTCTGCATGACGCAGATGATCCCCCACTTGAGCACGCCGAACGTCTCCCACCAGCGCAGCGCGTCCCGGTCCACCGGGTGGCCGGCGGCGGCCTCGTACGCGCCGATCAGCTCGTCGTAGGCGCCGAAGCCGCCCACCGGCAGCGGCGAGCCGAAGCGCCACGCCTTCACGCAGAGCCACCCGAGGTCTTCGAGGGGGTCGCCGAGGTGGGCGAGCTCCCAGTCGAGCACCGCCCTGATCCCGTCGGGGCCGACGATGAGGTTGCCGTTGCGGAAGTCGCCGTGCACGACCGTGCGCCGTGTGCCGGCGGGGCGGTCGGCGGCCAGCCGGCGCAGCGCCAGCTCGAACACCGGGTGCGGCTCGCCGAGCAGGTCGAGCACGTCCCGCCAGCGCCGCAACGGATCCTCATCCGGATCTTGCGCAAGGCAGGAGGGCGGCATGCGGTGGATCGCGGCCAGAGCCTGCCCGCACTGCGCGGCCAGCCGGGGCCGGGCGGCGGCGTAGGCGTCGTCGCGCAGGATCTTGCGCGGGATGGTCTCGCCGGCCACGCGGGTCATGAGGATGTACGACTCGCCGGCGGCGACGACCGCGGGCACCGGCACCCCGGCGTCGTACGCGGCCCGCATCAGCGTGGCCTCCGACGCCAGGCTGCCGCCCGCCTCCAGCGCGGCCCCGGAGGAGTCGAGCCGCAGGACGAGCTCGTGCCGCTCCTCGCCCGCGACGACGTCGAGGGCCCAGGTCTCGCGGGAGGCCCCGCCGGGCAGCCGGGCGCTGAAGGGCACCGTCGCGCCGGCCCCGAACACCTCGCCGACGATCTCGTGGAGGCGGGTCATCGCAGGCCGAACTCCCAGTTGCCGCCCGCCGCGTACTCGCCCAGGATGCGCCGCCCCACGGCGTCGATGTGCACCTCGTCGGGCCCGTCGTAGATCCGCCCGGCCCGCGCGTGCCGGTACATCCGGTCCAGCGGCGTGTCCGGGGTGAGCCCGGCGGCGCCGTACACCTGGATGGCCCGGTCGATCACGTTGTGCAGCGTGCGCGCCCCCACCACCTTGATCGCGCCGATCTCCACGCGGGCCTGCGAGCCCGCGTCGACGGCCTCGGCGGCGTGGAGCGTGAGCAAGCGGGCGGCCTGGATCTCGGCGTAGGAGTCGAACACGTGCTGGCGCATGAGCTGCTTCCTGGCGAGGGGCTCGCCGAACGCGGTCCGCTCCTGCAGCCGGCGGCACATCAGGTCGAACGCCCGCTGCGCCTGCCCGAGCCAGCGCATGCAGTGGAAGATCCGGCCGGGCCCGAGTCGCTGCTGCGCGATGACGAACCCGTGGCCGCGCGGGCCGAGCAGGTTGGCGGCCGGCACGCGGACGTCCTCGTACCGGACCTCGCAGTGCGCCCCGTCGAGCCCCAGCACGGGCGTCTCGCGGACGATGCGGTAGCCGGGGGTGTCCGTCGGCACGAGGATCATGGAGAATGCCAGGTGCGGCGGCGCGTCCTGCTCGGTCCGGCACATGACGGTCGTGTACGCCGCCCGCGACGCGCCGGTCGTGAACCACTTGTGCCCGTTGATCACCCATTCGTCCCCGTCGAGCACCGCGGACGTCCTGATCTGGGTGGGGTCGCTGCTGGAGATCGCCGGTTCGGTCATGGCGAAGCTGGGCCAGATGTCGCCCCGCACCAGCGGCTCGAGGTAGCGCTCGCGCTGCTCGGGGGAGGCATGCTCGTGCAGCATCAGCGAGTCCTGCAGCGTGAACGTGCCCAGCGCGAGCTGGCCGAACTCGCTGCGCCCCTGCACCTCGTTGACGTAGACGTAGTCGAGGAACGGCAGGCCGCCGCCGCCCAGCTCACGCGGGTGGCCGAGCGCCCACAGGCCCTCCTTCCCGGCCTCGGCCCGCAGCCCGTCCAGGGCGGCCGCGGCCTCGGGCCCGCCCGCGTGCAGCACCGGCTCGGCCGGCTCCACCCGCTCGGTCATGAACGCGTGGACGGCGTCGCGGATCGGCCGGACACTGTCGGGTACGGCGAAGCTCATGTTCCGGATCTCACCCGAAGACAGTTGTCAGGTCAACGGTTTCGGGACTGTTTCAGGGCAGCCAGCTCACGCGCCCGTGCAGGAAGGCGTACCCGACGAAGGCGACGGCGTCGATCAGGGTGTGCGCCACCACCAGCGGCATCGCGCGTCCCCAGCGCTGGTAGAGCCGCCCGAACACCACGCCCATCACGACGTTCCCGATGAATCCCCCGAACCCCTGATACAGGTGGTACGACCCCCGCAGCAGCGCCGACACCGCGACGGCCTTCCACGGCGACCACCCGGCCTGCCCGAGCCGGTGCAGCAGGTACCCGGCGACGAGCACCTCCTCCAGCACCCCGTTCTGCGCCGCCGCGAGCAGCAGCACCGGCACCTGCCACCACACCTGGGGGAGCTGGCCGGCGACGACGGTCAGGTTCACGCCCGCCGCCCACACCGCGAGGTAGAACGCCAGCCCGGTGCCGCCGATCGCGGCCGCCAGCAGCGCCCCGCGCCCCGTGTCGCGGCCCTTCTCCCGGAAGTCCGCGCCGATCGTGCGCAGCGACTCCCCGGAGCGCACCATCAGGTACGCCACCAGCGCGACCGGCGCCACGCTGACCGCGATGTCGGCGAGCTGCAGCGCCAGGTCCAGCCAGGGCCGCCCGGGCGCCATCGACCTGACCAGCACGGCCTGCTGGCCCTTCAGCTGCTCCGGTGCCGTGAGCGCGCCGATGAGGCGGATGAGCGCCAGGAGGCCGCTGGCGCCGAGCGAGACCGCGAACACGACGAACAGCTCGGCCCTGATCAGCCGGGGCGTGAGCGCCGGGGGCGGTCCCAGGGGAGACGCGGTGGGAGACTCTGTGCGCATGGCCGCAGGCTAGCCGTTCTTCGATCGGATGCGAATAAATAGCTACTTGAGGAGAAATCGGATGACATCTGGTCCGCATGACGTGCCCACGGCGGCCCAGCTCGTGGCCGCCGTCCGCGACTTCCTCCAGAGCGACGTGCTCCCGGCCGTGGACGGGCGGGTGCGCTTCCACACGCGGGTGGCGGTCAACGTGCTCGGCATGGTGGAGCGGGAGATCACGCTCGGTCCGGAGCAGGCGCGCGAGCACGCGGCCCGGCTGGCCGGGCTGGGCATGGCCGACGACGCCGAGCTGGCCGCCGCCATCCGCGAGGGCCGCGTCGAGGACGACCACGCCCTCGTCGCAGCCCTGGAGCAGGCCGTACGGGCGAAGCTGGAGGTAGCCAACCCCGACTACCTAGAGGACTGAGGCCACGTGGAGACTGACGGCCACGTGGAGGACCGGTGGCCACGTGGAAGACCGACGGCCCGCCCCGCGCGTGGCGGGACGGGCCGTCAGCCCTGAAGGTCAATGCGAACCGGTCAGGTCCAGATCCTTGACCTTGGGGTCGCCCTCGTCGGCGAAGTAGTCGTCGCGGGCCGTCGCGTCCTCGCCGTCGGCCACCTTGATCGCCCGGAACAGCAGCGTACCCAGCGCCGCCACCACCAGGTTCACGGCCAGCGCCAGGAACCCGGCGTAGATCGTCATCTTGGTGTCGAAGCCCAGGTTCGACAGCGCGAACGCCGAGCCGCCGAAGTGCTCCTGGTGCTTGGCCGGATTCGGGGTGAGGTACAGCATCCACATGCCCGCCGCCAGGCCGGCCGCCCAGCCCGCGATCAGGCCGCCCTTGTGGAACCAGCGCGTGTACAGGCCCAGTGCCACCGACGGGAGCGTCTGCAGGATGATCACGCCGCCGATGAGTTGCAGGTCGATCGAGAACTGCGGGTCGAGCAGCAGGATGCACAGCACCGCGCCCACCTTGACGACCAGCGACACGATCTTGGAGACATTCGCCTCCTGGGCGTCGCTGGCGTCCTTGTTGATGTACTCGCGGTAGACGTTGCGGGTGAACAGGTTGGCCGCCGCGATCGACATGATCGCCGCCGGGACGAGCGCGCCGATGCCGATGGCCGCGTACGCGACGCCCGTGAACCAGTCGGGGAACATCTTGTCGAACAGCAGGGGCACGATCGTGTTGGTGTCGTCCGTGCCCGCCGCGGTTGCCAACGGCTTGATGCCGGCCGCGATGGCCATGAAGCCGAGCAGCGCGATCAGGCCGAGCACGAAGCTGTAGGCGGGCAGCGCCGACATGTTCCGCTTGATGACGTTGCGGCTCTTCGAGGCCAGCACGCCGGTGAGGCTGTGCGGGTAGAGGAACAGCGCCAGCGCCGAGCCGAAGGCCAGCGTCACGTACTGGAGCTGGTTGTTGGCGTTCAGGAGGATGCCGTCGCCCGGTGCCGGGCTGGCGTCGAACTTGGCCTTGGCCGCGTCGAAGATCGAGTCCCAGCCGCCCAGCTTGGCCGGGATGTAGATCACGGCCGCGAGGATCACGATGTAGATCAGCGCGTCCTTCACGAACGCGATCAGCGCGGGCGCTCGCAGGCCCGACTGGTAGGTGTACGCGGCCAGGATCGCGAACGCGATGACGATCGGCAGGTGCCCGGTGATGCCCATCGCCTTCAGCACCGCCTCGATGCCGACGAGCTGGAGCGCGATGTACGGCATCGTCGCCACGAGCCCGGTGATCGCGATCACCAGCGCCAGCGTCGGCGACCCGAAGCGGGCCCGGACGAAGTCGGCGGGGGTGACGAACCCGTGTACGTGCGACACCGACCACATCCGCGCCAGCACCAGGAACACCAGCGGGTACACCACGACCGTGTACGGCAGCGCGTAGAACCCGATCGCGCCGGAGCCGAACACCAGCGCCGGCACCGCCACGAAGGTGTAGGCGGTGTAGAGGTCGCCGCCCACCAGGAACCACGTGATCCAGGACCCGAAGCTGCGCCCGCCGAGCCCCCACTCGTTGAGGCTGGCCAGGTCGTTCGGCCGCCGCCACCGCGCGGCCACGAACCCCATGACGGTGACCAGGAGGAACAGCAGCACGAAGACGACCAGCTCGGTCGTGTGCCCGCTCACTTGGTCATCCTGTAGACGATGGTCGTGGACACGACGCCCACCACGATGAAGGCGAGCTGGAGCCAGTAGAAGAGCGGGAAGCCGAACAGGCGGGGCTCGTCGGCGTTGAACAGGAACGTCAGCAGCGGCAGCACGATGGGCAGGATCAGCAGCCAGTTCCAGGGGCTGCGGTCGGTGCGTGGCTGCCCGGGTTCCCCGGTAGTCATCAACCCTCCGATGAGTGGATCTGGAGCCGGCTGTGACCGGTTCCTGACGGGTAGTCAATGGAGGGAGAGTAGCTTTGCGGTGGTATTAATCCAAATGTCGGCAATATTACGGTTTGGCCTAAAATCTTGAAGCGTTTATGGCCTCGCCACACACGCCACCACAGCAACCATCAGCACCGGCCCGCCACACCCCCCGCGCCCTGATCGCCGAACGGTCCCTTCCCCGCGCCCAACGGTCCCACCGCCGCACTTGGCGCATCACCCGATGACCCCCCGCCCTCCCGCCACCGCTCCGCCGCCGGACCGCCGTGGCGCAGCGCCTTACCGGCGCGCCCACCATCGTGCGCGGCGCCGCGCGTGTGCGGGGGCGGGTCGTCGTAGGACGGTGAGCGCGTCGTCGTGGGCGGCGACGCGCGCCCGCGCTTGGGAGCGCCGCGTCGGCGGGTCGGGGTGCGGCGGAGCCCGGCGCCGTCGACGGTGCCCGGCCCTTCGGGTGCGACGTGCCGCGCCGCCGGGGCGCCGTGCTGGTGGGGGCGTCAGGTGGTGCGGTCGGCGGCGGTTTTGGGGGTGTGGTGGACGTCCCCCGGCTGCCCCACCGCCCGGGTCCAGGCCGCGAACTCCACCAGCACCCCATCGGGATCCTTGAAGTAGATCGACCTGACGAACACCCCGTCGTGCATCTCCGGCGCCACCCCGAACTCGCTGTCGTCGTGGTTGAGCAGCACCCCCACGTCCACCCCCTTGGCCACGAGCCGTTCCCGGTACTCCTCGATCCGCTCCGGCGGCACGTCGAAGGCGATGTGGTTCATCGACCCGACCGCCGACACCAGCTCCCCCCGATCCGGCAGGTTCTTCGGCGCCGACACCCCGGGCACGCCCTCGGGCGCGTCCGGGAACCAGAAGAACGCCAGCGCGTTCCCGCCCCCGCAGTCGAAGAAGAAGTGCTGGCCCCAGCCCATGGGCAGCTCGATCGTCTTGATCAGCGGCATGCCCAGCACGCCCGAGTAGAAGTCGACGGTCTGCTTCATGTCCGAGCAGACCAGTGCGACATGGTTGACCCCGCGCAGCTCGAATTCGCTGTTCATAGTAAATCCGTACTTATCACAGGGTTATGCGAAAAAACATGACACGAGATGTCGGGTATTCGGGGAACGATCGGGCTCATGATTGCTTTGGTGGCGGGGGCGACCCGCGGGACGGGACGCGGCATAGCGGTCGCGCTGGGCGCGGCAGGGGCGACGGTCTACTGCACGGGCAGGAGCACGCGGGAGCGGCGCTCGGAGATGAACCGGCCGGAGACCATCGAGGAGACGGCGGAGCTGGTGACCGCGGCCGGCGGGACGGGCATCGCGGTGCGGGTCGACCACCTGGACTCCGGCCAGGTCGCGGCGCTGGCCGAGCGGGTGGAGCGCGAGCAGGGCCGCCTCGACGTGCTGGTCAACGACGTGTGGGGCGGCGACCACCTCTGGGAGTGGGACACCCCGGTCTGGAAGCACGACATGGACAAGGGGTTCCGGCTGCTCAGGCTGGCGATCGACACGCACATCATCAGCAGCCGCCACCTGCTCCCGCTGCTGATCAGGAACGAGGGCGGCCTGGTCGTCGAGGTCACCGACGGCACCTGGGCCTTCAACGAGACCCGCTACCGCGAGAACGTCTACTACGACCTGGCCAAGGTGTCGGTGAACCGGCTGGCGTTCGCCTGGTCGCGCGAGCTGCGCCCGTACGGGGGGACCGCGGTGGCGGTGACGCCGGGCTTCCTGCGCTCCGAGGCCATGCTGGACAACTTCGGCGTCACCGAGGACAACTGGCGCGAGGCGAAGGTGGACATCAGCTGGATGGTCTCCGAGACCCCCGCGTACGTCGGCAGAGGCGTCGCCGCCCTCGCCGCCGACCCCGACCGGCGGCGCTGGTCGGGCAGGTCGGTCTCCAGCGAGGACCTGGCCGGGGAGTACGGCTTCACGGACGTGGACGGCAGCCGCCCGCGGGTGTGGAGCTTCATCACGGAGGTACGGGAGCCGGGCAAGGACACCGACCCGGCCGAGTACCGCTGAAAAGCGTCAGGGCCGGTAGAGGGCCGACATGCGGGCGGCGGCGTCGGCGACCAGCTCCCGCAGCTCGGGCGGGTCCAGCACCTCCGCCTCCGGCCCGAACCGCAGCACCTGCGAGTACGCCACCGGCACCGACTCCACGGCCAGCCGCACCGTCCCGTCCGGCTGGAGCGAGGCGAGCGCGTCCTCGAGCGCGGCCGGGTCGGCGACGTGCCGCAGCAGCCGCACCCCCAGCTCGCTGAGCCGCAGCGTGATCACCTCCCGCAGCAGCGACCGGGTGAACTCCGCCGACTGCCCAGCCCAGAAGGCGGCCAGGTCGAAGGAGGGCTCCCGGTCGAACGGCTCGGCGAGCACGGACACGGCCCCGAACCGGTGCACCCGGAAGATCAGGAACCGGGTCCCGAGCCGCGCGGCCAGGTACCAGGCGCCGGCCTTGAGCACCAGCCCGTACGGCTCCAGCGTGCGCACGTTCCCCTTGTAGACGGCCGACACGCGGCGGTCGTTCCACACGGCCCTGGCCAGCGGCGCGAGCGCCTCCGGCGGCGGATCGCCGCCGACGAACCAGCCGGGCGCGTCCAGATGGAAGCGCTGGGCGGCGAGGGCGGGCGCGTCCCGCAGCGCGGGCGAGAGCGCGGCCGCGGCCTTCAGCCGGGCCGTGGCCGCCACCTCCTCCAGCCCCATCTCCCGCAGCGCGGCCGGCACCCCCGACAGGAACAGCGCCTCCGCCTCGGCCCGGTCCAGCCCGGTCAGCCGCGTCCGGTACCCGTCCAGCAGCCGGTAGCCGCCGCCCCGCC
The DNA here is from genome assembly GCF_040605375.1 of Nonomuraea sp. NPDC005650. Taxonomy (NCBI): domain Bacteria; kingdom Bacillati; phylum Actinomycetota; class Actinomycetes; order Streptosporangiales; family Streptosporangiaceae; genus Nonomuraea; species Nonomuraea sp. NPDC005650. The sequence continues at coordinate 36,437 of NZ_JBEXCR010000008.1, forward strand.
CCCGGTCGGCGTACACGGGCACGCCCGCCTCCGACAGCGCGAGCACGTCCCGGTGCACGGTCCGCTCGGAGACCTCCAGCTCCTTGGCCAGCTCGGCCGCCGTCATCCCGCCCCGGCCCTGCAGCAGCAGGACCAGCGACATCAACCGCGAGGCGCGCACAGCGGCAGCACCACCGCGGAAGGCAGGCCGGGGGAGTGGAAGACCTCGACGTCGGCGGGCACCATCGCGCCGTCGCCCCCGCCGAGGGGGTCGCCGGTGCCGGGGTTGCGGGCGATCGTCGGGTACGCCCCCGCCGCCACGTGCACCCTGATCCGGTGGTCGCGCCCGAACCGGTGCGCGATCGGCCACAGATCCACACGGACCCGCCGTATACCGTCGAGGGCGTCGGAGACGGACAGGCGGCGCACGCCCTCGCACACGTTGAACGAGCGCCCGTCCGGGTGCACGTCGCACACCCGCACCACCACGTCCACGTACGGCGTGCTCGACCGCACGAACAGCTCGCCCCGCACCGGCCCGATCATCTCCACGTCCGACTCCAGTGCCGCCGAACTGTACACCAGCACGTCGCGCCGCTGCTCCAGCCGCCGCTGATCACGTGGCCGGGAGTCGCCGAGCAGGACCGGCCCGCCGATCACCGGCGTCGGATGGGCGGGGTGGTACCGGAAGCGGTCGGGCGGCGCGTCCTGGGGCCCGTCGAGCCCCAGCCCGGACCCGTGCTGCAGGTGCCAGCGCTGCTCCCGCATCCCCGGCACCGGCCAGTCGGAATAGTCGCGCCACTCCTCGGCCCCCGTCACGTACAGGCGCACGGGGTCGGGCCGCAGCCCGGAGGGGTCGCCCAGCAGGTGTGCGCGGAACCAGGCCAGCGACTCGGCCATGGAGGGCCGTCCGTGCCGGGTGTCGATGTGGTACCAGGGCCCGATCGTCAGGTACGGCCGCCGCCCCGCGGCCCGCATCGCCGTGTAGTCCTTGAGCTGCCACGGCAGGAAGACGTCGTACCAGCCGCCCAGCATGGTGACGGCCGCCTCCACCTCGCCCACCCGCGGCGAGAAGTCGCGCTGCCGCCAGTAGGGCGCGTCCGGGTGGGCGTGGTGCAGGAGCAGGTCCTGGTAGAACCGCAGCGGCCGCCCGGCCGAGGCCAGGTCCAGCTCGGCCACGGGACGGCCCGACAGGACCGCCCTGCGGGTCAGCCGGGGCGCGGTCAGCACGGCGGCGCCGCCGAACCGGCGCGACATGCCGTCGGTGAGCGTGGTCCAGCTCAGCGTCGACTCCAGCGCGAACGCGCCGCCCACGTACGCCGCGTCCCTGAACTGGGAGGCGGTGATCTGCGTGGCCATGGCCTTCAGTTCGGGCCCGGCGTAGGGCGCGACGGCCCACTGCGTGTAGCCGAGGTAGGAGGGGCCGAACATCGCGAACGAGCCGCCGTACCAGGGCTGCTTGCGCAGCCAGGCGATGGTGGCCAGGCCGTCGTCGTGCTCGTCGCCGAGCGGGTCGAGCAGGCCGCCGGAGCCGAAGCCGCCGCGGCAGCTCTGGATGACGACGTGGAAGCCGTGCCGGGCGAAGCCGCGGCCGTAGTACCAGCCGAACAGGCCGCGCCGGCCGTACGGGGAGCGCATCAGCACGACGGGGGCCCGCCCGCCTCCGGGCGGGGCGTAGTGGTCGGCCAGCAGTGTCACGCCGTCGGGCATCGGAACGGGAAGATCCCGCTGGAGCCGCACGCGTCTCATGTACTAACCAGTAACAGATGCCGCCCGGGGTGCGGTAGCCCGGGGGCATCCATTGCGGATTCAGCCCAGTTGAACGGCGATGTCACGCACCTGGCGGTTCATCGGGAACGTTCCAACGAGGACGGCGTCGCCGGTCAGCGCGTTCACCGTGTAGAAGCGGTAGGCGCCGCGCACCTTGAGCGCGGCGTAGGCGGTGTTCGACACCGTCACGCCCCCGCGCAGCCGGCTGAAGACGTCGAACCCGGCGCCGGTCGCCGCGTCCACGCCCAGCCTGCCCGCCGGGGCCAGGTTGCCGGCGTTGGCAGGGGACTGCACGGAGATCTGGTCGCCCGTGGTGTCCACGTCGAACAGCGTCGTCGCGGTGGCCGGGTCCAGGTCGTTGTTGGTGTAGCCGGCGCCGGTCACGCCGGTCGCGCTCGCCCCGGCCGTGGCGGGCGGGACGGGCGGGTTGGTGAGGGCGCCGTCGCCGGCGGTCGTGCCCGCGGCGGGCGCGCCGTTCGGGTCGTCGAGGTTGTGGCGCAGGTTCTGGCCGGTGTCGCTGATGACGCGAAGCCGGTTCGCGGCGGGGTTGAAGTCGACGCCGAACGCGGTGCCGCTCAGGGGGACGGTCAGCTGGGACACCTTGGCAGCCCTGGCCCGGTTGTCCAGGGTGTAGACGCCGCCCTTGTCGCCGACGGCGTACAGCCTGCGGTTCTGGACCCGGTAGTCGATGCCGACGACCTTCATGTCGCCCCTGAGGCCGCTGATCCTGCCGACCCGGCTGACGTCGCGCGGGTCGCCCGCGTCGAAGAGGACCAGGTCGCCCCTGGTGGTCAGGCCCGCGACGCGGGGGCCGTCGAAGCGGTGCCGAGCCTGCGCGGGCGAGGCCGGGCCGGCGCCCAGGACAGCGCCCGCGCCGAGCACGACGACGGCGAGCGCCAGTTGCTTGCGCATCAGATCTCCTTGTGTGGGTGTTGCCTTGCTCCTTTCTTCGCCGGCCCGCCGTCTTTGGATGGGTAAGGGCACCCGGTGACAAAGGGTGCCCTTACCCGAGGGCCGCTACGGGGTCGCCCGGTCGGGGCGCTCCGAGATGCGGACGGCGTTCACGACCGTGTCGCCCTGCCGGGTGGCGAAGCGCACGTTGAGCTGGCCGTCGGTGACCTTCACCGTGTACTGCCTGCTCACCGCCGTGTACGTGCCCGCCTCCAGGGCCAGGTCGAGCGCCGGGATCGCCAGCTGCCCCTCGACGAGGACGTCGAAGACCCGCTTGCCCGGCTTGGTGCTCTTCAGATCGGCGAAGTCCAGCTCGACGGTGTACGTGCCGGCGGGCACGTTGTCGAACCGGTACTCCAGCATCTTCTCCCTGGCGGTCTTGAACAGCGCCTGGTCGGCGGTGCCCGCGATGGCCTTGGACGTGCTCGACGTGCCGGTCGAGGTGGCCACGTAGCCGTAGCCGCCCGCGGCGTACTTCTTGTCCGGCGTCCAGGTGTCACCGGCGCTGTCGACCACGTTCTTGGAGGCGCCGGTGTCGATGGCGACCTGGAGCTTCGGCACCACGACCGACACCTTGATCTCGATGGTCGGCTGCCGGCCGCTGGCCGAGCGGACGAGGAGCTTGCCCGTCTTCACCGTGCCGGGCGCGACGCCCGCGCTGGAGAGCGTGGCCTTCAGCGTCGCCTTCTGCCCCTTGGCCAGCTCGCCCGAGGCCGGGGTCGTGGCGAACCACGGCTCCGACACCACCGTGTACGGCGTCGGCGAGCCCAGGTTCGTCAGCTCCAGCGTCCTGGTGCGGGTGGACTCGGCCGGCATCACCACGGTCAGCTCGCCCGCCGACGCGCTCACCTGGCCGGTGACCAGCGCCGTGTCGATCCGGGTCACCGTCGTGGGCGCGATCGTGACGGCCTTGGTGAAGGTGCCGTAGTGCTCCTTGGCCACCACGACCTCGTAGTCGCCGGCCAGCACCTGCCCGTAGAACGCGCCGTCCTCGCCGGTGGTGAACGTGACCACGTCGCCCACCTTGACCGTCGCCCCGGCCAGCGGCTTGCCGTCGTTGGCGTCGGTGACCGCGCCGGTGACCAGGCCGTGCCGGCTGGCCGTGAACGTCAGGCCCTGCCCCGAGGACAGCGCCGGCTCCTCGTAGGAGTACTGCATGGCGTCGGTGCCGCCCGCGTTCTCGATGCCGACGGTGGCGCTGGAGCCCTGCTCGCGCTCGCTGTCGATGTCCTTGTACCGGAAGGCGATCGAGCCGTCCTCACCCAGCAGCGCCGAGAACGACACCCGCAGGTCGGCGGCGTTGTAGAAGCCGGCGTTACGCCACTCCACGACGAACGTCCGGTGCGGCGCCGTGCCCGTCACCCCGGTGTAGACCCCGGCCTGGGCGTCCACGATGAGGTCGTCCCAGTACGGGTAGACCGCGTTGTTGGGCGTGGTGGTGGTCGGCAGGCGGCCGTTGCTGCCGGTGGTGACCCGGTCGGTGGCGAAGGAGACGTACCCGTTCGTGCCGATCCACGCCTTGCCGTTGCCCGTGCCGTAGAACGGGACCGGGAACGGCAGCGTCACCTGCACGGCCTCGTCGTCGCCGGACAGCGCCAGCTTGTCGGTGCCCGCCACGTACGCCTGGGCGCCGCTGCGGCAGGTGTAGCCGAAGTTGTCGCCGCGCAGCGGCAGCTCGACGTCCTTGGTCACGTCGCCGGTCACCGAGACGGACGCCGTCGTGCCGCTGGAGCAGCGGGACACCGGCGTGATCGTCAGCTCGTAGTCGCCGTGCGGCAGCGTCAGGCTGTAGCGGCCGGAGGCGTCGGTCACGGCGCTCGCCGGCGTGCCGGTGGCCGCCACCGTCGCGCCCGCCTCCGGCGTGCCCGCGGTGCTGACCGTGCCGGACACCACGCCGGACTGCTGCCTGGCGATGCTCACGTCCGCGGTCGTGGCCTGCCCGGCCGTGATCACGGCCGTCGCGGTGGCCTTCGCGTAGCCGAACTTCTCCGCGCTGACCTGGTACTCGCCCGGCAGCAGGCGCGGCACGGCGTACGTGCCGTCCTGGCCGGTCGTCACCGTACGGCTCAGCGGCCCCGAGAGCGTGACCGTCACGCCGGCCACGGGCGCGCCGTCGGAGATGACGGTGCCGCGCAGGTCGCCGAGGTCCTCGTGCGGCGCGGCCTGAACGGCGGCGTACGTGTCGAGCCGGCCCTCGCCCCAGACGTTGTTGTCGGCCGCGGTGCCGCCGCAGCTGGTGTCGCTGACGTCGACGGCGGTGCTGTCGAGCAGCGGCCGGGTGGCCGCCACCTTGCCCTGCAGGCCGGGCGAGCCCGACCAGATCAGCGCGACCGTGGCCGCCACGTGCGGCGAGGCCATCGAGGTGCCGGTGAAGCTTTCGTAGGTGTTGCCCGGGGTCGAGGAGCGCACGTTGACGGCCGGGGCCGCGATGTTCGGCTTGATCTCGCCGTTCTCGCCCTCGCCCTTGCTGGAGCGGGTGTACAGCGCGTTGTTGATGTCGAAGCCGCCGGCGCTGTAGCTCTCCACGTACTGGCCGGGCGAGCCGCTGGTGCGGCAGGCCGGGCCCTCGTTGCCGTTGGCGAACGCCGGGAAGATCCCGGCCGCGACCCACGCCTCGACGGTCTCCTTGTACCAGGGGTCGTAACCGTCGCCGCCCCAGGAGTTGTTGACGATGTCGGGGGCCAGGTCGGGGCGCGGGTTCTGGCCGTTCAGGTCGGTCGGCGCCAGGACCCACTGCCCGGCCGCCAGCAGGGAGGCGTCGGTGCAGGTGTTGACCTCGCAGCCCTTGGCGGCGATCCACTTGGCGCCGGGCGCGACGCCGATGCCGTTCGCGCCGACCATCGTGCCCATGGTGTGGGTGCCGTGGCCGTTGTTGTCGCACGGCGCGGCGCTCGGGCAGACGCGCGCCGGGTCGAACCAGTTGTAGTCGTGCGTGAACGTGCCGTCCTGGTTCCTGCCCCGGTAGCTCTGGACCAGCTCGGGGTGGTCGAACTGGGCGCCGGAGTCGATGTGGGCGATCACGATGCCCTCGCCGCGGTTGCCCAGCTCGCTCCAGACGCGCGGGGCGTTGACCCGGTCGATGTTCCACTCGACCGCGACTTCTGATGTCGCCGAGTCCGCGACCTTGACCTTCGCCTCGGTCTTGCCCGGCGTGGAGTCCGGCAGCTTGACGGTGCGGACCGGCTGGATGCTCTCGACGTCGGGCAGCTTGGCGATCTCGCCCGCGAGCTTCTCGTCGGCGGTCACCCGTACGGCGTTGACGATCCAGTACGGGGTGTAGTCGGTGTGCCGGGCGTCGAGCAGCTTGCGCAGGCCGGCCTGGGAGGCGGTGGCCCGCTCGGTCTTGGCCTCGAAGACCAGCTCGGCCTTCGTGTCCTTGGCGATCGCCCGGCGGGCGCCGCTCAGGTCGGCCGCCCCTTTCATCCGGACCCAGAAAGTGGCCTTGTCGTCCTTGTCGAGCTGCGCCTGGACGGCGGCGTCGATCTTCGCAGGCTCCGGCGCGGCCTGCGCCGGGACCTGCGGGACGCATAAGCCTGCGGTGACGGCGATCCCGACCAGGACCGCACGCCAGCGGGGGGTGTTGAGCACGCGACTCTCCTTCGAGTCCCTCGAGACAAGAGGTGATCTTTACGCTTCTGTCGAGAAGCGTGGATAGATCTTGTCGGGAAAGCAAGAGGTGTCGCGAAATGTAACGTGACTGCCTGAAATGTAATCTGGTCAGTGGAAATATCGCCGTATTATCCGCCGATCCTCGTCACGGCCGGTAACCGACCTGCCGCATGATCGCCAGGAAGTACGCCTTGATCTCCTCGGCGCCCTCGTCGTCGGGATGGCCCGCGAGATGGCCCGTGACCGCGCTGCTCAGCAGCTCCCGCACCACGTCCACGTCGAGGTCCGCCGGGAGCTCGCCGCGCTCGCGGGCCGCGGCCAGCGCGTCGCGCACCACCCTCTCCCGCCGCCCGCCGTTGGTCTCCCGGTAGGTCCGCAGCAGATCCGGATAGTCGTCGACCGTCCCGAAGACCCGCCGGAGCAGGATCCGGTTGCGCGGATCGGCCAGATGCAGCGCCCATTCGGCGAACATGTGGTCGAGGTCGCGCCAGCCGGCGACCGCGGGGTCGAAGTCGTGCAGGGCCCACTGCAGGGTGCGCGCCAGCAGCGCGGTCTTGTCGGTGTACCTGCGGTAGACCGTCGCCCTCGTCACGCCGGCCCGCTTGGCGACCTGCTCGATGCTGGTCTGCTGGGCGCCGTACTCGATGAGCAGGTCGAGCGCGGCCGCCAGGATGGCCGTGTCGGCCTCCTGGCTGCGCGGCCGTCCGGCGGGACGCGCTGCTCGCGGGCCGGTCGTGCCGAGGTCGTCGGTGGTCATCATGCGCGGCGGGTCACCATCTTGTCGTAGAGGCGGTCCGGCAGGAGTCTATTGACCCACAGCATCAGCCCGGCCAGGTAGCCGACGGCGTAGCGGGGCTTCGGGTCGCGCGTGGCCACGATCCGCGCCACGGCCCGGCCGACCACGCGCGGGTCCGACGCCCTGCTGCCGGGCCCGAATCCCTTCTCGGCCCCGGCCGCCATCCACTCGGCGACGTCCGCGTACGGGCCGTGCCCCGAGATCTCGCGCAGTTCGCGCGGCGTGTCGTCGCCGAACTCGGTGGCGATGATCCCGGGCCGCACCACCACCACCCGCACCCCGAACCGCCCGACCTCCTGCCGGAGCGAGTCGGAGTACCCCTCCAGCGCGTGCTTGGAGGCGTGGTACCAGGCGCCCAGCGGCAGGGCGATCTCGCCGCCGATCGAGGAGATGTTGACGATCGTGCCGGAGCGGCGCTCGCGCATGTGCGGCAGGACGAGCTGGGTCAGCCGGGCCAGGCCGAACAGGTTGACCTCGAACACCTGCCGCGCCCGCTTCAGCGGCACCTCCTCGGCGGCGCCGTACACGGAGGTGCCCGCGTTGTTCACCAGCACGTCGATGCGCCCCTGCTCGTCGAGGACCGTCCGCACGGCGCGCTCCAGGTCGGCCTCCGCGGTCACGTCCGCGCCGATCGCGTGGCCGCCGGCCTCGCGGATCACCTCCATCCGCTCCACGCGGCGCGCCAGGCCGTACACGGTGTGGCCGGCGCGCAGCAGCTCCAGCGCGGTGGCCCGGCCGATGCCGGACGACGCGCCCGTGACGACGCAGACCCGGCCGCTCATTCCTGGACGTCCCAGGTGACCGGGAGGCTGTGCACCCCGTAGATGAGCATGTCGGTGCGGAGCGGCACCTGCTCCGGCTCGACCGCCGGCCGCAGCGACGGGAACCGCCTGAACAGGGCCGGATAGCCGGCCCGCATCTCCACCCTGGCCAGCTGCTGGCCCAGGCACTGGTGCACGCCGTGGCCGAAGCTCACGTGCCCGCCGGTGTCCCGGCGCAGGTCGAGCACGTCGGGGTCGGGGAACCGTTTCGGGTCGCGGTTGGCGGCCGGGACCGAGATCGTGACCGTCTCGCCGGCCCTGACCAGCTCGCCGCCCAGCTCGACGTCCTCCAGCGCCGTACGGACGAGGAAGGGGACGATCGTGAGATAGCGCAGCAGCTCCTCCACCACCTGGTCCACCCGGCCGGGTTCGTCGCGCAGGAGGGCCAACTGGCCGGGGTGGCGCAGCAGCGCGAACGTGCCCAGGGCGAGCATGTTGGCGGTGGTGTCGAGCCCGGAGCCCAGGAGCAGAAAGCCGATGTTGGCCAGCTCCTCGTCGGTGAGGTCGCTCCTGGTGAGGTCGCTGAGCAGGTCGTCGGTGGGCTCGGCCCGCTTGGCCACGACCAGGTCGCGGATGCGCGCCCGCATCGCCAGGAACGTGGAGATCTTCTGCTCCTGCGCGGCGTCCGGGCGCACCAGCACGGTGGCCTCGGTCATGAAGCCCGGCCGCTCCTCGTCGGGCACGCCGAGCAGCTCGCAGATCACCACCGCAGGCACCGGCGCCGCGAACGCCTCCACCAGGTCGGCGGGCGGGCCCTGCCGTTCCATGAGGTCCAGCCGGTGCTCGGTGATCTCCTCGATGCGCTCGGTGAGCAGGCGCATCCTGCGCACGGTGAACTCGCCGGTGAGCAGCCTGCGGTAGCGGGTGTGCTCGGGCGGGTCCACCCCGATGAACATCCCGGGCGGGCTCGGCCGGCCCGTGCTCGTGCTCTCGACGGGGCTGTGCCGCAGCTCGGAGCGGGTGCTGAGGCGGCGGTCGGCCAGCACCTCGCGCACCAGCGCGTGACTGGTGACCAGCCAGCCCAGGTGGCCGTCGGGGTAGGCCAGGCGGGTGATGGGGGTGCGCTCGCGCAGCCCGGCCAGGTCGGCGGGAGGGTCGAACGGGGTCGGGCGCGCGGTGGGGAGGGTGATCGCCTCGGTCTCGGACATCTCGGGTCTCCTCTCGATCACATGAATACAGTACAGCTCTGTATTTAAAGTCGAGCACCCCGCCCCCTCGGGCCGTCACCGGGGGCGGGTCGGCGTTGCGCGATCATGGTGCGCCGGTTAACCTGTTCCCATGCGAAGTCACGCCCAGCTCCAGTGGTGGCGCCGCTCCTAGGCGGCGCGTGTTTCGCATTCCTCAACGGACGGCCGCCCCGGATGGCGGCCTTTCGCGTGTCCGCCCCCGGGGCTCGATCATTTGACGTGGTAAAGGGGCAGGAAGTGGAGACGAGCGGATATACCACCGCCGGGGGCATCGGGGTCGAGCGCGAGGCGCGCGAGGTGGACGAGGCCGCCCTCGAAGAGATCGTGACCGCGCTCGGGCACAGGCGCGGCGGCGCGTTCTCCTCGGGCATGGACTACCCGGGCCGTTACAGCCGATGGGCCTTCGGCTACGTCGACCCGTGCCTGGAGCTGGTCGCCAAGGGCCGCACCATCTCGGCGACCGCGCTGAACGAGCGCGGCAGGGTCGTGCTGCCCGCCGTCGCCTCCTGCCTGCTGGCCGCGGGCAAGCCGGTCTCCGAGCCGACGCCGGACCGGGTCGAGGTGTACGTCCCAGAGTCGGAGGACCTGCTGCCGGAGGAGCTGCGCAGCCGCCGGCCCACCGTGTTCACCGCGATCCGCGAGGTCATCGCCGCCTTCAAGGGCGACGACCCGCACCTCGGCCTGTACGGCGCGTTCGGCTACGACCTGGCCTTCCAGTTCGAGCCCATCAGGCAGGAGCTCGTCCGCCCCGACGACCAGCGAGACCTCGTCCTCCAGCTGCCCGACCGCATCATCGTGATCGACCGGCAGCGCGAGTCCAGCATCGAATACCGCTACGAGTTCACCGTCGACGGCGCCACCACCCGCGGCATGGAGCGCACCGGCGCCAGCGCCGAGCCCGTCACCCCCGGCGAGCTGCCCAAGAACCCCGAGAGGGGCGAATACGCCAAGGTCGTGGCGGCCGCGAAGGAGAAGTTCAAGCGCGGCGACCTGTTCGAGGTCGTGCCCGGGCAGGTCTTCCACGCCTCCTGCACCGACCCGTCGGCCTTCTACCGCGGCCTGCGGCACAGCAACCCGGCGCCGTACGAGTTCATCATCAGCCTCGGCCAGGGCGAGCACCTGGTCGGCGCCTCGCCCGAGATGTACGTCCGGGTCAGCGGCGACCGCGTCGAGACCTGCCCCATCTCCGGCACCATCGCCCGCGGCAGCAACCCGGTCGAGGACGCCGAGGCCATCCGCACCCTCCTGTCCAGCGTCAAGGAGGAGTCGGAGCTGACCATGTGCACCGACGTCGACCGCAACGACAAGTCGCGCATCTGCGTGCCCGGCACGGTCAAGGTCATCGGGCGCCGCCAGATCGAGCTCTACTCCCGCCTGATCCACACGGTCGACCACATCGAGGGGCGGCTGCGGCCCGAGTTCGACGCGCTCGACGCGTTCCTCACCCACATGTGGGCCGTGACGGTCACCGGCGCGCCCAAGACGTGGGCCATGCAGTTCATCGAGGACCACGAGGCCACCACCCGCAGGTGGTACGGCGGCGCCATCGGCTTCATCGGCTTCGACGGCTCCATGAACACCGGCCTGACCCTGCGTACCGCCCAGATCAAGAACGGCGTGGCGACGGTCAGGGCCGGGGCGACGCTGCTGTTCGACTCCGACCCCGAGTCGGAGGAGCGCGAGACCGAGCTCAAGGCCAGCGCCCTGCTCGGCGCCCTGGCCGCGGTCAACCGGCCCGGCACCGTCCCGGTCCCCGAGCCCAGGCCGCAGCCGGGCCAGGGCATGAAGGTGCTGCTCGTCGACCACGAGGACTCCTTCGTCAACACGCTGGCCGACTACTTCCGCCAGGAAGGCGCCGACGTGGTGACGCTGCGCCACGGCTTCCCGATCCACATGGTCGACGAGATCGCGCCCGACCTGGTGGTGCTCTCGCCGGGGCCCGGCTGGCCGTCCGACTTCGGCATGGCGGCGCTGCTCGACCAGATCTACGCCCGCGACCTGCCGGTGTTCGGCGTCTGCCTCGGCCTTCAGGCCATGGTCGAGCAGGCCGGGGGCACGCTGGAGCTGCTCGGCTACCCCGAGCACGGCAAGCGCGGGCAGGTCTCGCGGATCGCCGACAGCGCGCTGCTGGAGGGGCTGCCCGACGAGTTCACCGCGGCCCGCTACCACTCGCTGCACGCCAAGCAGCCCGGCGTCGTCGGCTTCGCCGCGACCGCGCTCACGCCCGACGGCAACGTCATGGCGATCGAGGACGTCGAGCGGCGGCGCTTCGCCGTGCAGTTCCACCCCGAGTCGATCCTCACGCAGGAGGGCAGCGCGGGCGCGAAGGTCATCGCCAACGTGCTGCGCCTGTCCCGCAGATAACGCCCGCAGATAACGCCTGCGGATTGCGTAGGTAAAACGGCCGCGGGGGCGTGCGGAGCTCCCCTAGAGTCTCCGCATGCTCCCCGTAGACCTGCCCGGCACGGTGCGTGACGCGCTGCTCGCCCCGCTCGTCGACCACCACTGTCACGGGGTGCGCCGCGACGACCTGAGCAGAGCCGCGTTCGAGCTGCTCATCAACGAGGGCGGGTGCCCGGCGCCGCCCGGCACCACCCACTTCGACACGCCGCTCGGGGCGGCCGTGCGCCGCTGGTGCGCGCCGCTGCTCGACCTGGAGCCGCACGCCCCGCCGGCCGTCTACGTCTCGCGCCGCGAGGAGCTGGGCGCGGCCGAGGTCAACCGGCGGCTGCTGGCCGGGGCCGGGGTGGTGGCGTTCCTGGTGGACACGGCACCCGCGGAGATCGGCCCGGGGGACATCGACCTGCTGACGGCCACCGAGATGGGCCGCCACGGCGGGGCCGCCGCCGACGAGCTCGTACGGATCGAGCAGGTCGAGCGGGACGTGGCCGAGGACGCGCCGCTGGCCGTGGACTACCTGGACGGCCTCGGCGACGAGCTGACCGCCAGGGCCGCCAGGGCGGTCGGGCTGAAGACCGTCGTCGCCTCGCTCTACGGCCTCGACTTCGACCCGGCCAGGCCCACCAGGGGCGCGGTGATCGCGGCGGCCAACCGGCGCCTGTCGGACCCGAAACAGCCGCTGACGGACGAGGTCCTGCTGCGCCACCTGCTCTGGAGCGCGATCGACGTGGCCAGGGAGCGGGGGCTGCCGGTGCAGTTCCACACCGGCTTCGGCGGCTCGGGGCTCGACCTGCACCGCACCGACGCGGGCCGGCTGGGCGTGTTCGCCAGGCTCCTGCAGCCGGTCGGCGTGCCGCTCATCCTGCTGCACTGCTACCCGTACCATCGCCAGGCCGCCTACCTCGCCGGCCGCTACCCGCACGTCTACGTGGACGTCGGGCTGGCGCTGCCGCACACCGCCGCCGCCTCTGCCAGGGTCGTGGACGAGCTGCTGGAGCTGGCGCCGTTCCACAAGCTGCTGTTCAGCTCCGGCTGCCACGGCGTGGCCGAGACGTGCTACCTGGGTGCGCTCTACTACCGGCAGGCGCTCGGCGCGGCGCTCGGGTCGCGGCTGTCGGCGGGGGAGTGGAGCGCCGCGGACGCCGCCAGGATCGCGCACATGATCGGCTCGGGGAACGCCCGCCGCGTCTACCGCCTGTGAGCCCCCGGGGCGCCGACGCACGCCGAGCTGTGAGCCCCGGGGGCGCCGACGCGCGCCGAGCTGTGAGCCCCGGGGGCGCCGACTCGCGCCGAGCGGCCCGACCTGGTTTGCTGGGGCCGTCACAACACCCGACCTGAGCAGGGGGCTCTCTGTGGGCACTGTCGAACCCGAGGACGAGATCACGTTCCGCAGTGACGTGGACGTGGAGCTGGTGAAGGCCGCCGCGTCGGACGCCGACGTGTTGTGGGCCGCGCGCGTCTCCACGAAGGGCGAGAGCTCTCTGGAGGAGATCGAAGCCGATCCCCAGCGTTCCAAGGGCCTCATCAACTTCCTGATGCGCGACAGGCACGGCACGCCGTTCGAGCACTCTTCGATGACCTTCTACGTCAGGGCGCCGATCTTCGTTTTCCGGGAATTCATGCGGCACCGCACCTTTTCCTATAACGAGGAGTCCGGCAGGTACCGGAAGTTGACGCCGGTTTTCTATGTGCCCGGCCCCGATCGGAAGCTGGTGCAGGAGGGAAAGCCCGGCAAGTACGTGTTCCTCGACGGCACCGCCGAGCAGCACAAGCTGGTGACCGAGGCGACCCAGGAAAGCTACCGGCAGTCCTATCAGGCCTATCTGGAAATGCTCGAGGCCGGGGTGGCGCGCGAGGTGGCCCGCACGGTGCTGCCGGTCGGCCTCTACTCCTCGATGTACGCCACCTGCAACGCCCGTGCCTTGATGAACTTCCTGTCGCTCCGGGTCAAGCGCGAGGACTCCACGTTCCCGTCGTTCCCGCAGCGTGAGATCGAGATGGTCGCCGAGAAGATGGAGGCGCTGTGGGCCGAGCTCATGCCGCTGACCCACGCGGCGTTCGAGGCCAACGGGCGGGTCTGCCCCTGAACCCAGCTCAGGGCAGGCGGGACCTGGTCTCGCCGATCAGCTGAGTGAGGATCGGCGCGGTCGCGCGGCGGGTGTCGAGGAGCTGGTCCAGGCGGGCCCGCCACGCGCCCGCCTCCTGGTGGATCGCGTCCGCGTCCGCCTGCAGCCGCATCCGCGTCTCGCAGAGCCGCGCCTGGTACGCGACCCCCAGCCGGTGGCCGACCGTGTCGCTGAGCCACCAGTAGGCGTCCGTGTCCGCCGCGGAGACGAAGATCCGGGCACCCTCCCAGGCCACGCGCCTGGGATGGAGGACTGCCATGGCCGGATGTTACGCCCCTCGCGCCGGGACGGGAAAGGGATCGCCCACCGTTCACCGCGCGGGTGCCCCGGGAATGAACTCCGCCGGGTGAATACGATTTTTTTTCGCGTTTTCCGTCCGAAATTCGCCTGCGAAGCATAACGAGGTAACTACAGATGGTTCGCTTCGCACCGTATTGAGGAGAAACGGTTGTGACGCGTCATCAGTGGTGTAAGACTCAATTTTGAGCGCATCGGCTGTGCCGGGGTGGGGCCGCGCGCTCAAGACCCGGAGCCGTCAGGGAGGTGAACGACACGACCGGAACCCGATTCCGGTCCAAAGGTGGGGTTGATAAATGTCGTTGAATCCGCGCCTGGTAAAAGAGAGTTTCTCCGTCATCGAGCCGGTGGCCGACAAGGCGACGGCCTACTTCTACGGCCGGCTGTTCACCGAGAGCCCGCATCTGCGGGGCATGTTCCCGCCCGCGATGGACGTTCAGCGGGACCGTCTGTTCAGCGCGTTGACCCGGATCGTCTGGAGCCTGGACAGCCCGGACAGCCTCGCGGCGTACCTGGGCCAGCTGGGGAGGGATCACCGCAAGTACGGGGTGATCGGCGAGCACTACACCGCCGTCGGCAACGCCCTGCTCGCCACCGTCCGCCGCTTCGCCGCCGAGATCTGGACCAACGAGATCGAGGCCGCCTGGGTAGCCGCCTACACGGCGGCCGCCAATCTCATGATCGAGTCCGCCGAGTCCGACTCCGGGGTCTCGCCCGCCTGGTGGCCGGCCGAGGTGATCGACCACGAGCTGCGCCACCCCGACATCGCCGTCCTCACGCTGCGGCCGGTCGAGCGGCTGCCGTACACGCCGGGCCAGTACGTCAACGTGCAGACCGCGCGCTGGCCGCGCGTCTGGCGGACGTTCTCCATCGCGAACGCGCCGCGCGCCGACAACACGCTCAGGCTGCACGTCCGCTCGGTCCCCGGCGGCTGGGTGTCCACCACGCTCATCAGGCACACCCGGATCGGTGACACGGTCCTGCTGGGCCCCCCGATGGGCACGATGGCGCCGTGCGAGCGCAGCATGCGCGACGTGCTGTGCGTGGCGGGCGGCACCGGCCTGGCTCCGCTGAAGGCGATCATCGAGCACATCATCGTCTCGGGCCGGCGGCCCAACATCCACCTGCTGTTCGGCGCGCGCACGGCCGGGGAGCTCTACGACATGCCCGACCTGATCAGGATGGAGTCGTCGTTCCCCTGGCTGCGGGTGCTGCCCGTGGTGTCGGACCAGCCCGGGTTCGACGGGATGCGCGGCCACCTGCCCGAGGTCACGCAGCGCTTCCACTCCTGGGCGGAGCACGACGTGTACGTGTGCGGCCCGCCCGGCATGGTCAACGAGACCGTACGCCGCCTCCAGATCGACGGGGTGCCCCTGTCGCGTATCCACCGGGACGTCGTCCATAGCGAACGCTGACAGATATTGACACTTCGGGTCGAAAGGTGCGAGGTGGAGGATGACACGCCAACGTGGAGGTGGACTGTGCCATCCCCCGCCAGGCGCCGACGAATCGGCGGGCTGCTGACCGTACTGCTCCTCCTGATCCCCCTTCCCGCCCTGGCGTCGTCGGAGGCCATCCCGCTGACGGAGCTGGGGACGGGCACGTACGCGAACGTCACCGGCCAGCCCGGCACCCAGGCCGGGCCGGACACCTTCCAGGCGGGCACGACGATCGTGACCACCCACCAGGTGGGCCGGTTCTTCGACGGCGGGGCGTCCGGCATCGCCTTCGCGACCTCGTCCGACGGCGGCGCCACGTGGACGAAGGGCGCGCTGCCGGGCATCACCGTGTCCGGCGGCGGGTCCTACCAGCGGGTGAGCGACCCGTCGGTGGCCTACGACGCCCGGCACGGCGTCTGGCTGATCTCCTCGCTGGCGCTCACCGACCAGGGCGGGGTCACCGGGGCGGCGGTACTCACCAGCCGCTCCGCCGACGGCGGCCTGACCTGGGAGGCCCCGTCACGATCGCCGTCGCGGGCGGCGGCGACCTGGACAAGAGCTGGATCGTCTGCGACAACGGCTCCCGCAGCCCGTACAACGGCCGCTGCTACGCCGTCTTCGACGACATCGCCGCGGGCCGCGCGATCAAGGTGGCCCGCTCCTCCGACGGCGGCCTGACCTGGGCCGAGACCGGCACGTCCGCGACCGGGCTCGGCGGGCAGCCGGTCGTGCGGCCGAACGGCGCCCTCGTCGTGCCGTACCTGAGCGACACGGGCCAGATCCGCGCCCTGCGCTCCCGCGACGGCGGCACGAGCTGGGGCCGCAGTGTGCTCGTATCCACCGTGCAGCGGCACGTGGTCGCGGGCGGGCTGCGGGCCGCGCCGCTCCCGTCGGCGGAGGTGGACGCGGCCGGCACCGTGTACGTCGCCTGGCCCGACTGCCGCTTCCAGCTCAGCTGCGGCGGCAACGACATCGTCATGAGCACCTCGGCCACCGGCGCGGAGTGGAGCCACGTCCTGCGCGTCACCGACGACGGCGGCGACCACTTCATCCCCGGCCTCGGCGTCGACCCCGCCGGCGCGGGCGAGACGGCCCGGCTGGCGCTGACCTACTACCGCTACCCGGCCGCCGGCTGCGCGGCCGCCACCTGCCGCCTCACGGTCGGCTACACCTCCTCCGCCAACGGCGGCGCGACCTGGTCCGCCCCCGTCGAGCTGTACGGGCCGATGGAGCTCGACTGGCTAGCCGACTCCGCGCAGGGCCGCATGGTGGGCGACTACCTCTCCACCTCGGTCGTGCCCGGCGGCAACGCGTACGTGGCCTTCACCGCCGCCGGGGCTCCGGCGGGCGCGGGGCTGGACATGCGGACCTACACCGTCACGGGCGGGCTGCCGATCATCGGCGGCGGCCGTCCCACGATCGCCATCGAGGCGCCCGTCGCCGCCGGCGAGGAGGTGCCCGGCCCGCCCGCCCCCGCCCGCTAACCCAGCAGGCCCTGGTGGAACGCGGCGGCGGTCTCCTCGTCGTTCGGCCAGAACGTCTCGATGGCCAGCTCGGAGACCGTCACGTCCACCGGCGTCCCGAACGTCGCGATCGTCGTGAACATCGACAGCACCCGGTCACCGGCCGCGATCCGCAGCGGCACCAGGATGTCGGCGGGGCCCGGCACGTGCGCCACGTTCAGGTCCACCCCCGGGTAGGTGTAGGAGCTCAGCTCGTCGTGCAGCTCGGCCAGCCGCCCGTCGCCCGAGCCCTCGGCCTGCCGGCGTAGCTGGTACAGCAGGTGCGCCCGGACCTCGGCCAGGTTCAGCAGCCGGCCGCCCATCGCGTCGGGGTGCAGCGAGAGCCGCATCACGTTGATCGGCGCCTCCAGCAGCTCGGCGGGCACCCCGTCCATGAACATCGCGGCCGCCGAGTTGGCCGCCACCAGGTTCCACACCGCGTCCACCACGACCGCCGGGTACGGCTCGTGCCCGGCCAGGATCTTGTCCAGCGCCTGGCGTACGACCTCCATCTCCGGGGCGCGGACCTCGCGTTCCGGGTAGACGGGAGCGAACCCGGCGGACACCAGCAGCCTGTTGCGGTGCCGCAGCGGCACTCCCAGCTCCTCGGCCAGTTTCATCACCATCTCGCGGCTCGGCCGGGCGCGCCCGGTCTCCATGAAACTGATATGGCGGGCCGAAACGTCGGCCTCGATGGCCAGGTCCAGCTGGCTCACCCGCCGCCGCTGCCGCCACGAACGCAACAGCTCACCAAATGTCTCTTCATTTACGGCCACTGCTCCCATGTCCGGCACAGTAGCGGCTGGAGGGAAGCGTCACGATTACCTCCCGGGTAATGCGGTTTCGTGGACGGAAAACTCCCAGTCCTCTGAGACTGTCGCCCCTGCGTGGCACGATGGCCGCAGACCAACAAGGGAGCTTGCCATGAGTGACACGCTGCTCGCGATCGGCACCCGCAAGGGCCTCTTCCTCGCCCGCTCCACCGGCGGCGGCCCGTTCGACGTCGAGCCGATCCAGTTCTCGACGGTCGGGGTGTCCGCCGTGGCGATCGACACGCGAGGCCCCTCGCCCCGGCTCCTCGCGGGCATCGAATACGGTCATTTCGGTCCGTCCGTCATGTATTCGGATGACCTCGGGAAGACGTGGAAGGAGGCGGAGCAGCCGCCCATCGCCTTCCCCGACAAGACCGAGGCGACCCTGACCAGGGTGTGGCAGCTCGCGCCCTCGCCGTCCGAGCCCGGCGTGGTGTGGGCCGGCGTCGAGCCGGGCGCGCTGTTCCGCTCGGAGGACGGCGGCGTCACCTACCGGCTCGTCGAGGGCCTGTGGGAGCACCCGCACCGGTCGCAGTGGCAGCCGGGCGGCGGCGGCCTGTGCCTGCACACCATCGTCCTGCACCCGGCCGACCCGCGGAGCATGGGCGTCGCGATCTCCACCGGCGGCTTCTACCGCTCCTTCGACGGCGGGCTGTCCTGGGAGGCCGCCAACCGCGACATCCGGGCCCCGTTCCTGCCCGAGGGGGCGCAATATCCGGAGTTCGGGCAGTGCGTGCACAAGGTCGCCATGCATCCCTCCCGGCCCGAGCGCCTCTACCTTCAGCACCACTTCGGCGTCTACCGCAGCGACGACTTCGGCGGGGTCTGGCACGACATCGGCGCCACGCTGCCCTCCGACTTCGGCTTCCCGATCGCGGTGCACCCCTCGCGGCCCGACACGGTCTTCGTGCTGCCGCTGACGGCCGACGTCGACCGCACCCCGGTCGGCCACCGCTATCGCGTCTTCCGCAGCGACGACGCGGGCGGCACGTGGCAGCCGTTCGGCTCGGGCCTGCCCGAGGAGCCCGTGCACGCGGCCGTGCTGCGCGACGCGCTGACGGCCTCGGAGGCGGGGATCTTCTTCGGCACGCGCGACGGCGAGGTCCACGGCTCGCGCGACGGCGGCGAGACCTGGTCGCGGGTCGCCCGCCACCTGCCCGACGTCCTCACCGTGCGTGCGGCGGTGCTGTAGCCGATGGTCACGATGGTGGTCTTCGTGCTCCCGGGCATGCTGCGGCGATGGGTGAGCGGGCGGTCGGAGGTCAAGGTCTTCGCCGTGGCCTCCGACCGCGACTCGCCGCCCACCCTGGGAGCGGCGCTCGACACGCTCCGGCGTACGCATCCGCTGCTGGAGGAGCGGCTGCGCGACGAGTACGGGCTGATCCGGCGGCACATCAACATGATCGTGTGCGGCGAGAACGCCCGAGGACTCGGCGACCTCGACTGCGCCCTCCCACCGGGCGCCGAGATCTACGTAACCCCCACCCTCACCTAGACCCCACCCCCCAAGCCGGGGCCACCCCCAGGCTGGCCCCACCGCCCACCCTGAGGCCCCACTCAGTGCAGGGGCCGCCCGCCTGGACCGCTCCAGCAGCCCACCGACTCGCCAACCGCGCTGCTGGGGGCTGCCCGCCCGGGACCGCCCAGCGGTCCACCGACTTGCCCTCGCCCACAGCCCGCCCACCGCACCACCCGCCCCTCCGATCGCCCCGCCCGGCTCTCGGATCGCGCTGCCCCGCCACCGGACCGCCCCCCGGTCGCGCAACGCCGCGCCGTGCCGCTCAGGGCCGTGTGGTGCCGCTCAGCGCCGCCCCGGCTCGCCCCGTGCGGCCTTGCCCCGTGCCGCTCCCGGGTACCGCACCGGCGCTGCCCCCTGCGCGAGGGTGGGCGTCCTCTGGGGCCGGGAGCGCGCGGGCCTGCGCACCGCGCGTTGCCCGCCCCGTGAAGCCCCGCGCCCAAGGGATAACGCCCGAGGGGTCCGAAAGGAGGGTGTGGGGGCCTCAACGGAGGGGGTGCGTGGCGCCGAGTGCGGACAGAAGTGGTAGATCTTTGGGAGACCTGACATATCGGAAAGACCTTGCGCCATGATGGGGCGTGCGGCCGTCATCTTGACAGGCTGATGGCGGCACGGACTCCACCTTGCCCCCTGGAGATCGCATGTCCCGACCGCTGATCGGTATCACCGCCTACTTCGAGGCCGCCCGCTGGAGCGACTACGTACGCGAGGCCGTACTGTCGCCTCCCTCCTACGCCAGGGCGGTCGGGCGGGCCGGGGGCGCTCCCGTGGTGCTCCCGCCGATCGGCACCCCCGCCATCGAGGACTACGTCAGCGGCCTGCAGGGCATCGTCCTGGCCGGAGGCGTGGAGCTGGGCGCGGGCGCCTACGGCGGCGAGCCCGACGAGCGGGTGGCCGAGCCGCAGCAGCACCGCGACCGGTTCGAGCTGGCCCTGGCCAGGGCCGCCGTACGGGCCGACGTGCCGATCCTGGCCATCGCCAGGGGCATGCACGTGCTCAACGTCGCCCAGGGCGGCACGCTGATCCCCTGGCTGCCCGAGGTGCTCGACAACGACCGGCACGGCGAGCCGGGCACCCACACCATCCAGGTCAGCGTCTCCAGCAAGCTCGGCAAGGCCGTGGGGGACCGGATCGAGGTCACCGCCCCCCACCACCAGTCCGTACGCCGCCTCGGCAGCGGCCTGCTGGCCGTGGCCTGGGCCGAGGACCAGATCGTCGAGGGGATCGAGTTGCAGGGGCACAGGTTCGGTGTGGGTGTCCAATGGCATCCGGAGCGTGACGGAGATGCGCGGATCTTCGATGCGTTCATCGAGGCGGCCCGCTAGGCTGCGATCATGCCGCTGCACCCTCAGGCGCGGGATTATCTCGCCCGATACGTGCCGGACGCGGTCACCGACTTCGACGCGTTCGGCCCGGCAGAGATCCAGGAGACCCGCGCGCAGCCCGACCGGTTGGCGATCCACCGCGGCCCGCTCACCAAGCTCCCGTTCGTCCGCGACGAGCAGGCCGAGGGCGTGCCCATCAGGATCTACCGCGCCGACCCCGGCGACGGCGCGCTGCCCGTCGCGGTCTTCTTCCACGGTGGCGGCTGGGTCTACGGCGGCGTCAAGCGCAGCGACCGGCTCTGCCGCGACCTGGCGATCCGCACGGGCGCGGTCGTGGTGTCCGTGGACTACCGGCTCGCCCCGGAGCACCCGTTCCCGGCCGCCGCCGACGACGCGTGGACCGTGGTGCGCGACCTGTTCGCCCGGCCCGCCTTCTACCAGGGCAACGGCGGCGTCGCGGTCGTCGGCGAGGGCGCGGGCGGCCACCTGGCCGCCGTCGCCGCCTGGCAGGCCCGCGACGCCGGGCTGGGCCTCACGCACCAGGCGCTCCTCTGCCCGGTGCTCGACCTGGCCATGGACACGCCCAGCTACCACGAGCACGCCAAGGGCTACGCGCTGACGGCCGCCGAGATGGCCTGGTTCGCCCGGCAGTACGCAGGAGACGCCGATCCCGCCGACCCGGGGCTGTCCCCGCTGCGGCTGCCCGACGTCGCCGGCCTGGCGCCCGCGACCGTGGTGACGGCCGAGTACGACGTGCTGAGAGACGAGGGCGAGCAGTACGCCCGGCGCCTGGCCGAGGCGGGCGTGCCCGCGCACAGCCGCAGGTGGGACGGTGCCGTGCACGGCTTCTTCGGCCTGCCCGGCCTGTTCGACCAGGCCCTGGAGGCCCGCGACTATGTCGCGGAGCGGCTGCGGGAGTCCTGGTGACGTACGACAAGCTCAAGATCGACACCCCGGCCGACGGCGTCCTGCGGGTCACGATCAGCGAGCCGGGCCGGCTCAACGCCGTGGACGCGACCGCCCACCGCGAGCTGGGCGAGATCTGGCGCGACGCCGACCGGGACGACAGCGTCCGGGCCGTCGTCGTCAGGGGAGAGGGCGGGGCGTTCTCGGCGGGCGGCGACCTGTCCATGATCGAGGACATGACCCGCGACCACGCCACCAGGCTGCGCGTGTTCGCCGAGGCCCGCGACATCGTCTACAACGTGCTCAACTGCTCCAAGCCGATCGTCTCGGCGATCCAGGGCCCGGCGGTCGGCGCCGGGCTGGCCGTGGCCCTGCTGGCCGACATCTCCGTCGCGGGCCGTACGGCGCGGATCATCGACGGGCACACCCGGCTCGGCGTCGCGGCCGGCGACCACGCGGCGATCGTGTGGCCGCTGCTGTGCGGGCTGGCCAAGGCGAAATACCATCTGCTGCTCTGCGAGCCCGTCACGGGCGAGCAGGCCGAGCGGATGGGGCTGGTCAGCCTGTGCGTGGACGACGACCAGGTGCACGACAAGGCCATGGAGATCGCGGTCAGGCTCGCCTCCGGCGCCCAGGAGGCGATCAGGCTGACCAAATACTCGCTCAACAACTGGCTGCGCCTGGCGGGGCCCTCGTTCGACGCCTCGCTCGCCATGGAGTTCCTCGGCTTCACCGGCCCCGACGTGGTCGAGGGCGTGCGCGCGGTGCGGGAGAAGCGGCCGCCGTCGTTCGGCTGACCTGCGGGTGTGCTTCCCCCGCACTCGGGTAGCGGGAGGTGGACGGGGCGGCCTGGTAGCCGCGCGGATGTCGAGGGCCAGTTCACCGAGGCCGAGAACGTTGCTCCGGGGACGAGGCAGAGGCTCACCCCGGCCTGCGCGCACCACGGCCGCTCCCGCCGCATTCTTTACGACACTTTTACGGGCCCGTTTACGGGCGGGGCCGGCGCGCGTGGAACACGAAGGCGGGAGGAGTGTTGCGCCACACCGTACGCCCCGGCACGACCTCCTCGAACCGCGAGGCCAGCAGCGCCCGGAACCGGCGGGCCGAGCTCAGCGGGATGGCGTGAATATAGGAGAACGTCGTGAACGCCGCCCCCGGGCTCATCACCGACGTCACCGCACTCAGCAGCGCATGCTGCAACTCCTCGGGGAAGGCCGCCCACGGCAACCCGCTCACCACCACGTCCGCCTGCTGCAACCCGCGCTCGGCCAGCAGCTCGCCCAGCTGCGCCGCATCGGCGTTCACCACGTCCACCGCCGGGAACCGGGCCGCCAGGAGCCGCGCCATGGGTTCGTTGACCTCCACCGCCAGGTGGTGGCCACGCCCGCCCAGCCGCTGCTGGATCTCCTCCGTGAACGGACCCGTGCCGGGGCCGAGCTCGACCACCGTCGGCTCGCCGCGCTCGGGGATCGGGGCGCAGACGGCCGAGGCCAGGCGCCGCGAGCTGGGCGCTACCGCTCCGATCGTGGTCGGCGCCCGGAGGAACTGGCCGAGAAAAAGTGCGGTGTCGTTGGGCATGTCCCGAACCTAAGGCAAGATCCCGGGTGGCCGCTCCGCCCTCCGGACGGACCTCCGGCCACTTGGAGGAGGCGGGGGTCCTCCGTGAGGAGGACTTCCGCCGAGAAGGCCGGCGGATACCGTGGGTCCATGCGTTGGCGTGGTGTGCCGCTGGATGTCCTGCTGGCGGTCTCGGGTGTGGGCCTGGACCTGTTGACGACGGCGCACGTGGGCGACACCAGATACCTGCCCGCCGCGATGAACATCCCCATGGCGCTGCTGGTGGGCCTGCCCATGGGGCTCGTCCGGCACCGCCCGGTGTCCGTCGCGCTCTACCTGGCCGGGCTCCTGGTGGTGACCGACCAGCTGGAGTCGTTCACGTCCAACACGGCGCAGATCCTCGTCTGCGTGGCGCTCGGCGTCGTGGGATACCGCTCCGGCTGGCGGGCCACCGTGGTCGCCGTGGCCGCCGGGATCATCGCGACCGCGTTGAACATCGTCGACCCCGGCATCCCGGTCGTCACGAACACCTGGGTGTACGCGGTCTTCCTGGCGATCTTCCCGGCCGTCCTCGGGGCGTACCTGCGCGGCTCGGCGGGGCCGCTGGAGGAACGGGACGTCACCCCTGACGCGCTGCTGGCGGCCGGCGGGGTGGCGATCACCGTGCTCAGCACGTGGACCTCCTGGCACTCGGGCAGCCAGCCCGTCTGGGTGGTCGGCCTGCTCGCCGTGGTCGGCGGCCTGTCGCTGGGCATCGCCAGACGGCTGCCCGGGGCGGTGTTCCTGCTGCAGGGCGCGCTGCTCGTCTCCGCCGACACCTACCTGACCCAGGTCGTCAACACCTGCGTGATCCTCACGCTCATCGCGATCGGCGTGTTCGCCATGCGGGTGACCTCCTGGGCGTGGACGATCGTCGCGTACGCCACCGGCTGCATGCTGACCGCGATCGCCGTCGTCGGCCAGGAGACCGAGACCACGCCGTTCCGCGTCGGGATCCTCATGACGCTGGTGGCCACGCCGATCGCGATCGGCCGCTACCTCGGCATGCGGCAGTCCGCGGCGGCCGCCGAGCGGCTGCGCGCCGAGGAGGCGGCCCGCGCGGCCGTCGCCCAGGTGCGCGCCGACCAGCTCGCCGAACGCGAGCGCATCGCCCGCGACGTGCACGACATCGTGGCCCATCACGTGGGCGCCATGGTCCTGCGGGCCAGCGCCGCCCGCTACACCGCCCCTGACGGGCCCGTCGCCGACGCGCTCACCGACATCCGCGAGACGGGGCACCAGGTGCTGCAGGACCTGCGCGACCTGCTCGACCTGCTGCGCGACCCCGAACGCCAGCCCGACCTGCTGGCCAACCCCGCCGACGTGGTCCGCGAGTCCGCCGAGCGCATGGCCGCCGCCGGCCTCGTCGTGGACCTCGACCTCGACCCCGCCACCGACCAGGCGCCCCTCATCGCCCGGGCCTCCGCCGCCCGCATCGTCCAGGAAGGACTCACGAACGTGCTCAAACACGCCGGCCCCGGCACCCGGGTCCGGGT
Source organism: Nonomuraea sp. NPDC005650 (assembly GCF_040605375.1). NCBI lineage: Bacteria > Bacillati > Actinomycetota > Actinomycetes > Streptosporangiales > Streptosporangiaceae > Nonomuraea > Nonomuraea sp. NPDC005650. The sequence goes on from NZ_JBEXCR010000008.1 coordinate 60,965, forward strand.
CACCGTCACCCCCTCGGCGGAGGGGCTGTCCGTACGGATCAGCAACGGCCGCCCGCCCACCGTCGTCGAACGCCTGCCCTCGTCCGGGCGCGGCCTGGCCGGCATGCGCGAACGCGTCCGCACCCTCGGCGGCACCCTCACCGCCGGGCCCGACGGCGAGGGCGGCTGGCTCCTGTCCGCCAGCCTCCCGGCCAGGAACGCCGCGTGATCCGCGTGCTGGTGGCCGACGACCAGGCGCTCGTACGGGCGGGCGTACGGATGCTGCTGCAGGCCACGGGCGACATGGAGGTCGTGGGGGAGGCCGTGGACGGGGCCGAGGCGGTCCGCCTGGCCGAGCGCCACCTGCCCGACGTGATCCTCATGGACCTGCGCATGCCCCGGGTGGACGGGCTGGAGGCCATCAAACGCGTGCTCGCCGCCCGGCCCGGGACCCGGATCGTCGTGCTGACGACGTTCGCGGAGGACGCCAACGTGTACGCGGCGCTGCGGGCCGGGGCGGTCGGATTCCTGGTCAAGGACGACGAACCGGAGCGCATGGTGGACGCCGTGCGCCGGGCCGCGGCGGGGGAGCAGCTCCTGGCGCCGTCGGTGCTGCGGCGGGTCGTGGAGCGGTTCCTGGCCGCCGAGGAGCAGGCCGCCCCGCCCCGGCCCGCCGGGCTGACCGAACGCGAGTTGGAGGTGCTTGCCCTGGTCGGCACCGGGCTGTCCAACGCGGAGATCGCGGAGGAGCTGCACGTGGGAGTGACGACGGTCAAGACGCACATCGCGGCGGCCATGGAGAAGCTGGGGCTGCGCAACCGCATTCAGGCCGCCGTCGTGGCCCACCGCACCGGCCTCGTGGACGCCTCCTTCCGTCCGGTACGCCCGCCGCGCGCGTGACCTCGCCCCCGTCCGGTACGCCCGCCCTGGCATGGTCACCGATGGCCCCCGCCGCCGCTAAGGTCGGGGGTGTGGTGTATGTGAAGATCTGCGGGTTGAGCGAGCCCGAGCACGTGGCCACCGCCGTCGAGGCGGGCGCGGACGCGATCGGGTTCGTCATGACCCGGAGTCCCCGCAGGATCGCGCCCGAGCGGGCGGCGGAGCTGGCCGCGCTGGTGCCCGGCCATGTGCTGACCGTCGGGGTGTTCCGCGGTGAGGACCCGGACACGGTGCGCGCGGCGGTGCTGGAGTCCGGCGTGCGGGCCATCCAGCTGCACGGCAGGCACCCGCACGACGACTTCATCGCGCTCAAGGACCTCGGCCTGCGGCTGATCAGGGCCGTCGACGCGGAGGCCGACCTGCGCTGCGGGGCCTACGACGAGGACCTGCTCCTCGTGGACGCGCCCCACGCCGGCTCCGGGCAGCCGTGGGACTGGGCGGCCGTGCGCGGCCGCCCGTCCGGCCAGTGGCTGCTGGCCGGCGGGCTCAGCCCGTCGAACGTGACGGAGGCGATCGCGGCCGCCGACCCGTGGGGCGTCGACGTCTCCAGCGGCCTGGAGACCTCGCCCGGGGTGAAGGACTCGGCGCTCATCCGGGCGTTCGTCGAGGCGGTGCGCCACGTCGGCTGAGCTCGCCCCCGACCTGGACGCCGCCGCTGGGGACCTGGCTCGCGCGGTGGCCTTCCAGCACGCCTTCGCCCGCCGCAGGGCGCCGCGGGAGGCGGCCGTCCCGGGCGGGTTCGCGGTGCTGGACGACCGCTATCCCGGCTCGCACGACGACAACAAGCTCATCGTCGGCGCCGGGCCGGTCCCGGAGACGTACGGGGAGGCCCGGGAGGCGGCGGAGCGGCTGCTGCGGGCGGCTGACGAGGTGCTCGCGGCGCGGGGGCACCGGTTGGTGTGCGTGGACGACGACCGGCTCGGGGCGGCGCTCGCGCCCACGTTCGTCGCCGCGGGCTACGAGCACGAGACCAACCTGATCATGGCCTTCCGCGGCCCGGCCCCGTCCGCCCCCGTGGTGGCTGAACGGCTCTCCTTCTCCGAGCTGCTGCCCGTGCTGCGGCGCGACTGGCGCCACACGCTGCCGCAGGCGCCGGACGAGGTGATCGACGGGCTCGCCCGCCGCGTGGAAGGGCGGCTGCGCGGGGCCGACGCGGTGAGCTTCTGGGGGGTGCGCGCCCCGGACGGGGAGATCGCGGCCAGGGCCGACCTGTACGAGCACGCGGGCGTCGCCCAGATCGAGAGCGTCTTCACCGGCGCGGAGCATCGGGGGAAGGGGCATGCGCGTGCCTTGATGACCACGCTGCTCGCGCAGGCGGCGGCGGCCGGGCTGATCTTCCTGGTAGCCGACGCGGCCGACTGGCCGAAGGACTTCTACGCCAAGCTCGGCTTCGCCGAAGTGGGCCGCACCCACGCCTTCCTCCGCACCTGACCGGCCCTCCGCCAGAGCGCTGAGCCCGGCTGCCAGGTCGGCGGCTCGCCCCCGACGGGCCTGCGCAGTGGGTGAGCCGCACGGGAGACGCCGGTCCGCGCCGGGTCAGCCGCACCGGGGGCGCCGGTCCATGGTGGGCGACCCCCACGGGCGATGCCTGGCCGTCGTGCGCGAAGGCCCGCCCGACGCGCGCCGGGAGGCGCCACCCGCACCCCGAGGCACCCGCCCCGCACCTGGGACGCCCGCCCTCCACCTGGGGCGTCCGCGCTCTGCAACGGTCGCGCCAGGATGCGCCCCGGCCCCAGGACGCACCCCTGCTCGCGGGGCCCGCGCCTCCTACGGGGGAGGGGCCGCTACGGGGGAGGGGCCGCCTACGCCAGAGAGGCCGCCTACTCGGGAGGGGGCGCGCGCGAGGGTGGGAGGCGGTCGAAGTGCCCTGTGCCCTGTGCCCAGTGTCCTGGGGTGGGCAGGGCGTCGGGGTGGGTGCGAGGAGGCGGCCGGTGCGGGTGGGGCCGGCGGTAACCCGAGCGCCACCGGCGGGGCCGCTGTGTTGGAGTTCCACGCAGTAGGGTCTGCTCGTGAGCGAAACTTCCGCCGAGGACCGGATCTGGACGGTTCCCAACCTGCTGAGCTTCCTGCGACTCCTCGGCGTCCCCGTGTTCCTCTGGCTGGTTCTCGGGCCCAAGGCGGACGGGTGGGCCATCGCGATCCTGGCGGTGGCCGGTTTCACGGACTGGCTCGACGGGAAGATCGCTCGCGCCTTCAACCAGACCAGCAGGCTCGGCCGGCTGATCGACCCTGCGGCCGACAAGCTCTACGTCTTCGCCACCATCGCCGGTCTGCTGCTCCGCGACGTCATCCCGTGGTGGCTGGTGGCGGTCATCCTCGGACGCGAACTCTTCGTCGCCTGTTTCTTCCCCGTACTTCGCAAACACGGATACAAGGCACTCCAGGTGCATTACCTGGGCAAGGCAGCCATGTTCAACCTCATGTACGCCTTCCCGCTCCTCTTCCTTGCCTCCCATACGGGGTGGTATGCCGAAATAGCACGAATTGTCGGGTGGGCATTCGCGCTCTGGGGAACAGGCCTGTACTGGTGGGCAGGTGTGCTGTATGTGGTACAGGTGCGCCAACTCGTAACCTCGGCCAAAAAGGAGTGATCGGGTGAAGGCGGTCGTCATGGCAGGCGGAGAGGGAACTCGGCTGCGTCCCATGACAGCCAACCAACCCAAGCCCCTGCTGCCCGTGGTCAACCGCCCGATCATGGAGCACGTGCTGCGCCTGCTGAAGCGCCACGGCATCACCGAGACGGTGGTCACGCTCCAGTTCCTGGCGGCGCTCGTGCGCAACTACTTCGGCGACGGCGACGAACTGGGCATGAGCCTCCAGTACGCCACCGAAGACCTGCCGCTCGGCACGGCGGGCAGCGTCAAGAACGCCGAGGACCGCCTCCGCGACGACCGTTTCCTGGTGATCTCCGGAGACGCCCTGACAGATATCGATTTAACCGACATGATCCGGTTTCATCGTGAAAATTCGGCACTTGTGACAATCGGTCTGAAGCGGGTGCCGAACCCCCTCGAGTTCGGGATCATCATCGTCGACGACGGGGGCCGCGTTCAGCGGTTCCTCGAGAAGCCCACCTGGGGCCAGGTCTTCTCCGACACCGTCAACACCGGCATCTACATCATGGAGCCCGAGGTCCTCGACGCCGTCGCCGCGGGCGAGCCCGTCGACTGGTCCGCCGACGTCTTCCCCGCCCTCCTCGACCGCGGCGCCGCGATCTACGGCTACGTGGCCGACGGCTACTGGGAGGACGTCGGCACCCACGACAGCTACCTCAAGGCCCAGGCCGACGCCCTGTCCGGCAGGGTCAACCTGGAGATCGGCGGATTCGAGCTCTCTCCGGGCGTCTGGGTCGCCGACTCGGCCTCGGTCGACCCCGACGCCGTGCTCAAGGGCCCGCTGCTCATCGGCGACTACGCCAAGGTCGAGGCGGGCGCCGAGCTGCGCGAATACACCGTGCTCGGCAACAACGCCGTCGTCCGCGAGGGCGCCTTCCTGCACCGCGCGGTCGTCCACGACAACGTCTACCTCGGCCCCGGCGCCCACCTGCGCGGCTGCGTCATCGGCAAGAGCACCGACGTCATGACCGGCGCCCGCATCGAGGAGAACGCCGTCATCGGCGACGAGTGCGTCATCGAGCCCGAGGCGTACGTCTCCAGCGGCGTCAGGGTCTACCCGTTCAAGACCATCGAGGCCGGCGCGGTCGTCAACACCAGCGTCATCTGGGAGTCGCGCGGCCAGCGCAACCTGTTCGGCCCCCGAGGCGTCAGCGGCCTGGTCAACGTCGAGATCACCGCCGAGCTGTGCGTCCGGCTGGCCAGCGCGTACGCCACCACCTTGAAGAAGGGCGAGTACGTCGTCACCTCCCGCGACTGCTCCCTGGCCGCCAGGGCGCTCAAGCGGGCGGTCATCGGCGCGCTCACCGCGGGCGCGATCAACGTCCTGGACCTGGAGGCCGCCCCGCTGCCCGTCACCCGCTTCCACACCGCCCGCGAGTCGGCCGCCGGCGGCATCACGCTGCGCACCACCCCGGGCGACCCGCAGAGCGTGGACATCGTGATCATGGACGGCCGCGGCGCCGACCTGCCCCCGGCCGCGCAGCGCAAGCTGGAGCGGGTCTTCTCCCGGCAGGAGTTCCGCCGGGCGTTCCCGGGCGAGATCGCCGAGCTGACCTATCCGGCCAGAGCCGTGGAGGACTACACCCAGGAGCTCCTGCGCCACGTGGACGTGGGCGACGTCAGGGACATGAAGGTCGTCGTGGACTGCGCGGGCGGCACCTCCTCGCTGGTGCTGCCCACGCTGCTCGGCCGCGTCGGGGTCGAGGTGCTCACCGTCAACGCCCGCCTCGACGACGTCTCGCCCACCGAGACGCTCGCCGAGCGCCGCCGCGACCTGCAGCGACTGTCGGAGCTGGTCAGCTCGTCGCGGGCGGCGTTCGGGGTCCGGTTCGACCCGGTCGGCGAGCGGATCGCCCTGGTGGACGAGATGGGCCAGCTCATCAACGACGAACGCTCCCTGCTCGTCGTGCTCGACCTGGTCGCCGCCGAGCGCAGGGGCGGCCAGGTGGCCCTGCCGGTCACCACGACCCGGGTCGCCGAGCAGGTCTGCCGCTTCCACGGCGTGCAGGTGCAGTGGACCTCCACCGCGCTCGACGCCCTCACCTCGGCCGCCGCCGGCCGCGACATGATCTTCGCGGCGGACGGGCGCGGCGGCTTCGTCGTGCCGGAGTTCAGCGCCGCCATCGACGGGCTGGCCTCGTTCATGCGCCTGCTCGGGCTGGTGGCCCGCACCCGGCTGTCGCTCAGCCAGATCGACGCCAGGATCCCCGAGGTGAAGATGCTCAAGCGCACCGTCCCCACGCCGTGGGCGGCCAAGGGCGCCGTGATGCGCTCGGTCATCGAGGCGGCGGAGGCGGAGCACGAGGGCCACCGCATCGACACCACCGACGGCGTGCGGGTGGCCCACGACGACGGGAGCTGGGTGCTCGTGCTGCCCGCCGCCACCGAGCCGGTGACCGACCTGTGGGCCGAGGCGGGCGACATGGACGGCGCCCAGGCTCTGCTTGAACGGTGGGCCCGCATCGTGGAGCAGGCCGCCATGTGAACAATGGTCGCGGAGAGTGACGAAAAAGCCTTTGCACTTGACGTGCCCAGACAGTGCCGCAAGATCGTAATGTAGAAACGCGCGGCGGCATGGACCACGGGGCGGAAGCGGCGGTAACTTTGTCTGCGTCCAAACCACAGTCCAGTGCCCCGCCTTGACCTTTGCCGCTGATCAGCGTATGTTGCGGCATTCGCAAACTTGAAAAAGCGAAGCGAGGCGCGTCTTTGAGCACCGTCGCCGCGTCTTCGCGGTAGGAGGCCGAGCCGATCGATGCCGAGCGTCTACTGCACGCAGTGCGGGCACGCCAACCCCGAGGATGCCCGTTTCTGTTCCCGCTGTGGGTCACCGCTGACCAGACCCGAGGTCTCCGGGGACACCACGTCGACGATCTCCATCGCGGGAATCGAGGCATACGAGGCTGAGGCAGGCGACATGCTCCTGGCGGAGCGGGCTCTGGTCGAGCAGCTGCCGCCCGGCACGGCGCTGCTCACGGTGACCAGAGGCCCCAACCAGGGGAGCCGTTTCCGGCTGGACAAAAATCTCACCACGACCGGGCGCCATCCGGAGAGTGACATCTTCCTCGACGACATCACGGTCTCCCGCCGCCACGTGGAGTTCTACCGCCACCCCGGCGGCCAGTTCTCCGTGCGCGACGTGGGCAGCCTCAACGGCACCTACGTCAACAGGGAGCGCATCGAGGAGGTTCCCCTGCACTCCGGAGACGAGGTGCAGATCGGCAAGTTCCGCCTCGTCTTCCTGATGCGGGCCAACGCCGGCGTATGAGCGAGCGGAGAGAGCGACTCGTGGACGCGCCTTCCCGGGAGGTCAAATGACCTCCCAGGCGGCGCGCTCTCACATGAGCATCGGGGAAGTGCTCGCGCTCCTTCAGGGCGAGTTCCCCGATGTGACGATCTCCAAGATCCGCTTCCTCGAGGGCGAGGGGCTGATCGAGCCGGAGCGCAGCCCGTCCGGCTACCGTAAGTTCACCCATCTGCACGTGGAGCAGCTGCGCTTCATCCTGCGCGAGCAGCGTGACCATTACCTGCCGCTGCGGGTGATCAAGGACAGGATGGCCGAGAGCTTCGGCCGCCCGCGCGCGGTGCAGGAGAAGCAGGAGATCCGGCTCAGCCGGGCCGAGCTGATCGAGGCCGCGGGGATCGACGACGAGACGCTCAGCGAGCTGGAGGACTACGGCCTGCTCGCCCCGGTGGCCAGGCGCTACGACGAAGAGGCGCTCAATGTGGCCCGCAGCGTCGGCGCGCTGGCCCAGTTCGGCCTGCGCGCCCGCCACCTGCGCGCGGTCAAGGCCGCGGCCGAGCGCGAGTGCGGGCTCGTCGAGCAGGCCGTCGCTCCGATACTCAAACGACGGGCCCCCGGCGCCATCGGGGAGGCCGACGAGGTCGCCAGGGAGCTTTCCACGCTCCTGCTCGACCTGCACGCATCCCTTGTGCGGTCGGGGATCCGGTCCGTGCTGGGGCGTTGAGACGCTGGCGAGCTGGGAGGCGGAGGCGCATTCCACGCCCGCCGGGTGTTACGTTGAATTGCAGTAGCCAGTCAGCAGAAGCGACCAGCAAATAGAGCTGTGCCGGGTGACCGGTCAGGAATACGGAGCAGCCCGTGTTGCAGATGGAGGTCGTGGGCGTTCGAGTTGAAATGCCCACAAATCAGCCGATCGTCTTGCTCAAGGAGGCACACGGGGAGCGGTTCCTTCCTATCTGGATTGGCATGACCGAGGCGACGGCCATCGCCCTGGCCCAGGCGGAGGAGCCACCACCGCGGCCGCTCACGCACGACCTCTTCCGGGACGTGCTGAGCGCTCTGGGCGTCGGCCTGAGAGCGGTCAACATCGTCGCCCTGCGTGACGGCATCTTCTTCGCCGACCTGGTGTTCTCCAACGGCGTGGAGGTGAGCGCGCGGCCGTCCGACTCGATCGCGCTCGCCCTGCGCACCGGAGCGCGCATCTTCGCCAGCGAGGAGGTCGTCCAGGAGGCCGGGGTGATCATCCCGGACGACCAGGAAGACGAGGTGGAGAAGTTCAGGGAGTTCCTTGACACGATCACTCCCGAAGACTTCGGCAGGGCGGGGTAGGTATTTCGGTGCATTTACGCTTCACGACGCGCCGAGCCGGATCGTTGACTGGGCATGGTCACGGTCCTACGGTGCAAGTGAAACCCGTGGTCGCCCTTTACGAACCCCCAGATCAGGCCACGGGATGAGAGAAAGCCGGAGGTCCGCGTGGCGGTCAGCAGCGGCGAGGGAAAGACGGCCGGCCAGGAAGATCCGGTTCGGCGCGAGAGCGCGCGGCAGCGTGCCGGGGAGCAGGGCCTGCTCTTCGACGAACAGCCGGCGTCGCTGCCGGCGGACATCGGATACCGCGGGCCGACGGCCTGCTCGGCGGCCGGCATCACCTACAGGCAGCTCGACTACTGGGCGCGCACGGGTCTCGTGGAGCCCACGATAAGAGCGGCGCAGGGCTCGGGCTCCCAGCGGCTCTACAGCTTCCGCGACATCCTGGTGCTCAAGGTCGTCAAGCGGCTCCTCGACACAGGGGTGTCGCTCCAGCAGATCCGCACGGCCGTGCAGCATCTGCGTGACCGCGGGGTCGCCGACCTCGCGCAGATCACGCTCATGAGCGACGGCGTCAGCGTCTACGAGTGCACCTCGGCCGACGAGGTGATAGACCTGCTCCAGGGCGGTCAGGGCGTGTTCGGCATCGCGCTCGGCCGGGTCTGGCGAGAGGTCGAGGGCTCCCTCGCGGAGCTGCCGGGGGAACGAGCGGCGGTCGAGGACACCGTCCCGGCCGACCATCCCGCTGACGAACTGGCCCGCCGCCGCCGCGCGCGGGGCCTCAGCTAGCGTAAAACCCCTTCTGCCATGGGCCGCGGGATGCGGCCCATCGGGCACTCCGTGCATAACGCGCCAACGGGGAAATTCTGGCGTAACGCGGATGGTTGTAACCTAGGACAGCAAGGCTGACGACCCCGTGCGGGAGAGTCCTTGAGGCCCACGGGTCTCGGGGCGCCGAAGGAGCAACCCTCCCCGGAATCTCTCAGGCACCCTGTACCGCTCGGGTGAGGCAACTCTGGAAAGCAGGCGCACCTGCCAGGCGCGCCTCACCGACGGTGCAAGCCCCAGTCCAGGGGTGAAGCTCTCAGGTCGCGGCGTCGCCGCGCTGACAGAGGGGGAGATCCGGCACTCGCCCGCGCCACGGCGCCGGTCTCCAAAAGCCTCGGGAGGCACTGTCCATGACCGACCTGTCAGCCCCGCCGTTCTCGTCCCGGCACATCGGCCCGTCTGAGTCCGAGCAGCAGCGCATGCTCGAGGCCGTGGGCTTCGAGTCCGTGGCGGATCTGGTGGCCGTGGCCGTCCCCGAGGCCATCAGGGCCAAGGACCGGCTCAATCTGCCCGCCGCCGTCGGCGAGGCCGAGGCCATCGCCGAGCTGCGCGCCCTGGCCGGGCGCAACCGCGTGCTCACCTCCATGATCGGCCTGGGCTACCACGACACGATCACGCCCGCCGTCATCCGCCGCAGCCTGCTGGAGAACCCGGGCTGGTACACCGCCTACACCCCGTACCAGCCGGAGATCTCGCAGGGGCGCCTGGAGGCGCTGCTGAACTTCCAGACCGTCGTCTCCGACCTGACGGGCCTGCCCGTCGCGGGCGCCTCCCTCCTCGACGAGGCCACGGCCGCCGCCGAGGCGATGACCCTGGCCCGCCGCGCGGGCAAGTCCAAGAGCAGCGTGTTCGTGGTGGACGCCGACGCGCTGCCGCAGACCAAGGCCGTGCTCGCCACCAGGGCCGAGCCCCTGGGCATCACGCTGGTGGAGCACTCCCTCGACGGCGAGCTGCCCGAGTGCTTCGGCGTGCTCGTCCAGTACCCGGGCGCGTCCGGGCGGCTGCGCGACTTCCGCGCCGTGGCCGCCGCCGCGCACGAGGCGGGCGCGCTCGTGGTGGCCGCCGCCGACCTGCTGGCCCTCACCCTCGTGGCCGCGCCCGGCGAGCTGGGCGCCGACATCGCGATCGGGTCCTCGCAGCGGTTCGGGGTGCCGTTCGGGTTCGGCGGGCCGCACGCCGCCTACATGTCCGTACGCGAGGGCCTGCAGCGCCAGATCCCGGGACGCCTGGTCGGCGTGTCGGTGGACGCCGACGGCGACCCCGCCTACCGGCTGGCCCTGCAGACCCGCGAGCAGCACATCCGCCGCGAGAAGGCCACCAGCAACATCTGCACCGCGCAGGTCCTGCTCGCCGTCATCGCGAGCATGTACGCCGTCTACCACGGCCCCGAGGGCCTGCGCCGGATCGCCCACCGGGTGCACCGGCACGCCGTCGCCCTGGCCGACGGGCTGCGCGAGGCGGGCCTGGAGGTCGTGCACGGCGACTTCTTCGACACCGTGCTCGTCCGCGTGCCGGGCCGGGCCGCCGAGGTGGTCGCCGCCGCCGTCGAGCGGGGCGTGAACCTCTGGCGGGCCGACGACGACCACGTGTCGATCTCCTGCGACGAGAAGACCGGCGCCGCCGAGGTCGCCAAGGTGTGGGCCGCCTTCGGCGTCGACCGCACCGACGTGACCCTGGAGGCGGACGCGCTGCCCGCCTCGCTGGAGCGCGAGTCCGGCTACCTCACCCACCCGGTCTTCCACAGCCACCGCTCCGAGACCGCCATGCTGCGCTACCTGCGCAAGCTGCAGGACAAGGACATCGCGCTCGACCGCTCCATGATCCCGCTCGGCTCCTGCACGATGAAGCTGAACGCGACCACCGAGATGGAGCCGATCACCTGGCCCGAGTTCGCGGCGATCCACCCGTACGCGCCCGAGGACCAGGCCGCGGGCTACCGCGAGCTGATCGGCACGCTGGAGGGCTGGCTGGCCGAGGTGACCGGCTACGACAGCGTCTCCATCCAGCCCAACGCCGGCTCGCAGGGCGAGTTCGCCGGGCTGCTGGCCATCCGCGCCTACCACCGCGCGGGCGGACACGGCGAGCGCGACGTCTGTCTCATCCCCTCCTCCGCCCACGGCACCAACGCCGCCAGCGCGGTCATGGCGGGCATGCGGGTCGTGGTCGTGGCCTGCGACGACGACGGCAACGTGGACCTGGCCGACCTCGACGCCAAGATCGACAAGCACCGCGACGCGCTGGCCGCGATCATGGTGACCTACCCCTCGACGCACGGCGTGTACGAGGAGACGATCACCGAGGTGTGCGCCAAGGTGCACGACGCCGGCGGCCAGGTCTACGTGGACGGCGCCAACCTCAACGCGCTGGTCGGGCTGGCCAAGCCGGGTGAGTTCGGGGCCGATGTGTCCCACCTCAACCTGCACAAGACGTTCTGCATCCCGCACGGGGGCGGCGGCCCGGGGGTCGGCCCGGTCGCGGTGCGCGGCCACCTGTCCGCGTTCCTGCCCGGCCACCCGCTGCACGACGGCACGCCGGTCGGGCCCGTCTCGGCGGCCCCGTACGGCTCGGCCGGGATCCTGCCGATCTCGTGGGCGTACATCAGGATGATGGGCTCCGAGGGGCTCACGGCGGCCACCGAGCAGGCCATCCTGTCGGCGAACTACCTGGCCAGGCGGATCGCCCCGCACTTCCCCGTGCTCTACACCGGGCGCGGCGGGCTGGTGGCCCACGAGTGCATCGTCGACCTGCGGCAGATCACCAAGGAGACCGGGGTCACCGTGGACGACGTGGCCAAGCGGCTCATCGACTACGGCTTCCACGCGCCGACCATGTCGTTCCCCGTGGCGGGCACGCTGATGATCGAGCCGACCGAGAGCGAGGACCTCGGGGAGCTCGACCGGTTCGTGGACGCGCTGATCGCCATCCGCGGCGAGATCGACAAGGTGGCGTCGGGGGCCTACGACCGGGTGGACAACCCGCTGCGCAACGCCCCCCACACGGCCGAGTCGGTCAGCGCCGACGAGTGGACCCACCCGTACCCGCGCAGCGAGGCCGCCTATCCGCTGTCGTCGCTGCGGGACGGCAAGTACTGGGTGCCGGTGCGCCGGATCGACCAGGCGTACGGGGACCGGAACCTGGTCTGCTCCTGCCCGCCGCTGGAGGCCTACGAGGACTGAGGGCCTGGCGGCATGGGTCCTCGTCGCTGCGCGTACGAGGACCAGGGGCTCACCGGGCGGGTGTGGAACCCCCGCGCCCGCCCAGGGTCCGAAGCCGGCCATTCCTTCCGCGTCAACTGAGCAGACATGATCGCCGGAAATGGTTAGGCTCGGTGCGACCGTCGCCAGAAGGAGCTCTCTTGACGTCCTCAGAGCTGGAGACCGCGCCCCTAGATGCCGCCCGCCGCCTGGCCGAACGCGGTGATCTCGACGGCGCCGCCGCCATCCTCGCCGAGCTGGTCGCCGACCCTCGCGATCCCGACCGGGCCCAGGCCGCGGTGGGGCTCGCCGTGGTGCTGGAGGAGCGCGGCGACGTGGAGGCCGCCAGGAAGGCCGCCAGGACCGCGCTGGCCACCGGACACCCCGAGTACGCCGCCCAGGCCGCCTGCCACCTGGCGCAGGGCTTCGAGCGGGAGGGGCGCGCCGAGCAGGCCAGGGCCGCCTGGCAGGCCGTCCTGGGGGTCGGCACGGCGGCCTACGTGCCGCTGGCCCATCTCGCGCTGGCCCGGCTGGCCATGGGCGCCGGCGACCTGGACGAGACCGAGAAGGAGCTGCGGGCCGCCATGGAGAGCGGCGACCCGGGCGTCGGCGCGCACGCGGCCCAGCAACTGGCCGACCTGCTGCTGGAGCACGGGGAGCCAGGGGCGGCGGCCGACGTGCTCCTGGACGCGCTGGAGGTGGCCCCGGACGAGGAGGTGGCGGGGCTGCGGGTCCAGCTCGGGATCGCGCATCTGGAGCTGGCCTGCGCGGAGTTCGCCGAGAGCGTCGAGTACGGGGTGGACCCGCAGACCAGCGCCCTGGCCATCGAGCTCCTGGCCAGGACGCTGCCGCTGCGCGGGCGCGCCGACGACGCGGGGCGGGTGTGGTCGTACGGGCTGGAGCACGAGAACGAGACCCTCGCCGCCGAGGTCCGCCTGCGCTATCACCGCGACGCCTGAGACCCCGCGACACTTGAAACCCCGCGCCACCTGAAACACGACGCCGGAAACGCCGCGGCCCGGGAACGGGCAGCGGAAGGGGGCGGGGGCGCTCCCGTGGCCTCCGCCGGGTGCCTGCCGATCGCTCGCAGGGGTCAGTAGTTGCGGCGCATGATGGCCGCGGCCGAGGCCACGTTGATGACCACGATCGCGATCCACGTGATCGTCAGCCCCACCAGCCCCGCGTTGCCGGCCGCGATGGCCGTCAAGGGGATGCCGATGCCCATCGAGCCCAGCGCGATCGGGATCATCGCCGCGCCGGGAGTGCTCTTCTGGCGGTGCGGCGTGGCGCCGTGGTGGTCCAGCTCGGCGCGTACGCGAGCGGAGATCGTGGCGTCGAGCCGTTCCACGAACGACTCGACGAGCGCGGCTTCGTACTCGGGACCGAGGTCCCGGCGGGCGTCCAGGGTGGCCTGGAGATCATCCCGGATAGGGCGCTTATCTGGCATGACAGTAATCATCCATCGCTGGCGCCACGCCGTCATCCAACCTGAGGGCTAGGGCGCGATCCTCCCCAGGTACGGTGCTGGCATGGAGGTCATGACCCCGCGGGGGCCCGCGCTCGTCCAGGTGGACGAGGTCGCGGACCCGCGCCTGCTGCTGGTGCTCACCCACGGTTCTGCCGGGGGAGTGGAGGCTCCCGACCTGCTGGCCGTACGGGAGGCCGCGCTCGAGGCCGGGGCCGTCGTGGCCAGGGTGACGCAGGCGTTCAGGGTGGCGGGGGCGCGGGCGCCGGGTTCGGCGGTCAAACAGGACGAGGCGTGGGAGATCGTCCTCAAGGAGGTGCGCACGCTCTGGCCTGGGCTGCCTCTGGTGCAGGGTGGCCGGAGCAACGGGGCGCGGGTCGCCTGCCGTACGGCCGGGGCGGTCGGTGCGGCGGCCGTGGTGGCGCTGGCCTTTCCGCTGCACCCGCCGGGGAAGCCGGAACGCTCCAGGGCCGACGAGCTACGCGGCGCCGGGGTTGACGTGCTGGTGGTCAACGGGGACCGGGATCCGTTCGGCGTGCCGGACGCCGCTGACGCGGCACGCCTGGTGGTGCTGCCGGGAGAGGGACACGACCTCAAGAAGGACCCCGCCCGAGTGGGCGAGGTCGTGGCGGAGTGGATAGTCCACTACGCCTAGTCCTAGCTCATGCCGCGCCGACCACGGGCCGGTGGGGCGCGATGGAGGCGCCGCTGGGCAGGAGCTCCCCGGTGTCCTCGAACAGGACGACACCGTTGCAGAGCAGGCTCCACCCCTGCTCGGGGTGGCAGGCGAGAGTGCGTGCCTTCTCGCGGTCGGGCGCCTCGGCATCCGGACAGGCCGGGTCGTGCGGGCACATCGGCGTGCCTCCGATATCTCGTGGGATGCTCCCGTTTGGAGGGTCGGGAGCCGGCTCGGGTTGTTGTCGTGGCAAGTGTGCGACAGAAGTCACACTCCCGGACATAGTCCATCAGGACTGTTACAGGAGAGATCCCCGTTCGTGTGACCTTCGACACAGCGTGCCGTATGCAGGATAACGGGCCAAGCGTGACACGCGCACTACGTTTGCAATCCCTTGAGCAGAGCGTCGAGCCCGCGCTCGAAATCGATATCTGCTCTTTCGTCCCTCCTAACCCATTCGTCAACCTCAGGATCGGCCCAGCCCGACTGCTGCACCTCGACGGCCACGCTCCCGAAGACGAAGGCCCGCAGCGATCGCACGGCTTCCGCCGCGTCGCTCAGCCCGCCGTCGGCGAGCTGCTCCGTCTGCTCCCTGATGGCCAGGGACGTGGCGCCCTTGGGGGGCTTGGTCAGGGCCAGCGCGAGCACGCCCGGATGCTCGCGCAGCAGCTCCCGCCCCGCCCGGCACCAGGCCCTGGCCGTCTCCTGCCAGGTGGACGCCTGCTCGACGCGGACCGAGGTGACGTGCTCGGCCAGGGCGTCCATCAACGCCTCCTTGCCCCTGGGCAGGTGGTGGTAGATGGCCATGGCCTCCACCTGCAGGGCATCGCCCAGCCGGCGCATGGTGAGCCGCCGCAGGCCCTGGCTGTCGGCGATGTGGAGCGCGGCCTCGATGATCCGCTCGCGGGAGAGCGGGACGGGCGGTCTCTTGGCGGGCATGGAGATCATCTTACTTCGTAAAGCCGCTCGCGCCGGGTCGATTTCCCGCTGTGTCGCCAGACGGCGTACCCTTGGCGGTTGAACGAGTACCGGCTGGGTGAAGGGGCAGGTTCGATGGCGTTTTTCCGTCCGCGGGTGAGCCGGGAGGCCGAGGTTCGCTACCACGCGGACCAGGAGATCTCCAAGAGCTTCCCCGAGTTGCTCGACAAGGCCAGGGAGGCCGAGGAGACGCTGCGTGAGCTGCGGGCCGCGACGGCGGACGACGTCGAGCTGCTGGCGGCCGGGCGGGTCTTCGACCGGGCGCTGACCGACGCCCTGCGGGCCGCCGAGGCGGGGCAGCGGGCCACGTTCGGGGTCAAGGCCTACGACGACCGGATCGCCCGCCGCAAGGCCAAGGCGACTCCCGCCGGGTCGATGTGGACGGCCGAGGTCGACCGGCTGCGCACGCTGCGCGAGGACAACCGGATGTGGGGGATCCCGCGCGTGCCCCGTCCGGTGCCCGCGACCCTCTGATCTCACGACTTTCCGCCCCGAGGCCCCATGCCGGGCTTCGGGGCGGCCGCGTTTCCCGGGCGTGTCTCCCGGTCGGGGTTTCCCGGACGCGTTACCCGGACGCGTCGCCACGGGCGGGCGCATGAAGAAGCCCCGGCACAGCCTCCCTCGTTGTGCCGGGGCTTCGGGTTCTCAGCTCGCCCAGTCCAGCAGCGGGCGGGTGTTGCTGGGGTGGCGGAGCTTGGACAGCGACTCCTTCTCCAGCTGGCGGATCCGCTCCCGGGTCAGCCCCAGGTGCTTGCCGATCTCGTCCAGCGTGTGGGGCTTGCCGTCCACCAGGCCGAAGCGGAGCGCCATGATCTTCGACTCCCGGGGCGAGAGGTTGTCGAGGACGCCACGCAGCTGGTCGCCCAGCAGCTGGCGGTCGACGATCTCCGAAGCCTCGGGCGAGTCCACGTCCTCGATGAGGTCGCCGATCGTGGTCTCCCCGTCCTCGCCGATCGTGGCGTTGAGCGAGATCGGCTGGCGGCTGGTGCGCAGCAGCTCCTCGATCTGGTCGGGCGTCTTGTCCAGCTCGACGGCCAGCTCCTCGGGCGTGGGCTCGCGTCCCAGGCGCTGGTGCATGTCACGCTCGACGCGCGACAGCTTGGAGAGCATCTCCAGCACGTGCACTGGCAGCCGGATCGTACGGGCCGAGTCGGCGAAACCGCGCTGGATGGCCTGCCTGATCCACCACATGGCGTACGTGGAGAACTTGAACCCCTTGGTGTAGTCGAACTTCTCCACGGCCCTGATCAGGCCCAGGTTGCCCTCCTGGACCACGTCCAGCAGCGACATGCCGCGGTCGGTGTACTTCTTGGCGACCGACACCACGAGCCGCAGGTTGGCCTCCAGCATGTGGTCCTTGGCCTGCCTGCCGTCCTCGATCACCAGGTGGAGGTCCTCCTTGGCGGCGGCGGGCAGGTCGGGCTCGGTCTCCAGCTTGTACTCGGCGTACAGGCCCGCCTCGATCCGCCGGGCCAGCTCGACCTCCTGTGCCGCGGTGAGCAGCGTGCGGCGGCCGATGGACTTGAGATAGGTGTGCACGGAGTCGCCCATGACCGACTGGTTGTCGTCCAGGTCGTTCTGCTCGCCGTCGTTGTCGAGCTCGGAGTCCTCGCCGCTCAGCAGGTCCTCCGGCACGTCCTCCTCGTGCTCCGGCTTGGGCTCGGGGCGGGTCACGGCCTTGGCGGCGATCTCCGTGGCGGTTTTTGCCTCCGTGCCCTTGCGGCCGGTAGTCTTTGCACGCGCGGGCTTCCTGGAGGTCTTCTTCGGGGCGGTCTTGCTGAGAGACGGCTCGTTCTCGGCGGCCAGGCTCACACCGCTCTCCGAGAGCTCGCGCAGGATCGTGCGGCCTTCAGAGGGGCTGATACCGGCGTCCGCGAAGGCGTCACGCAGCTCCGCGAGAGAAAGGTGACCCTGGGCTCGCCCTCGTTCAATCAGTTGGTCGAGAGTCGCAGGTGGGGTCGCTACGGCGGTTCTGGGCATGAGGACACCTCCTCCGTACGGAGTCGAAGCGATCAGGCAGGTTGTGGTGGGGCGGCTTCTGTCCGCACGGCGCACCAGTATCAATAACGCCAATCGCTGTCATTTGTTCCCGCTGGGATGAAAAAGGGGCGGAACGCCCCCACGGACGAACCGCCCCTCCTGCGGGTCTTATTCCCCGACCTTGATCTCCCCGGCCGAAACCTCGGGCATGGGCATCGGCTGGGCGTCCTGCAGGCGCTGGTCCGTCCAGTAGTCGACGACCGCGTCCGGGTCGGGGTTGACGTCGTGGGACACCACGATGCCGTCATCGCTCGTCGTGGGCGTCGGGGACGACGCCGGCAGCGGCTGCTTCTCCACCACGGCCCGGGTCTCCTTCGCGACCTGATCGAGCTTGCCCGCCGAGGCGGCCGCCGCGACTGAGGCGCCTCCGACGACGATGACGCCGACGACGGCCGCGGATGCCCACATCTTGCGGGTCTGATCCATGAAGGCTCCCTCCCTCTCCCCAACTAAGACGCAGCCGCAACTCGTCAGGTTCCTGCCCGGAGCCGTACCAAATCGGTCTTCCCATTCGGAAGTAGCGGCAGCTGGGACACCAGGCGCAGGCTGCGCGGGGCGGCGTGAGGGGGAAGCCTATCGCGGCAGAACGCCCGCAATTGGCGAAGAGTGAGTGGCGTGTCGGGATTGGCTGGCACCACGATGGCGGTGACCACTTCGCCCCACTCCGCATCGGGCGTGCCGATCACGGCGGCGTCGGCCACCTCAGGATGGGTGCAGAGCACCGTGGTCACGGCGGCGGCCACGACCTTCTCGCCGCCGGTGTTGATCACGTCGTCGGCCCGGCCCAGCACCCGCAGCCGGCCGCCGGCCAGCTCGCCCAGGTCGGAGGTGCGGAACCAGTCGCCGTCGAACGGGTCGGAATCGCCGAAGCGGTAGCCGGAGAACAGCACGGGACCGGCAATCCTGATCAGCCCGTCGTCGCCGATCTTGAGATCTACATTGTAAAGGGGCTGGCCGTCGTAGACGCAGCCGCCGCACGTCTCGCTCATCCCGTACGTCGTCACGATCCGGGCGCCGAGCTCCCGCGCCTGCTCCAGCAGCCCCGGCCGGGGCGCGGCGCCGCCGAGCACGATCGTGCGGAACACCGACAGGTCCGCCCCAAGCTCGACCAGCCGGTGGAGCTGGGTGGGGACGAGGGAGACGTGGTCGGCCCCCGAGCCGAGCACCTCCTGCGGGTCGAACCGGGCGTGGATGATCGGCTCGCTCTCCGACAGCAGGGCGCGTACCAGGACCTGGAGGCCCGAGATGTGGGCGACGGGCAGGCAGCACAGCCAGCGCTCGCCCTTGGAGGCCGCCACGCGGCGCAGGGAGGCGGCGGCCGAGGCGCGCAGGGCGGTGGCCGAGAGCAGCACGCCCTTGGGGACGCCGGTGCTGCCGCTGGTGGCGATCACGACCGCCACGTCGGAGGGGACGCCCTCGCCGTCGCTCCGGAGCGCGCCGTCGACGTGCGTGGGGCGCAGCGCGGCCACGGCGGCCTCGGAGTGGCCCGGGGCCAGGGGGAGCACCGCCGGGCCCGCGCCGGACAGCGCGTCGCGGACCGCCGCGAACAGGCCGGGGCCGGGAGGCTGCACAATGGCATGCAGCGGACGGTCCGGATGCGACGGGTTCCTCCACATGCTCGTAAGGTTAGTGGCGACAGGTCGGACAGTGGCGCAGGGAGGGTCGTGACGCGTTCTCCCGTGGTCTTCCGCATCCCCATGCCCACCCGGTTCCGTGGACAGACCGTCAGGGAAGGCGTGCTGCTGCACGGTCCCGCGGGCTGGGGTGAGTTCTCCCCGTTCCCGGAGTACGGCCCGCGCGAGTGCGCCCGCTGGCTGGCATGCGCCCGCGAGGCGGCCTTCGAGGGGTGGCCGGAGCCGGTGCGCGACAGCGTCCCCGTCAACGCGACCGTGCCCGCCGTGGGGCCCGAGCAGGCCCATGACATCGTCCGGCGCTCGGGCTGCGGCACGGCCAAGGTCAAGGTGGCCGAGCGGGGCCAGACGTTCGACGAGGACGTGGCCCGGGTGGAGGCCGTACGCGACGCGCTCGGGCCGGGCGGCCGGCTGCGGGTCGACGCCAACGGCGCCTGGGACGTGGACGAGGCGGTGCGGCGGCTGAAGCGGCTCGACCGGTTCGACCTGGAATACGCCGAGCAGCCGTGCGCCACGCTGGAGGAGCTGGCGGCGGTGCGGCGGGCGTGCGACGTGCCGATCGCGGCCGACGAGTCCATCCGCAGGGCGGAGGACCCGCTGCGGGTGCGGGCGGCCGAGGCGGCCGACATCGCGGTGGTCAAGGTGCAGCCGCTCGGCGGGGTGCGCGCGGCGCTCAAGGTGGTGGAGGCGTGCGGGCTGCCCGCCGTGGTCTCCAGCGCCGTGGAGACGTCCGTCGGGCTGGCCGCGGGGCTGGCGCTGGCGGCGGCGCTGCCGGCGTTGCCGTACGCGTGCGGGCTGGGCACGATGGCGTTGCTGGCGGGCGACGTGGTGGACGACTCTCTGGTGCCGGTGAACGGAGCTCTGACGGTACGCCGCCCCTCGGTGGATTTTAGGCTTTTGTCGGATTTTGAGATTGAATCTCCCCAGTGGCTTCGCCGGATGCAGGAGGCGTCACTTTGAACCCCGCTACCGCGCTGGCCACGGTGCTGGTCGACGAGCTGGTGCGCTGCGGCCTCACCGACGTGGTGGTGGCCCCCGGCTCGCGCTCCGCCCCGCTGGCGCTGGCCCTGCACGCCGAGTCGCGGGTGCGCCTGCACGTGCGCATCGACGAGCGGTCGGCGTCGTACCTGGCGCTGGGGCTGGCCAAGCGCGGCGAGCGGCCGGTGGCGCTGATCTGCTCGTCCGGCACGGCCGTGGCGAACTTCCACCCCGCGGTGATCGAGGCGAGCGAGTCGGGCGTGCCGCTGCTGCTGCTGACCGCCGACCGGCCGCCCGAGCTGCGCGGCACGGGCGCCAACCAGACGATCGACCAGATCAAGCTGTTCGGCTCGGCGACCCGCTGGTTCGCCGAGGTGGGGGTGCCGGAGGACCGGCCCGGCCAGGTGGCCTACTGGCGCTCGCTGGCCTGCCGCGCCTACCAGCGCGCCTCGGGCCCGTCCGACCCGGGGCCCGTCCACCTCAACCTGGCCTTCAGGGAGCCGCTCATCCCCGACGGCGACCCCTCCTGGTCCGAGCCGCTCGACGGCGGCGCGAACGGCCCGTGGGTGCGGGCCAGGGTCGCGCCCCCGCCGGTCGCCCTGCACATCGCGCCGACCAGGCGCGGCGTGCTGGTGGTCGGCGACGGCGCGGCCAACGTGCGCCGATATGTGGCGGCGGCCGGCATGGCGGGCTGGCCGGTGCTGTCGGAGCCGAACGGCGGCGGCCGCTACGGCGACCACGCGATCTCCACCTACCACTACCTGCTCGGCATGCCGGAGTTCGCCGACGCGCACCAGCCCGACGTGGTCGTGACGCTGGGGCGGCCGGGGCTGTCGAGGCCGCTGCTGTCGTGGCTGAAGCGGGCAGGGGAGCACATCGTGGTGGCCCCCGACCTGGGCCGCTGGCCCGACCCGACCCGTTCGGCCACGCAGGTGGCGCAGGCCGTGGAGATCCCGGTGGCGGCCGGCGACGACTCGTGGCTGCATGCCTGGCGGCAGGCGGACGCGGTGGCCAGGTCGGCCACGGACGCGGTGCTGGACGCGTCGGGCACGAGCGAGCCGCGCCTGGCCAGAGACCTGGTCGACTCGCTGCCCAACGGCGCGCTGCTGTTCTGCGGCTCCTCGATGCCGATCCGCGACCTGGACCAGTCGATGCGGCCCCGGCGCGGCATCAGGCTGATGGCCAGCAGGGGCGCCTCCGGCATCGACGGCGTGGTGTCCGCGGCGATGGGGGCGGCGCTGGCGCACAACGGCCCCTCCTACGCGCTGATCGGCGACCTGTCGTTCCTGCACGACCAGAACGGGCTGATCCTCGGGCCCCGCGAGCCCCGGCCCGACCTGTGCTTCGTGGTCGTCAACAACGACGGGGGCGGCATCTTCTCGCTGCTGCCCCAGGCGGCGGTGCGCGACCCGTTCGAGCGGGTGTTCGGCACGCCGCACGGGGTGGACCTCGCGTACGTGGCGGCGGCCACGCGGACCCCGTACACGCTGGTGGAGGACATCTCCGACCTGCCCAAGGCGCTGCGCGGCGAGGGGCCGCGCGTGGTGGAGGTGCGCACCGACCGCGAGGAGAACGTGATCGTGCACGCCCGCCTGCGCGAGGCCGCGCAGGAGGCCGTCCGTTCCTACCTCGAAGGCTAGCCGCCCAGCACGTCGAGCAGCCGGTTGAGCGGGCCGTCGAGGCCGTGGCGGTCGGCGAGGGCCACGAGGGCCTCGGGGTCGCGCGGCTTGGCGGGCAGGGTGAGGTCGGCGTCGGGCAGCGGTGCGTCGGAGGCCACCTCGACGACGGCCGGGGCGGCGCGCAGATAGTCGCGGGCGGCGCCCAGCTTGGTGCGGCTGCCCGCGGGGAAGCCGTCGGTGACGCCCGCGTCGAGGGCCTGGAGCAGGGCGTCGAGCGAGCCGAAGCGGGTGATGAGGGCGGCGGCGGTCTTCTCGCCGACGCCGGCCACGCCGGGCAGGCCGTCGCTGGGGTCGCCGCGCAGGGTCGCGAAGTCGGCGTAGGAGCGCCCGGGGATGCCGTACTTGGCGGTGACGAACGCCTCGTCCACGATCTGCAGGTTGCGGATGCCGCGGGCGGTGTAGAGGACGCGTACGGGGCGGGCGTCGTCGACGAGCTGGAACAGGTCGCGGTCGCCGGTCACGATGTCCACGGCGCCCGGGGCCCGGTGGGTGAGGGTGCCGATGACGTCGTCGGCCTCGTAGCCGGGCGACTCCAGACGGGCGATGCCGAGCGCGTCGAGCACGTCCTGGATGACGGCGATCTGCGGGACGAGCGTCTCGGGGACTTCCTCGGTGTTGCCGTGGGCGACCCGGTGTGCCTTGTACGTGGGGATCGCCTGGACGCGGAAGGCGGGCCGCCAGTCGGCGTCCATCGTGGCCGCGAGCTCGGTGGGGGAGTGCTGGCGGACGAGAGTGGCGATCATGTCGATGAGGCCGCGCACGGCGTTGACGGGAGAGCCGTCGGGACCCTTGATCGACTCCGGGATGCCGAAGAAGGCGCGGAAGTAGAGCGACGGGGTGTCGAGAAGCATCAGCACGGGTCTATGGTCGCACCCTTGACGAGCGGTTCCTCGCCCTGCTCCGGTATCTGGGCCGGTATGGACGCCGGTATCGACACCGCCAGCAGGCAGGCGTCGTCCTCGGGGTTCGGGCCGCCGATGTCGTCCAGGAGGCGGTCGAGCCCGGCGTCCAGGTCGCGGGTGGGCACGTCGCGGGCGGCGGCCAGGGCCAGGTCGAGGCCGACGTCGATGTCGCGGGTGCGCCGCTCGACCAGCCCGTCGGTGAACAGCAGCAGCAGGTCCCCGGGCAGCAGCCGGGTGGTGGCCAGCTCGTACGGGCGGCCCGAGGCGGCCCCGAGCAGCACGCCGCGGGGCTGGTCGAGCTGCCTGGCGACCCCGTCGCGCACGAGGATGGGCGCCAGGTTGCCCGCCTGCCCCCAGGCGAACACGCGGGTCTCCGGGTCCAGGTGGCCGATGATCGCGGTGGCGGTGGTCTCCTTCAGCTGGTGCATGACCAGGTCGTTGAGCCAGGTGAGCAGCCGGTGGGCGGGCTGGCCGGTCATGGCGAGGCCGACGAGGGCGTGGCGGAGCTGGGCCATGTGGGCGATGGCGGGCAGGCCGTGGCCGGAGACGTCGCCGATGGCCAGCAGCAGCCGGCCGTCGTGCGCGGGCGCGGCCTCGAACCAGTCGCCGCCGAGGCTCGCGGTCTTCTCGGCGGGCACGTAGCGGACCGCGATGGTGGCGTACGGCAGGTCGAGGCAGCCGGGGTGCTCGGGGAGGATGGCCTCGCGCAGGGCGAGCATGACGTGGCGCTCCTCGGCGGCCTGCTCGCGGGCCTCGAGGAGCTGGCGGCGCGACTCCGACATCAGGCGCTCGGCGCGGCGGCGGCCGGTGATGTCCTGGATGACGCCGTGCAGGCCGATGGGGCCGCCGGGGGCCATGAGGGGTTCGAGGACGACGCGCAGGTCGCGCAGCTCGCCGCGGCGGCGGATGCGGAACTCGGCCTGGACCGGCTCGACGCTCTCGACGGCCGACCACAGGAGCCGGTCGAGCGTGCCCATGTCCGCCTTCTCGACATGTTTGGCCAGGTCGGGCAGGGCGATCGGGCCGTCGGCCGGGTTGCGGCCGAAGATCAGGTAGACCTGGTCGGACCAGATCGTCTCGCCGGTGTGCATGTGCCATTCCGCCCAGCCCATGTTGCCGAGCCGCTGTGCGTGCGCCAGCCGTATGGCGAGCATCTCGGCGTCGGCCGCGCCTGCGACGTCGACCATGGTCCCACTTTCAAAGACTGGACAATTGACCCCACAATACGTGATCAACCTTGAACGGAGTGTAGCGGGGGCTTGCCGTGTTGTGAGAGCTTTTCGCGGATTTTAGGCGGCGCGGTCCGAGTAGATTATGGGCTGTGACGTCCTCAGATCTGTATCCCGTGTCCCGTCTCGCCGCCGTCCAGGAGGCCACCGCCAAGGCCGGTCTCGACGCCCTTCTGCTCACGCCCGGCCCCGATTTGCGCTACGTGAGCGGATACGAGGCCAAGCCGCTGGAGCGGCTGACGTGTCTCGTGGTGCCCGCCTCCGGTGAGCCGTACATGATGGTGCCCCGCCTGGAGCTGCCCGCGGCGCAGGCGTCGCCCGCCTCGCGGCTGGGGCTGGAGTTCGTGGCGTGGGACGAGACCGACGACCCGTACGCCATCGCGGCGGCGCGGCTCGGGCAGGTCGAGAAGGTGGGGCTGGCCGACCGGATGTGGGCCATGTCCTCGCTGCGCTTCCGCGAGGTGCTGCCGGGGGCGGAGCAGGTGCTGGCCGGCACCGTGCTGCGGGAGCTGCGCATGCGCAAGTCGGCCGCGGAGGTGGCGGCGCTGCGCGAGGCGGGGGAGGCGATCGACGCGGTGCACCGGCGGGTGCCGGAGTTCCTGCGCGCCGGGCGCACGGAGCGCGAGGTGGGCCGGGACATCGCGGAGGCGATCCTGGCGACGGGCCACGCGACCGTCGACTTCGTCATCGTCGCCTCCGGGCCCAACGGCGCCAGCCCGCACCACGACGTGTCCGACCGGGTGATCCAGGCCGGGGAGCCGGTCGTGGTGGACATCGGCGGGCAGCTGCACAACGGCTACTGCTCCGACTCGACGCGCACGTACAGCGTCGGGGAGCCGCCGGCGGAGTTCGCCGCCTACTACGAGGTGCTGCGCAGGGCGCAGGACGCGGCCTGCGCGGCGGTGCGGCCGGGGGTCTCGTGCGAGTCGATCGACGCGGCCGCCCGCGACATCATCGCCGAGGCCGGCTACGGCGAGCACTTCATCCACCGCACCGGACACGGCATCGGGATCGAGACTCACGAGGAGCCGTACATCGTCTCCGGCAACGGCGAGCCGATGGAGCCCGGCTTCGCCTTCTCCGTGGAGCCCGGCATCTACCTGCCCGGCCGCCACGGGGCGCGGATCGAGGACATCGTGGTCTGCACCGACACGGGCGCCGAGCGGCTCAACAACACCCCGCGCGACCTCGTCATCGTGTAGGAGGCCGTGTTCGCGGAGATCGTCTGCGCCAGCAGGCCGGGGTCCGGGCGGCCCAACGAGGACCTGGTGATCGCGGGGCCGTCGTGGATCGTCGTGCTCGACGGGGCGACGGCCGCCCAGGGAGTCGCCAGTGGGTGCGCGCACGACGTGCCGTGGCTGGTGGGACGGCTCGGGGGCGCGCTGGCGGCGGGCCTGAGCGCCGATCATGACGCGCCGCCGGCGGAGATCCTGGAGGCGGCCATCGAGACGACGATGGCCGCCCACTCCGGCACCTGCGACCTGGACAACCCCGACTCGCCGTCCTCGACGGTGGCCATGGTGCGGTCCAGCCGGAACGGGGTCGAATACCTCGTGCTGGGCGATTCGCCCGTGGTCTTCTCCTTGGAGGGCGGCGGCGTCCGGGTGGAGAGCGACGACCGGCTGGACCGGCTGCCGGGCGGGCGGCCGTACACGGTGGAGCTGGTGCGGCGGATGCGCAACGCGCCCGGCGGGTTCTGGGTGGCGGGCAGCCGCCCGGAGGCGGCCCGGCAGGCGCGGTGCGGCGTCGTGGCGGACGCGCGCGGCGTGGGCGCGCTCACCGACGGGGTGTCGCGGCTCGTCGAGTGGTACGGCTGGAGCTGGCGCGACCTCGTGGCGGCGCTGGACGGGAAGGGCCCCGAGGCGGTGATCGCGGCGGTCAGGGAGCTGGAGCGGCGCCGGCCGCCCGCACACGGGAAACGGCACGACGACGCCACCGCCGCCTGGACCCGGGTCTGAGGTCTCCACGGCCCGCCTGATCACGCTCAGATGAGGATCCAGGTGGTCACCACGGGGCCGCCGTGGCCGGGGCAGACCCGGAGCCGGAGCGGGCCCGGCGCGAGCTCGCCCGTGGTGAAGCGGCCCAGCTCGTCCGCGCGCACCGGCGTGCCGCCGTCCCGCCGCTGCACGACGATCTCGGCGGGCCTGCCGCCCGTCACCCGCCCCACCAGCCGCCTGCCGCTCACCTCCAGCTCCACGACGACCGCCCCGGCGGCGAACGTCAGCAGCCGCGCCCGCCCCCCGCCGCGCACCCGGGTGGCCGACAGCTCCTCCCACGAGTCGAACGTCAGCTCGGCCAGCTCCGCGTCCAGCGACCTGAGCGCGTAGGCCAGCACCGCCTCCTCGAACAGCCCGTCCGGGACCGGGTCGAGCCGCCCGGCCGCCGCCCGCAGCCGTTCCTCCAGCTCCAGGTCACTCTCGTCGATGGCGTCGTCCATGCCGCTCACCCCCGGATGTCGTTCACGCCGCGCCGGTTCATCAGGGCGGCCAGGCGCTTGAGGCACCGCCCCCTGTTGGGGCCGATGCCGCCGACCGGCATGCCCAGCCCGTCCGCGATCTCCTGATAGCTCGGCCGGGGATCGGCGATGAGGAGGCGCAGCAGCTGCCTGCAGCGATCCGGCAGCTCCTCGAACGCGTTCCACAGCTCCCGCTCGCGCTCGGCCCGCTCGCCCGCCTCCTCGGCCTCCAGCAGCAGGAACTCGGGCGAGCGCGCGTCGGCGTCGAGGCCCATCAGCTCCAGGTCGCCGACCGGCAGGGACCTGCCGCTGGTGCGCAGGACCCGCAGCGCCTCGTGCCTGGCGGTGGTGGCCAGCCAGGAGCCGGCCCGCTCGGGCTCCCGGAGCCTGGTCAGGTGCTCGGCGAAGCGGTACCAGGTCGTCTGGCACACGTCCTGGGCGTCGGAGTCGTTCACGAGGTAGCCTCGCGCCACGGCCCACACCAGCCCGCTGTAGCGCTGGTAGAGCTCCTTCCACGCCCCCGCGTCGCCGTCCCCGGCAGCCGCGACCAGGGTTGCGGTGTCGTCCACGGCGGTAGCTCCCTATATCTGGGCGGGAGGCCCAATATATTTCGCATACCGCCGCTGGGCGGGTAACTCGCCATCATCGGAGAAAACCACTCAGATCCGGTACGGCCAGCCGCCCCGCGAGAAGCTGCGCCGCGGCCGCCCGCGCGGACACCTGCTCCTGCGACATCCGGGCCGCGATCATCCCGGCCACGATCGGCGTGGCGAACGACGTGCCGCTCCAGGCCGCCAGGCCGGTGAAAGTGGCCTTGTCGCCGTCCTGCAGCGTGGCCATGCAGGTGCAGCCGGTGTAGTGGGCCGGGTCGGCGAAGCGGCAGGTGGTGCGGTGCGGGTAGCCGTACTGGTAGGGGCCGGAGGTGAAGGCGTTGACCAGGCGCTCGCCCGGCGCGTAGACCGTGACCCAGTCGCCGTGGTTGCTGAAGCAGGCCCGGCCGAGCCCGTCCTCGCGCAGCGCGCCCACCGACAGCACCACGTCGCCGGAGGCGTTGACCGGCTCCGTGGCGAACGCGGCCGGCCAGAACGGCAGCGTCTCGCCGTCGTTGCCCGCCGCGGCCACCAGCAGCGTGCCCGGGTGGGCGGCCAGCTCGTCCACGAAGTCGGCCAGGCCGAGCAGCGCGCTCGCGTCGGCGGTCCTGGTGCCGGCCGACAGGGAGACGATGTCCGGCCAGCCGTGCTCGTCGAGGATCTCCAGCAGGGTCTGGCCCAGCTCGTCCTCAAGGGCGGCGCCCGCGTACGGGAAGGCGTTGTAGACGCGCACGTCGGCGGCGGGCGCCACGCAGCGCAGCACGCCGGCGATGAAGGTGCCGTGGCCCACGTACGGCTTGATGAGGCCGTCGGGGTCGAGCTCGTCGCCGGGCGCGGTGACGTCGCCGTCGACCTGGGGGATGTTCGGGATGCCTGAGCTCTGGGCCAGCCACTGGTGGTCGAGGTAGTCGTGGACGAGCCCGGTGTCGAGGACGGCGACGCTCACCCCCGCCCCCCGGTCGCGGCCGGAGAGCGGCGGGTTGAGCGGCCCGGCGCTCGGGACCGGCTCGTCCCCCGGGCACAGGTTGACGCCCGCGACGGTGACGAAGTGCACGAGGCTCGACGCGATGTCCTCGCCGGCCAGGTGCTCGACGGTCCGGTGCAGGTCCCTGGAGCCGACGCAGAGCCGGCGCATGGAGGTCCGGCCGGCGCTCTTCGCCCCGGTCACGCGGACCGCGTCGGGCCCCGGCTGCAGGCGCTGGACGGCGGCCGCGGCCCGGCCCGCGTCGGCGTCGCGCACCAGGATGTGCCCGTCGAGGTGGGCGAAGCGCGGCTGGACCGCGGATCCCGGCGCGGCCCCCTCGGGACCCGCGACCGCGCGCATGCCGTCCGGCAGCGCCGCGTTGAGTATCTCCAGCTGCTCCCAGAACCGGGTGTCCGATGGGGTCATCCTCTACGTCCTTCCTCGGTGTACGTGTGTATGAGCCATCACCGGGCCGGCTGATACAACAGAGGTCTACGATCGTCCCGTGTCCCGGGAAGATCCGCATGACCTGCTGGCCATGGTCTTCGCGAGACCCCGGGAGGCCCTGGCGGCCGCCAGGGCGCTGCTGGCCGGCGGGAGCGGGCCGTACGAGTCCTCGATCGCCAGGCAGGCGCTCGGGATCCTGCACCGTGAGTTCGGCGACCTCGAGGCGGCCATCGCGGAGCTGCGGCAGGCCGTGCGCCTGGCGCGGCGCTCCGGCTCGGCCGACCGCGAGACCGACGTGCTGGCCACGCTGGGCATCGCGCTGCTGCAGTCCGGGCGTACGCGGGCGGGCCTGTCGGCGCTCGACCAGGCAGCCACGCGGGCGGACGGCACGACGCGGGCGCGGGTGCTGTTCCGACGCGCGGGGGCCCGGTGGATCCTGGGCCGGCACGGGCCCGCGCTCGACGACCTGAAAGACGCGGTGCCCGCGCTGCTGGCGGCCCGCGACACGGTGTGGGCGGCGCGGGCGCTGACCCTGCGCGGGCACGTCCAGCTCGCCCTGGGCGCCGTACAGCCCGCCGACGCGGACTTCCGCACGGCGCAGGACATGCTGGGCCCGACCCGGCAGGAGCACGACTCGGCGGTGGCCGTGCAGAACCGGGGGGTGGCGGCCTTCAGGACCGGTGACCTGCCCGCGGCGCTGGCCCTGCTGGACGAGGCCGAGCAGCGGTTCAGCACGCTCGGCACGCCGATGTTCGACCTGGTCGGCGACCGGTGCGCCGTCCTGCTGGCCGCCGGGCTGGCCAGGGACGCCCTCGAGCACGCCGACGGAGGGCTGCGGCTGCTGGCCCGGCTGCGCGGCCAGGCGACCCGGCGCGCCGAGCTGCTGCTCATCGCCGCCCGCGCCGCCCTCCAGAGCGGCGACCCGGCCACGGCGGGGGAACGGGCGGGGGAGGCCAGGCGGCTGTTCGCCCGTCAGCACCGCGCGTGGTGGTCCGAGCACGCCCGCCTGATCGTGCTCCAGGCCGAACACGCCACCCCGGACGTCCCGGCGCGGCGCGCCTCGCTGGGCGAGGCCCGGCGGCTCGCCGCGCGGCTGGCCGGGCTGGGGTCGCCGGAGGTGTGGCAGGCGCACCTGCTGGCGGGCCGCATCGCGCTCGCCCTGGGCGAACCGGGCGCGGCCGAGCGGCATCTCGCCAGGGCCGCCGGCGTCAGGCACAAGGGGCCCGCCACGTCCCGGGCGGGCGGCTGGCTGGCCGAGGCGCTCAGGGCCGAGGTGGCGGGGGAGCCGCGCCGCCTGCTGCACGCCTGCCGGGCCGGGCTGGCGCTCATCGAGGAGCACCGGCTCACGTTCGGCTCGTCCGAGCTGCACGCGCTGGCCACCGCCCAGGGCGCGGAGCTGGTCACGCTCGCCCAGCGGCACCTGCTGCGCGTCGGCCGGCCCCGCCGGCTGCTGGCCTGGACGGAGCGGTGGCGGGCCACCTCGCTCGCCGTGCCCGCCGTGAGCCCGCCCGAGGACGACGAGCTCCTCGCCCAGCTCGCCGCCCTGCGGCAGGCCGAGCACCTGCTCGCCCAGGCCCGCCAGGAGGGCGCCGCCTCCGCCGCGGCCCTGGAGCGCGACCGGAGCCGCCTGGAGTCCCGCGTGCGGTCAGCCACGCTGCATATCACTGGGCACACCACGGGGCGCACTTACAGCGGGCGCGAGCGCCCGGACGGCGACCGGACCGGACGGCTCCTGGAAGCCCTGGGCGGGGGCCGGCTGGCCGAGCTGGTCGCGGTGGACGGCACGCTGCACGTCCTGCTCTGCGGCGACGGCACCGTGCGCCGCCACACCGCCGGGCCCATGGACCGGGCCGTCGCCGAGGTCGAGTTCGCCCGCTCCCGGTTGCGCCGCCTCGCCTACGAACGCGACCCCGACCAGGGCGAGCTCCACGACCTGGGCGCCCGGCTGGAGGCGGCGGTGCTCGGCCCGGTCGCGGGCCTGCTCGGCGAGCGGCCGCTGGTCGTGGTCCCGCCCAGCACCCTGCACACCACCCCCTGGGGCCTGCTGCCGTCCCTGCGCCGCCGGCCCTTCACCGTCGCCCCCTCCGCGGGGGCGTGGCTGCGCGCCAGGTCCGCGCTGCGCCCCGACGGCGGCCGCGTCGCCCTCGTACGCGGCCCGGGAGTCGCCCACGCCGACCGCGAGGTACGCGAGATCGCCCGCCTGTACGCCGGCGGCGACCACGACGTCTCCGTCCTGGCGGCGGGACGGGCCACCGCGCCCGCGGTGCTGGCGGCCATCGACGGCAGCCTGCTCGCCCACCTGGCCGCGCACGGCACGTTCAGGGCCGACAGCCCGCTGTTCTCCTCCCTCCACCTCGACGACGGCCCTCTGACCGGCTACGACCTCGAACGCCTGCGCCGCGCCCCCCACCACCTCGTCCTGTCCAGCTGCGACTCCGGCCAGATGGCCGCCGTCGGCGCCGACGAGCTGCTGGGCCTGGCCACGGCCCTGCTCCGGCTCGGCACCGCCGGGATCGTGGCCAGCGTGGTCCCCGTGAACGACGAGACCGCCGTGCCCGTCATGCTCGGCCTGCACGACGGCCTGCGCCGCGGGCTCGGGCTGGCCGAGGCGCTGTGCCGGGCCAGGGGCGACGACGTGTCGTTCATCGCCATCGGGGCAGGCTGATCGGCCATTGATCGGAGGCGCGCGATCATGAAACAATTCCCTGACAGATGGATTTCCGCGTAGTGGGGGACGGTTGTCCATGATCCGCGAGCCGATCGAGCGGCCCTAGGGTGCCGGGCGACGAGCTGGACGAGGCGTTCGAGCTCGGCAGGACATGCGCGCTGGCCGCCGAATGCGGCAGGGACCTGCGGCGCTGCGCCCAGATGTACAGCGGGCTGTTCCCCTCGGCCGCCTTCGGCTCCGAGTCCTACACCGCCCTGACCCTCTCCACGGCCTTCAGCGCCCCCTGGGCCGGCGCCGAGCTCCTGAAGGTCGCCAACAGGGCCGCCCTGTGGGTCATGGCCGTGGAGCGCCTCGTGGACCACACCGCGACCACCCGCGGGCAGGTCGACGGGCTGATCCGCGAATGCCTGTCGGTCGCCGACGGCGCCGTGCCCCGTTCGGCGGCGACCCGGTTCCTGGCCGACCTGCGTGACGAGCTGGGCACGGTCAAGGAGTTCGACGACCTGCGGTGGATCTGGCGCGACCAGCTCGCCCTGACGCTGGCGGGCATGGCCAGGGCGTGGGGGTGGCGGGACACGGGGGCCGTCCCGACGCTGGAGAGCTTCCTCGACAACGCCGACAGCCGCGGCTCGTGCTTCGTGGACGTCTCACACTGGATCTACACCGCCGACGACTGGGCCAGGGCCCGCCTGGAGGACCTGCGGGCGGTCAGCGGGAAGGTCCAGCGCTACCTGCACCTGCTCGGCGACGTGGCCTCCTACCGCAAGGACATGAGCTGGGGCGACCTCAATGTCCTGGCGCTCGGCGTCAGCCGCGCCGAGGTGAACGAGGCGATGGCCGCCCTGGCCCGCGAGGCCGCCGGGCTCATCGAGCCGGTACGCGCCGGCAGCCCCCGGACCGCCGTCTACCTGCGAAGACGGATCGGCTTCAACGCGGGTTTCGTCGGCATTTCGGGCTAGGGCGCGGCACGCTAAAGTGCTTGTCGGATTCCCTGACACGCCGGCTTGACATATTGGCCGTTAGATCAGGCAATAAGCGCGCGCCCCGCGACAAACCGTGACATTTTGATTCTTGTAAAAGATTGCGGCTTGAGTGGAAAATGTGGCGTTGCTAGGGTGTCTGGATGCCAGGCATGTGGAGCGACCTTCTCGACGCACCTTGACAGGTACCACTGACCAAGGCACCTCAGGGGCGGGGTTGTGCATGCGCGGGAGATGTACAGGCGGTGCTGGATGGAATTCGGTCGCACTGACCGTTGGCGGCTGCCGACAGCGATCAAGATCTTGATCGCCGGGGGCTTCGGCGTGGGCAAGACCACCATGGTCGGCGCCGTGTCCGAAACCAGGCCATTGCGTACGGAAGAGGCGCTCACTCAGGTAGGCACGCACGTCGACGACCTGTCGGGCGTCGAGCGCAAGCTCACCACGACCGTGGCCATGGACTTCGGCCGCATCACGATAGCCAACGACTACATGCTCTACCTGTTCGGCACGCCCGGCCAGGAGCGGTTCTGGTTCGTGTGGGACGAGCTGGCCATGGGCGCCCTCGGCGCCGTCGTGCTGGCCGACACCCGCCGCCTCGACGACTGCTTCCCGGCCGTCGACTACTTCGAGAAGCGCGAGCAGCCGTTCATCGTGGCGCTCAACTGCTTCGACGGATCGAGGCCGTTCACGGTCGGCGAGGTGCGCTCGGCGATCGGCCTGGAGCAGGACGTCCCCATCGTGCGCTGCGACGCCCGCAAGAAGGACTCCGGCAGGGAAGTGCTGATCACGCTCGTCGAGCACGCGATGCGCATGGGGGCCTCGCCCGTCGGGACCATGTCGTGACCATGACCGGCTAACCTTTTGGCGATGGAGGAGATCGACCGCCGGATCGTCACGCTGCTCGCCCGCGACGGCCGCATGAGCTTCACCGACCTGGCCAGGGAGACCGGGCTCTCGGTCTCGGCGGTGCACCAGCGCGTACGCCGCCTGGAAAAGCGCGGGGTCGTGCGCGGATACGCCGCGATCATCGACCATGAGGCGGTGGGGCTGCCGCTGACCGCGTTCGTGTCGATCAAGCCGATCGACCCGGCCGCGCCCGACGACGCCCCCGAGCGGCTGGCCCACCTGACGGCCATCGAGGCGTGCCACAGCGTGGCGGGCGACGAGAGCTACATCCTCAAGGTCCGCGTCGCCTCGCCGACGGCCCTGGAGGACCTGCTGCAGCAGATCCGCGCCTCGGCCAACGTCTCGACCCGCACCACGGTCGTGCTCAGCACCCCGTACGAGCACCGCGCCCCCGAGGTGGCCGAGGAGTCCCCCGCCACCTCCGACACCTGACCCCGCCCGCCGTGACGCCTCGCGCCGTGACACCGTCGTGCCAGGGCGCGGGCCGCCGGGGCGGGGCTCAGCCCGTGCCGGGCGGCTCGTAGCGGGCGCGCAGGCGGGTCTTGGCGGCCTCCGCCGCGCCCAGGTGCTCCAGCCCGAGCAGGGCCGCGCCCACGATCGGGGGCAGGTCGGCCAGCACCGGCTTGGCCCGCGGCGTCCGCACCGCGAAGGAGGAGTCCAGCAGCGAGGTCAGCAGCGGGTCGCGGGCCGTCAGCAGGCCCCCGCCCAGCACCACCTCCGTCGGCGTCTCCAGCAGGCCCAGGCGGCGCAGGCACACCTCCGCCATCACCGTCACCTCCTCGGCCTGCCGCTCCACCAGCGACCTGGCCACCGCGTCCCCGCCCGCGGCCGCGGCCAGCACGCCCGGCGACAGCTCGTGCAGGCGTTCCTCGCTCAGGCGGCCGAAGTGCATCCCCAGCACGAACTCCTCGACCGTCGCCGTGCCGAAATAGGACGTGATCAGCCCGGTCAGCGCGGTCGGCACGCCGCGCCCGTCCTCGGCGCGGACCGCGTGCCACAGCGCCTCCTCCGCCAGGCCCTGGCCGCCGCCCCAGTCGCCGCTGATCCGCCCGAGGGCGGGGAAGCGGGCCACCTCGCCGGTGGGGGAGACGCCGACCGCGTTGATGCCGGCCCCGCACACGACCGCCACCCCCCACGAGGCGGACGCCCCGGCCCGCAGCAGCGCGAACGTGTCGTTGCGCACCACCACGTCCGCGCCGAACCCCCTGGCCGCGAACTCCCGCGCCAGCGCCTCCTCCTCGACGGGCAGGTCCGCCCCCGCCAGGCACGCCGACACGTGGTCGAACCCGCCCTCCGGCACCTGGCCAGGCCCCAGAGTGGTCAGCGCGTGCCGCACCACGTCCACCGCCGCCGCGACCCCGTCGCGCTGCGGCACGAACGCCCCCGAGCGCCCCGTGGCCAGCACCTCGCCGTGCTCCGAGACCACCGCCACGTCGGTCTTGCTGTTGCCGCCGTCGACCGCCAGCACGAGCCGCGGGCGCGTCACCGGCCCACCGTCCACGGCAGGTGCGCGCGGTTCGCCTCGAGAAGCAGACCCGTCAGCTCCTCGGCGATCTCGTCCTGCCCGACCAGCGGATGGGCGAGCAGGGCGTCCCGCACCCGGTCCGCGCCGCCGTGCAGCGCCGCCTCCAGGGCGAGGCTCTCGTACGCGGACACGTGCGCGATCAGCCCGGCGTACAGCGGCTCGACCGGTGGCACCGGCAGCGGCACCGCGCCCCCGGCGCCGACGGTCGCGGGCACCTCGATCACCGCCGCGTCGTCGAGGAACGGCAGCGTGCCGCCGTTGCGAACGTTCACAATCTGGACGTCGCCCCGGTCCCCGAGCAGCGACGCGATCAGCGCCACCGCCGCCTCCGAGTAGAAGGCCCCGCCGCGCTCCGACAGCAGCTCCGGCTTGGTCACCACGGCCGGGTCGGCGTACATCTCCAGCAGCCGCCGCTCCAGCGCCGCGACCTCGGCCGCCCGCGACGGCTTGGCGCGCTGCTCGCGCACCACGGCGTCGTGCGCGTAGAAGTAGCGCAGGTAGTAGGAGGGCACCGAGCGCAGCCGCTCCAGCAGCCCGAGCCGCAGCCCGAGGCTGTCGGCGATCTCCTGCCCCCGCGAGCGCAGGATCGACGGCAGGACGTCCTCGCCGTCCAGGTAGACGGCCCGCTCCCAGGTCAGGTGGTTCAGCCCGACGTGGCCGAGCGAGATCCGCGAGGGCTCCACCCCCAGCCAGGCGGCGAAGTTGCGCTGGAAGCCGATCGCCACGTTGCACAGCCCGATCGCCCGGTGCCCGGCGTCCAGCAGCGCGCGGGTGACGATGCCGACGG
Source organism: Nonomuraea sp. NPDC005650 (assembly GCF_040605375.1). NCBI lineage: Bacteria > Bacillati > Actinomycetota > Actinomycetes > Streptosporangiales > Streptosporangiaceae > Nonomuraea > Nonomuraea sp. NPDC005650. Next base: position 95,975 of record NZ_JBEXCR010000008.1, read on the forward strand.
GGTTGGTGAAGTCCACGATCCACGCCTGCGGCGCGAGGGCGCGCACCACCGAGGCGATCTCCAGCACGACCGGCACCGTGCGCAGCGCCTTGGCCAGCCCGCCCGCGCCCGTCGTCTCCTGCCCCACGCACCCGCAGCGCAACGGCAGCGTCTCGTCCACCTCCCGCGCGGCCTGCCCGCCCACCCTGAGCTGGAACAGCACCACCTGCGCCCCCGCGACCCCCTCCTCGACCGAGGAGGTGGCCAGCACGCGCGCGGGGTGCCCGGCGTGCGCCAGCATCCGCCGCGACACGCCCGCCACCAGCTCCAGACGTGCGGCGTCGGGATCTATGAGGGCGATCTCCGTCACCGGCAGCTCGTCGCGCAACCGCGCGAAGCCGTCGACCAGCTCAGGCGTGTACGTCGAGCCGCCCCCGACCACGGCCAGTTTCAACCCTTCACTCCCGTCAAAGTAACGCCCTCGATGAACACTCGCTGGGCGAAGAAGAACACGATGATCACCGGTGCGGTCACCAGCAGCGTGGCGGCCATGGTGAGGTTCCACTGCACGCTGTGGAACGCCTTGAACGTGGCCAGGCCGAGCGACAGCGTCAGATGGTCCTGTTCGACGCCGGCGTACAGCAGCGGCCCGTAGTAGTCGTTCCAGCAGTAGAAGAACTGGAACAGGGCGACCGCGGCGATGGCCGGGCGGGCCATCGGCAGGATCACCCTGACGAGGGTCGTGAAGTCCGAGCACCCGTCCACCCTGGCCGCGTCGGTGTAGTCGCGCGGGATCGTGACCAGGAACTGCCGCAGCAGGAAGATCGAGAACGCGTCCCCGAACAACATCGGCAGGATCAGCGGCCACAGGCTGTCCGTCAGCCCCAGCCGGGCCCACACCAGGTAGATCGGCACCGCGATGACCTGCGGCGGCAGCATCATCGCGGTGATCACCAGCAGGAACGCCAGCCGCCGCCCGGGAAAGCGGAACTTGGCCAGCGCGTACGCCACCGGGACCGACGACACCACGGTGAAGACGGTCCCGAGCACCGCGTACATGAGCGTGTTGGCCAGCCACCGCAGCAGCATCGACTTCTCGAACACCACGGCGAAGTTGTCCCAGTTCCAGCTGTGCGGCCACAGGTCGCTGGTCAGCGCCTGCTGATCGCTCATCAGCGCGGTCAGCCCGATGAACACCACCGGCGCCAGGAACATCAGCGCCAGCGCGATGGCCAGGGCGTGCGTGGCGATCCACACCAGGATCCGCCGCCTGCGGGCCCGGACGCCGTCGCGGCGGGCGTGCGCGGCCACCGGGCGGGGCGGCGCCGTGACAGTGACGCTCATGCGCCCTCCTCCGTCGGTCGCATGAGCGCCAGACGACTGTGTTTGATCGGTCGCTCGCTCCGCTCGCTCATGCCGCCTCCTCGGTCCTGCGGAACTGCCGCAGCAGGATCAGCGTGAAGATCATCGAGGTGCCGAACAGGAGCAGCGCGAGCACGCACGCGTACCCCATGGAGAAGTCGCGGAAGCCGACCTGGAAGAGCCACTGCGGCAGCGTCAGCAGCGACTCGTCCGGGTAACCGGGCGAGAACGAGCTGCCCGGCGAGTCGGTCTCGCCCGAGGCCACCCGGGAGGCGATCATCGCCTGCGTGAAGTACTGCAGGGCATAGATGACGTTCGTGACCAGGGAGAACATCAGCACGGGCGCGATCGCGGGCAGCGTCACGCTGCGGAACTGCCGCCACGGGCCCGCCCCGTCGATGGCGGCGGCCTCGTACAGATGCCTGGGCACGTCCAGCAGCGCCGCCATGAAGATCACGACGAGCTGGCCGCAGCTCCACAGCGACAGCAGCGTCAGGCTCGGCTTCGACCAGGCCGGGTCGCCGAACCAGTCGGGCCCCTGGATGCCGAACAGGGCCAGGAACTGGTTCCACGGCCCGGTGGCCGGGTTCATCAGGAAGACGAACGTGATCGTGCCGGCCGCCAGCGGCACCAGCGACGGCAGGTAGAAGATCGTGCGGAACAGCCCGACGCCGGCCTTGAGCCGCACCACGAGCTGCGCCAGCGCCAGCGAGCACAGCACGGTCGCCGGCACCATGATGACCACCAGCCACAGCGTGTTCTTCGCCGAGGTCAGCACCCTGGGGTCCTGGAACAGGTAGCGGTAGTTGTCCAGGCCGGCGAACTCGAGGGTGTACATGTCGTAGCGGTGGAAGGAGAAGTACACCGTGGACAGCAGCGGATAGACGAAGAAGATCGACAACCCGGCGATCCAGGGCGACAGCCACACGAGGGCCCGCAGGCCCTCGCGGCGCCGCCACACCTCAGCGAGCGCGGTCACCTCAGCCCCCGGACAGCTTCAGCTTGTCGTCGATCTGCTTGTCCACGCCCTTCAGGCCGGCGTCCACGTCGGGTACGGAACCCTTCTCCCACTTGGTCATGAACGTGCCCATGACCTCCTGGTTGAAGACGCTGTTCACGCTGGCGGGGATCGTCGAGGTCTTCGGATGGGCGAAGATGTTCAGAAATGTCGTGAAATTGGCGTCCTTGGCCAGGTCGGGGGAGTCCATCGCCGCCTTCGTCGTGGGCACGTTGCGCAGCGCGTTCGACAGCGTCACCAGCGAGGTGGTGTCGGTCGTCAGGTGCTTGACCAGCTCCCACGCCTGCTGCGGGTGCTTGGCGCCCTTCGGCACGCCGATCACGGTGCCCGCGGTGAAGCCGCTGCCGTACAGGTCGGGGCGGTCGTCGGCGACGGGCAGGGGAGCGGTGCCGTAGTCGAGGTCCTTCGCCTCGTTGGCGATCATGGCGTTGCGCCACTCGCCGTCCAGGACCATGGCCACCTTGCCCTGGTAGAACGGGTGCTTGGCGCTCCACTCGTCGCCCAGGCTCTTGCGGAACTTCTCCAGGTTGGCGTAGCCGTACCAGTCGACGAGCTCCTTCTGCCAGGTCAGCAGCCGCTTCCAGGCCGGATCCGAGCCGATGGCCGAGGTGCCGTCGTCGTTGTACCACTTGGCGCCCACCATGGGGGCCAGGTGGGTGGGGCTGTTCTCGTAGTACTGGACGCTCGGGATGAACCCCGCCACCTTGATCGTCCCGTCGGGGTCGCGCACGGTGAGCTTCTTGGCCAGCGCCGTGAGCTCGCTCAGCGTCTTGGGCGGCTGCTCGCCCTTCATCAGCTTCTTGTTGAAGTAGAGCCCGTACGCGTCCGCCAGCAGCGGCAGCGTGCACTGCTTGCCCTCGAAGCCCGAGTACGAGCGCGCCACCTCGGGCAGCACCGACAGGTCGATGCCGTCCTGCTTGATCACCGGCGCGAGATCCTGGAACGATCCCGACCTGCACCATTGGGCCACGCTGTCGGTGGTGAACGAGGCCGCCACGTCGGGCGCGTTCCCGCCCCGGATGGCCTGGGTGATCTGGTCGTCCTGCACGTTCTTGACGGCCTTGACGGTGATCTGCGGGAACTTCTTGTTGAAGCCCGCGATGGCCTCCTCGAACGCCTTGACCTCGGCGTCCGTGGAGAACCCGTGCCACAGCTCCAGCGTGGCCGCGGGAAGCGCCTGCGAGGCGGAGCCTGACGGTCTGGGCTGGGCGCCCAGCGAGGGCCCTGCCTGTTTGTTGGCTGTGCACCCGGTCAGAGTGCTTGCGGTCAGCGCGAGAGCCGCGGCGACCGCCAAGGGGACGAAGCGCACGGGGGGTGCCTCCTGCCGTGGTGGATCAGGTTGGAACGGTTGAGCTGAAGACCTCTTCGCGTACGGTGTCCAGGGCCAGGTGGAGGGCGCCGGCGAGGACGGGGTTGCCCTCGACGCTCGACAGCCGGACCCGGGGCTGCGGGATGGTGAGCGCGTGCAGCTCGTGCTCGACGAGCTCGCGCAGGGTTTCGCCGCCCGACAGCACGACGCCGCCGGTCAGCACGATCAGCCCGGGGTCCACGACGGACGTGATCGCGGCCAGGCCCACCGCCAGGCGGGCGGCGATGTCGCGCAGCCCGGCCCTGGCGTCGTCGGCCTTCTGGCCGTTCCCCCCGGCCGCCCGCACGGCGTTGGCGACGGCGTGCTGGAAGTCGGCGCCGCGCACGCCGTACGAGCGCAGCAGCTTCAGCACCGCCGGGCCGCCGGTGAGCGCCTGGTAGCCGTGGTTGGCGTAGCGGCCGGCCTCGCGGGCCGTCTGCGCGCCCGGGGTCGGCATGTAGCCCACCTCGCCCGCGCCGCCCGTGGCGCCCCTGTGCATCCGGCCGCCCAGCACGATGGCCGAGCCGATGCCCTCGTCGGCCCACAGCAGCACGAAGTCCTGATGGCCCTGGGCCGCCCCGTGCGCCTGCTCGGCCACCGCGACCAGGTTGACGTTGTTCTCCACGTCCACCGGCACGCCCAGGCCGGCGCCGAGCGTGGGCACCAGGTCGGGGATCTGCCAGCCGGGCACGTCCTTGGCGGCCGCGTACCCGAGCAGGCCGGTGGAGGGGTCGATCGCGGCCTGCACGCCGATCACGACCCGGCGCAGCTTGTCGGGCGGGCTCGCGCCCTCCAGGGCCGCGTTGAGGCGGTCCACCAGCTCGCCGTGCGGCCGGCGCGGGGTCGGCAGCGTGTGCTCGCCGACGATCGCGCCGGTGATGTCGGCCACCTTGGCCTCGATGCGGTCGGGCGTGACGTCGAGCGCGGCCACGTACGCCGCCGCCGGGTTGATGCGGTAGACCTCCGCCGTACGCCCCGGCAGGCCCTCCCTGATGCCGTCGAGCACCACCAGCCCGGCCTCCTGCAACCGGGCCAGGAGCTGGGACGCCGTCGGCTTGGACAGCCCGGTGAGCGTGCCGATCTCGGGGCGGGTCAGCGGACCGCGTTCGAGAAGTGCCTGCAGTGCGGCGCGATCATTGATGGCGCGTAGCAGACTGGGGGTCCCCGGCACCGGACCACTCACGGATGGACTCCTTGCGAGTTAGGAAACTTTCCTAACTCAGAACGTAGGGAGTCCGGCTCCGCGGGTCAAGAGGCGGGTCCAGGTGAAACCAAGACGTAACAAGGAAAGGGCTCAAGAGGGAAAGACAGGTGGGAGTGCCTCAACAGGCGTGCTAATGTCGTCGTTTGTCGTAACAACAAGCAGAATGGCCCGGAGTGTCCCATTAACCACAATAACGGTCAGGCGGCAAGTCGTCAAACAGAGCTCGCCCGGGAGCAGGCGTACGTCACCCGACTCTACGACCGCCTCGACGAGCTGCGCGAGCGTACCCAGCGCCAGCTCAAGGAGGTGCTGGCCACGGGGGCCGTCGGCACGATGCAGAACCGGTCGGAGCGCGACACGTTCGCCGACATGTACGCCTCCAGGCTCGCCCGGCTGTGGGCGGTCGAGCGCGGCCTGATTTTCGGTCGCCTCGATCACGTCGACGAGGGCCGGCTGTACATCGGTAAGCTCGGCATGACCGACGACGAGCAGCTGCGCCTGCTCATCGACTGGCGCGCGCCGGTCGCGCAGCCGTTCTACCGCGCCACCCCGGCCGCTCCGATGGGCCTGACCAGGCGCCGCCACCTGCAGACCAAGGGCCGCGCCGTGATCGGCGTGGACGACGACCTGCTCGACCTCGACTCGCTCACCGACGACGACCGCGCCACGCTCAACGGCGAGGCGGCCCTGCTGGCCGCGCTCGACGAGCGGCGCACGGGCCGCATGCGCGACATCGTGGCCACCATCCAGGGCGAGCAGGACCGCGTCATCCGCAGCGACCTGAACGGCGTGCTGGTCGTCCAGGGCGGGCCCGGCACCGGCAAGACCGTCGTCGCGCTGCACCGCGCCGCGTACCTGCTCTACACCCACCGCGAACGGCTCGAGCGCCGCGGCGTGCTCATCCTCGGGCCCAACCTCACCTTCCTGCGCTACATCGAGCAGGTCCTGCCCTCGCTCGGCGAGACCGACGTGCTGCTGTCCACGGTCGGGGAGCTTTACCCGGGCTTGACCGCCACCGCCAGGGAGCGGCCCGAGGTGGCCGCCCTCAAGGGCGACGCGCGCATGGCCGAGGTGATCGCCAAGGCCGTACGCGACCGGCAGCGGGTGCCGCGCAAACCCGTCGAGCTGACCATCGGGCGCATCACGCTCACCATCGACCGCTCCATGCTCGACGGCGCCAGGAACAAGGCCACCCGCTCGCGCCGCCCGCACAACCAGGCGCGCGCCGTGTTCGTCCGGTCGCTGCTGAACGCCCTGGCCAGGCAGCAGGCCCGCAAGATCGGCAAGGGGCTCATCGACGACGACGAGCTGGCCGACCTGCGCGAGGAGCTGCGTACCGAGCCGGTGGTCAAGTCCGCGCTCAACCGGCTCTGGCCGTACCTGACGCCGCAGCGGCTGCTGCTCGGCCTGTACGGCTCCCCGGAGCGCCTCGGCTACGCCGCCTCCGAGCTGAGCCCCGAGGAGCGCGCCCTGCTGCGGCGCGACGGCGGGGAGTGGACCGAGTCGGACGTGCCGCTGCTGGACGAGGCCGCCGAGCTGCTCGGCGAGATCGACGAGCAGGTGCTGCGCGCCAGCGCGATGCAGGCCGAGGAGGAGCTGGCCGCCGCCAGGCAGGCCGAGGAGCGCGAGCGCGAGGCCGAGCTCGCCTACGCCCGCGAGGTCCTGGAGCTGACCGGGCTGTCCGACGTCATGGAGGCCGAGCGGCTGGCCGAGCGGCAGCGGGGCGGGGGCCCGTACCTCACCACCGCCGAGCGCGCCGCGGCCGACCGCACCTGGGCCTACGGGCACGTGATCGTGGACGAGGCGCAGGAGCTGTCGCCCATGGCGTGGCGGGTGGTCATGCGGCGGTGCCCGACGCGGTCGATGACGATCGTCGGGGACATCGCGCAGACCGGGTCGGCGGCCGGGGCGCGGTCGTGGGAGGAGGTCCTCGACCCGTACGTGGCCGGGCGGTGGCGCCAGGAGAGGCTGACCGTCAACTACCGCACTCCGGTGGAGCTGATGGCGGTGGCCGCTCGGGTGCTCGCCACCATCGACCCCGCCCTGCGGGCGCCCACGTCCGTGCGCGAGCTCGGCGTGGAGCCGTGGTCGGCGCCGCTGCCGGCGCTGGCGGAGCTGGCCAAGGCCGAGGTGGGGGAGGGCGGCAAGGTCGCCGTGGTGGTGCCGGACGCGCTGCTGGAGCCGCTGGGCGCGGAGGTGGCCGCCACGGTGGCGGGCGCGGTGGTGGTGATGCCGGGCTCCGGCCGCGCGGGGAACCCGGGCTCCGGCACGGGCCGGCCCGGGGCGGCGGCGGCGCTTGACGCGCCGGTGGCCGTCATGGGGGTGGCCGACGCGAAGGGGCTGGAGTTCGACTCGGTGATCGTGGCCGAGCCCGACCTCATCGCCGCCCAGTCGCCACGGGGCCCGAGTGACCTGTATGTTGCTCTCACCCGGGCCACGCAACGGCTCGGTGTGGTGCACGAGCGGCCGCTGTCGCAGGCTCTGAGGGGCCTGCCGAGCCGCTCCCCGGCGTCCGCAAGTGACCTTTGACCGGCTTACGCACCATGTCCTACCTGCGAAAACTTGATGTTTCTGCTGATCGGGACACGGTTGACATCTGAGGTGGAGTCGGTAGTTTGCTGCGCAGTCCAGCACGGGACTTGGCCGGTTGGCCGTCTCTGACATCGTCGGATCCTGCGTCCGTGACGGAGCGTGACTCCGTCCACACAGCCAGGTGCAGGGCCGTCGGTCCGTCGAGTCGGGGCACCCCAACCGGGCGGGGGGTTGGACCCGGGACGGGTCCGGGAGCCCAGTAGACAACGGAATTCCGAGCTCGCCGCCGACGAGACGGGTCCGGTCCGAAGGGTTTCCGGGCCCTCTTCCCGCTCCCGTGCGCAGGACCGACATGTGCGCCGGGTGGTCCCGTAGGTCGCGGGATCACCCTGCCGCTCCCGCGCGTGAATCGCCGGTTCTTCCGATCTTCTGGTGCTGCGCTGGCTTCGGGCGCCCCTGCGGGGCGGTAGCGTTTTCGCAAGCAGGCGTGCGATTCGGCGGAGGAGACCCCGGAGTGGTTCAGGAGAGAACGAGCCTACCGCCCACCCCAGGGCGCGACCCGGCTCGCCCCGACACGCCGCGCTCACCTGGCCTGGAACCTTCGGACACCCCGCTCGCGGCCCCGCATACGGACGCGCCGCTCGGGGACGCGCCGCTCGCGGACGGACCCGAGCCCACAGCGACGACCACAGCCGCCCCCACTCGCGAAGACTCGCCCGAAGGGCTGCCTGCCCCCGACGCTGTGCCCGCGCTTGACGCCGTAGCTGAGCCTGAGGAGCCGTCTGCGCCCGCCGCGGCCTCACCCGCCGACATCGCCTCCGCGTCCGCCTCAACCCCCTCCGAGCCCGCGCCCGCCGCATCCACCGCCGGGCCCGCGCCCACCGCCGAGTCCACGCCCGCCGCCGACCCGGAGCCCGGCGCGGCTGTCGGAAGCGGGTCGCCGACGGCCCCCGGGACGGCCGGCCCGGGAGGCGTGAAGCGGGAGCCTGGGCGGGTGCTGCTGGCCCGGGTCGTGGCGGGTGTGGTCGGCGGGCTGGCGCTGTATGCCGCGTTCCCCTCGCTCAACTGGTGGCCGGCCGCCCCGCTCGGCATCGCGCTGATCGTCGCGGCGCTCCACGGCACCGGGCCCAGGCGGGCCGCCTGGCTCGGTTACCTGATCGCACTGGTGTTCCTGCTGCCCACCCTCGCCTGGGTGCGGCCCATCGGCGACGACGTCTGGCTGATGCTGGTCGCCACGGAGAGCGTGTTCTACGCCGTCATGGCCGCCCTGGCCGCGCTGGTGTTCAGGCTGCGCGCGTGGCCGTTGTGGTTCGGCGGGCTGTGGGTGGCCATGGAGTGGGCGCGCAGCCAGGTGCCCATCGGCGGGTTCCCGTGGGCGCGGCTGGCGTTCAGCCAGAGCGAGTCGCTGTTCACGCAGTACGCCGCGCTCGGCGGCGCGCCGCTGGTGTCGTTCGCCGTGGCCGGGTGCGGGGCCCTGCTGGCCTACGCGGTCGTGGTACGGCCCAGGGCCGAGGGCGTGTGGCGCAGGGCGGTGCCGGTGGCGCTCGCGCTGGCCGTACCGGCGCTGACCCTGGCGCTCCCCAGGCCGGGCGACGAGGGGCGGACGGTCAACATCGGCATCGTGCAGGGGAACGTCCCGGGCAGGGGCATGGGCTTCCTGGGCGACGAACCCGCCGTTGTCCTGAAAAATCATTCCAACGAGACGAAACGCCTGGCCCAGGCCGTACGCGAAGGAAAGCTCCCGAAACCCGACGCGGTCGTCCTCCCCGAGAACTCCACCGACATCGACCCCTACCGCGACCCGTACGCCCGCGAGATCATCCAGGACTCCGTCCGGGACGTCGGCGTTCCCACGCTGATCGGAGCCGTGGCCTCGATCGGTGAGGAATACCGCGCCACCCGCAGCCTCGTCTGGGACCCGGTGACCGGCCCCGGCGCCTATTACGACAAGCAGCATCTGGTCCCGTTCGGGGAGTACACGCCGTTCAAGGAGATCGTCCTGGCTCTGTGGGAGCGGGCGAGCCTGGTCGGACGGCAGTCGATCGCGGGGGACAAGCCGGGCGACCTGAAGCTGGGCCCGGTCACGATCGGCGCGGTCAACTGCTATGAGGTGGCGTACGACGACACCGTGCGCGGCACCGTGCGCGCAGGGGGCACCCCCTTGGTGATGCAGGCCAACAACGCCACGTATGCGCTGTCGAATCTGCCGACGCAGCAGCTGGCCATGTACAAGCTGCGCGCCGTCGAGCACAACCGGGCGGTCGTGGCCGCCGCCACCACCGGAATCTCCGCCTATATCCGACCTGACGGTAAAGTCTCCTGGCAGACCCGCGAACTGGTCGCGGACATGAATGTGGTCAAAGTGCCCGTACGCACCCAGGAAACGATCGCCACCAAGGTGGGCGCGCTTCCCGAGTGGGCATTGATGTTGATGGGAGCGGCGGCGGCCGGAGTCGCCGCGTGGCGGGGCAGGCGGCGAGGCGATCGGATGAGGAACGACTGATGATGGAGACTCTCGGCCGGGTGCTCGTCGTCGTGCCGACCTACAACGAGCGCGACAACCTTCCCATGATCGTGGAGCGGATTCGTACGGCGCTGCCCGAGGTCCACGTGCTCGTGGCCGACGACAACAGCCCCGACGGCACCGGCGAGGTGGCCGACGGGCTGGCCGACGGCGACGACCACGTGCACGTCCTGCACCGGGACGCCAAACAGGGGCTCGGCGCCGCGTACATCGCCGGGTTCCGCTGGGGCCTGCGCGAGGGCTACGACGTCCTGGTCGAGATGGACGCCGACGGCTCGCACCAGCCCGAGGAGCTGCCCAAGCTGCTCGAGGCGCTGACCGACGGCGCCGACCTGGCGATCGGGTCGCGTTACGTGCCCGGCGGCAAGGTCGTCAACTGGCCGCACCGGCGCGAGCTGCTGTCCAAGGGCGCCAACCTCTACACCCGGGTGATGCTCGGCCTGCCCGTACGCGACGCGACCGCCGGGTTCCGCGCCTACCGCGCCGCCACCCTGGAGAAGATCGGCCTGTCCGGCGTGGAGTCGCAGGGCTACTGCTTCCAGGTCGACCTCACGCTGCGCACGTCCAGGAACGGGCTGCGGGTGGCGGAGGTGCCCATCACGTTCGTGGAGCGGACGGTGGGCAAGAGCAAGATGAGCGGCAAGGTCATGTCCGAGGCGCTGTGGCGCATCGGCATGTGGGGCGTCACGGGCCTGCCCAAGCGGCTGCGCGGCGGCCGCCGAGGCTAGGCGCGGCGGCTCGGCCGGCGCGGAACGCTTTGCGGTCGTCGGGCGTTGTTCCTGCTGTAACGCGCTGGTGCGGAATCGAGGAAACGATGCGGCTGCTGCTCTTCCTGGCCTTCCTGGTCGTCCCCGTCCTGGAGATCTGGCTGCTCATCCAGGTGGGTTCGGTGATCGGCGGGCCCGCCACCGTGGCCCTGCTCATCGCCGACAGCCTGTTCGGCGCCTGGCTGGTGCGCCGCGAGGGGCGCAGGGCCTGGCGGGCGCTGCAGGAGTCGCTCGGGTCCGGCCGGATGCCCGACCGCGAGCTGGCCGACGGCGGCCTGGTCCTGGTGGGCGGCGCGCTGCTGCTGACTCCGGGCTTCTTCACGGACATCTTCGGGTTTCTGTGCATCCTGCCGTTCACGCGGCCTCTGATGCGCCGGCTGGGCGCCTGGTTCTTCGACCGCCGGGTCAAGCGGCTGGCCGCGCGCTCCCCGTACTCGAACCTCTTTCCGCCCTTCGAGCCCCCGCAGGACGCCGCCGCGCCGAACGGCGGCCGGGTGGTGCACGGCGAGGTCATCCGGGAGGACCGCGACTGAGCTCTGCGGCGTTCGCGCCGCGCACGTAGGCGGGCATGAAGAAACCCCCGGGCCGGTGGCCCGGGGGTTTCACCGTGAGAGGAGGTCAGGCGCTCTTACGACGCTGGGCCCGCAGAACCGCGAGCCGCTCGTTGAGCACCTCCTCAAGATCCTCGATCGACCGCCGCTCCAGGAGCATGTCCCAGTGTGTCCGCGGGGGCTTGACCTTCTTGGACTCCGGCTGCTCGCCGTCCACCCGCACCGCGGTCGCGCCGCACATGCGGCACTCCCAGGTCGCGGGAATCTCAGCTTCGGCTGCAAGCGGAACCTCGAAGCGATGGCCCTTAGGACAGGTGTAGGACACCTCCTGGCGCGGGGCCAGATCCGTGTTACGGTCGTTCTCGTAGCTGGTTGCCCCGAGCCGGGTGCCACGAAGCGCGCGCTCGCCCATGTCTAAATGCCTCCTACAAGGCCCCCTTGCGTGGGGGGTCTGTCTCCCACGGTGTCTAACGCTTGGTACCGTGATGGGATTCCCACCCGCGGGGTGATCCAATCGCGCTTGAGGCTTCGGTTCTTCACGCAGCCGCCGATTGGGCCCGCATCCGGGCCGTGGCCAGGGCCGCCGCCAGCCAGAGCCCGCCAATCATGATCAGTACGCCGTGCGCGACCCGCAGCGGGTACGGGCCGAAGAACTGCGGGATGAACAGCGCGAACCCCAGTGCCAGAGCCGTCCCGCTCCACTTGGGCAGCGTTCCGGACCGCCAGACGGAGATCGCCGCCAGCACCGTGCCGACGGCCAGCAGAAGCAGCCCGGCGGCGAACATCGTGATCGCGACGGGCCCGTACCTGAACTCCTCGGCCAGTTCCATCAACGCCGGCGCCTGGTCGCGGAGGGAGCGCTGGGCGATCACGTTCAGGCCGAAGTCCTCGGCGCCGTAGTACGGGAGCGTCAGGCCCGCGCCCACCCAGGTCACAACGGCGGCGCGCAGGGAGAGGCGGTCGCCGAGCACCTGGTGAAGCCCCAGCACGGCCAGTCCGAGCAGCACGAAACCGAGCATGGCGGCCGCGTGCCCGGCGATCCACGCCGTGGAGGCCATCGCGGTGGCGTCGTCGCCGGACGGGCGGATCGCGGGATAGGCGAGGAAGAGGATGCCGGCGGCGGCGAAGGCCGCGGAGGTGAGTCTGGGGGCCATCAATGCTCCTTGAAGAGGGCGTCGCTCTTTAGCGAGAGCAATGCTCTCGCTTTGGAGTAGTGATGTCAAGAGCAGTGCTCTCTCTTTGGATCGGTGACCCCGGGGATTCTCGGTGTGAAGGGGTGGCGGCTGAGGCTAGCTCGGGCGCCCGCGGGTCAAGAGCGGGACCAGAGTTCGGTCGCCGAGGCGGGTCATCGCGGCCAGCGGCTTGACGGCGGCGGCGACGATCCAGGGCAGCCCCGGCCTGCCTGTGGCGCGGGCCAGGCCGGGGCCGAGCGCGGCCATCATCGCCGTCAGCCCCGGCAGGGGCCGGATCCACATCGTGATCTCCGTGATCAGCCCGTCCTCGCCGACCTCGACCAGCGCCGCCTCATGGAGCTCCTGGCGGCCCAGCCGGGCGGTCGCGGTCAGGGCCCGCGTGCGCCCGTCGCCGACGTCCTTCTGGTAACGCAGGTCGGACAGCACGTCGAACACGACCGAGAACAGCTCCCGTACCTGCTCCTTGCCGTGGAAGGGGGCGTTGGCGCTGAGTGGCGAGCGGAAGACCACGTCGTCGGCGAGCGTGGCGACGAGGGCGTCGACGTCATGTGCCTCGCCTGCCCGCCGGTACGCGGCCGCAGGTGAGTCCTGAATGTGAACTGTCATGAGTTCACTTTATCAACCCACTATCCTGGGTCCATGAACAGGTTCGGTGAGATGCACTGCTCCATCGCCCAGGCCGTCGGCGTGGTCGCCGAGCCGTGGACGCCGCTGATCCTGCGAGATCTGTTCCTGGGCCTGCGCAGGTTCGACGATCTGGCGGAGGACCTGGGCATCTCACGCAACCTCCTGACCCGCCGGCTGGAGCACCTGGTGGCGGCGGGCGTGGTGGAGAAGCGCCCGTACCAGGAGCGCCCTGTGCGCCACGAGTACGTCCTCACGGAGGCGGGCCGGGACATCGTGCCGGCCCTGCTGACGTTGATGGCTTGGGGCGACCGCTGGTCCACGCCGCCGGGCGGCCCGCCCGCGCTCCTGGTGCACTCCTGCGGCGAGCGCTTCACCCCCGTCGTCACCTGCCCGCACTGCGGCGCCGAGGCCACCGCCGACACGGTCACGGCCGTAGGCGGCCCAGGCGCGGCCCAGGGCCCCGGCACCATGCTCTTGGCAGCACCGTCCTCCCCCGTGACCAGCTCACCGGCCGCACAGCCGTAACTGGGCCCTGCGGACGTCGGCCGTACCGCCGCGACCGGGCCGGTCCCCTGCAGGACGTCGGCCGTACCGCCGTGGCCGGGGGAGTCCCTGGACGTTCGTCCCGGGAACCGTCGTAACCGAAGGGCGTCCCCGACCGCCGTGCCCTGACGCCTGGCCGCGTCGTGGTGTGGCTGTCATGAAGACGAGGGGACGTCCGAGCTGCCCGCGTCGCCGTGTGGCCGTCATGACGATGAGCCGATGTCCGAGCTGCCCGCGATCAGCGAATTCGGCTGCGCTGTCGTGATCGGAGCCGCGCGGACGACCGGGACCGGAGTATCGCCTCGGAGCGCCCGCGTCCGCCTCTTGATGAGAGATCTCTCATCCGCCGCTCACGATCACGCCATCCCGGCAGCCCAGGCTGAGATCCGGCAGCGTACGGGACGACGGACGGGAGACGCCGATGCGACGGGGACCACGATGGCTCCTGCCGGCCCTCACCATCGCTCTCGTCCTGGGCACCACGGCGGCGCTGCCAGGGCGGCGGGATGCCCTGACAGCGCCGCCGCTCGGCATGCTCCAGGTCGTGGCCGCCGCCGCGGATGACGGCGGCGGCGATGGCGATGGGGACGACGGAGCGGCACGCCGCAGCCCGACGGGGGACCGCCCAGGCGCCGGACGAGACAAGGGCTCACGGCCGCAGCCTTCCTCCGACGGCGGGCGATCACGGGGCGGCGCGGGGACGCGACCTTCCCGCTCCGACCGTCCGGGTGGTGGCGAGGGACCAGGCGTCTCGCCTGGCACCGAGCCTGCGGGCACCGGTGACGGGTCACGCACCTCCGGCGGCGCCACAGGTCCGCCAGCACCGCGTACGGGCGGTGAGCCGCGCGACAGAGTCTCACCGGCGCGAGGCGGCCCGGCTTCCCAGCGCCGAGGTGGACCAGGTTCACAGCCCCCGGGCGAGTCGGGTTCCCACAGCCGGGGCGGGCCGGGTTCGCAGGGGTCGGTCGGTGCCACCTCATCAGCCCGGAAGAGCGAAGGCGGGCCCACGCTCGGCGGCACCGGAGGCTCGCGGACGCCACCCAATGGAGTTCCGCCCTCCGGCGCGGAATCGCCGCCCCGAGACGGCACGGTGCCCTCCCAACGGCCCGCGCCTTCCGGTGGCCCGGCCACACCACCCACCGGCCTGGCCACACCACCCACCGGTCCAGGCTCAGCACCCACCGGCCTGGCCACACCACACACCGGTCCGGGCTCAGCACCCGACGGTCCAGGCTCAGCACCCACCGGCCTGGGCTCAGCACCCGACGGCGCAGGCTCGGCCCTTGGCGATGCAGGCTCGCCACCCGATAGCGCGGGCTCGGCACCTGGCGGCGCGGGCTCGCCACCTACCACTGCGGGCTCGCCACCTACCACCGGGGGCTGGTCACCTGCTGGCGGAGGCCCGCCGCCCAACGCCACGGGCTGGTCACCTGATGAGGTGGGCTCACCACGTAACACTGTGGGCCGGTCTCCTGACAGCGCAGACCCGCCGCCTGACGGCGTGGTCTGGTCGCCTGGCGGTGTGGACTGGCCGTCAGATTCTGTGGGCTGGTGGTCTGTCAAGGGCCGTGGAGACTGGCCGCCCGCTGAGGACACCGAGGGGTGGCCGCCCCCGGACGACGTCGACGGCGCGGCGACTCGACCCGGAGACGGCAGCCCGTCCGGTCAGCCCAGCACCGGCTCTGCGGGCTCACCCGGCGATGGCGGCTCGCCGACCCCGGACGGATCCCCACCGGGTGGCACGGGCACGCCGGACCCCGACGCCGGGCGCACCGGCGACTCACTGGGGAACGTCCACCGAGGATGGTGGGTGCTGCTCGCCATCGTGGTCACGGCCGGCCTCGCGGGTGCGGCGTTCTGGATCGCCCACAAGCTCGGCCCGCGCCCTGACCCGCCGACCGACCCGAGCTCTGAACCCCTGCCCGACTCAAGCCCCGATCCTCCACGCCCCCCGAGCGACTGAAACCTCCCGCTCGGCCATCCGCCGCCGGACACCCGCGGCGAGCTGCCGCGACCGGAACGAGCACCCGGCCGTACCGCCTGGCGGCTCGCCCAAGGAGGCCCTGTATGTACCGCCTGGCGGTTCGCCCAAGAGCGCCCTGCATGTACCGCCCGGACGCTCGCCCAAGAACACCCTGAACGAAGCGCCTGGCGGCTCATCCAAGAGCGCCCTGCACATACTGCCTGGCTGCTCATCCAAGAACGCCCTGCATGTGGCAGGGGTCAGATGCGGTCGGGGACCTCGTTGCCGGCCTGGCGGATCGCCTTGGGGAGGTTGGTCAGGGCCAGGAGTACGAAGCCGATGATAAAGAAGATGATCATGGAGACGATGGCGATGCGGTAACTGTTGGTCAGCTGGAGCGCGATCGTGACCGTCAAGGAGCCGATGAACGCCGACCCCTTGTCGCTGATCTGCAGCAGGCTGAAATACTCGGCCTCCCGCCCCTTCGGGATCACCTGGGAGAACAGCGAGCGCGACAGCGCCTGCGTACCGCCCAGCACGATTGCGATCGCGAACGCCATCAGGTAGAACTGCAGCTCCTGCCCCACCCCGACGAACAACGCCGCCACCACGATCGCCGTCCACAGCACCAGGCTGGCCAGCACCGTGCGCTTGGTTCCGAAGCTGCGGGCCAGCCGGCCCAGCAGCAGCGCGCCGAAGAACGCCACGAACTGCACCATGAGGATGGCCGTGATCTGCACCGTCTGGCCCAGCTTGAGAGCCTCGGAGGCGAAGGCCGCGCTGTTGCCGATCACCGTCTGCACGCCGTCGTTGTAGACCAGGTACGCCACCAGGAACAGCAGCGTCAGCGGATAGCGACGCAGCTCGGCCAGGGTGCGGCCGAGCTGGCGGAAGCTGCCGCCGACCGAGCGCAGCGCCGTGGTCTCGTGGGTGGGCACAGGACGGTTGCGCAGCCGCAGCAGCGGGATGATCGTGAAGATCGCCCACCACAGACCGGCCGACATCATGCTGATGCGCACCGCCATGCTCTCGGGCAACCCCAGGCTGTCGCGCTGCAGGTAGAGGACGAGGTTGAGGGCCAGCAGCAGACCGCCGCCCAGATAGCCGATGGCCCAGCCGCGCGAGGACACCCCGTCGCGCTCGGCAGGGGTGGAGATCTGCGGCAGGAACGAGTCGTACACCACGACCGAGGAGCCGTACGCGAGGTTGGCCAGGATGAACAGCACCCCGCCCAGCATGTAGCGGTCGCCCTCGACGAAGTACAGGGCCATCGTGGCCAGCGCCCCGACGTAGGCGAAACCGCCGAGCATCTCCCGCTTGCGCCCGGTATGGTCGGCCAGCGCACCCACCACCGGCAGCACCACGATCTGCAGGAACACCGCGATCGTCAGCGTCAGCCCGAAGAACGCGGCCGGCCTGATGTCGGCGCCGAGCACGTCGACGTACCCCAGGCCCGGGTTGCTGTCGGCCAGCTTGTCGAAGTCGGCCACGCACGTGCCGGAGGCGACGTTCGGGAAGTCCTTGGCGCAGGCCGCGGTCTTGGCGACCGGGATGAGGTACGGGCCGAGGAAGACCGAGATGATCGTGGTGTAGAAGGCGGAGTTGGCCCAGTCGTAGAAGTACCAGCCACGCTGCTCGCGCCTGCGGGCGGCGGGGGAGTCGTCGAGGGCCGCGGGGGGCGCGGGTACGGGCATGGTGTCGAGTCGCTCCTATGCGGCCGGGCGGCCCGGCCTGCAGGCTTAGGGGGCTTTCTTGGCTTCTTGGGGCTGGTGCGCCGGGCTCTCGGTGCTTGTTCGTGGTGCGGGGCCCGGCCCGTCGGGTCGAGTTACGCGGCCAGGCTGCCGGGGTGCCGTCGGCTGTGGCGCTCCAAGGTGGTGCGCAGGCCGGAGACGTTGTCGGTCATGCTTGACGCGCAGCTCATTTTCGCAGGTCGTGGTTGAAATCCGCGTATCGTGCCCATGACCATACAATGATCACCTTCCCGGCGAAAGGACTCAACCCATGACCCGCTGAGGCCGTGGAACCCTCAAGAAGGTACAGGGCAACGGCAAGCAGCGTCCCCACGCCGCCACGGCCTGCCGCCATGAGTGGCGGCTCCAGCGCCAGGGCGAGAACGGCCGGCAGGGAGGGCGCCGCGCACTTGACGTATCCCTGGGCAAAGCCGTTACCCGCCAGGTCCTCGTCATCCGACAGCCAAAGGGACGGTCATTGATCCCAAACGGTGACCGGTCTTGGGTCGCCTGTCAGCGAGCGTGGATACGGCTTCGCTTCGGCCTTGCGCGGTCACTCCAGTGGACGCTTGCGTTGGGCCGGCAGTTTCCCTCTCTCGTCCCAGTAGGGCCGCACCCGACCGATGTTCTCCAGACGACGCAGGATGGGGTAGACGGTGTCGGGCCCGGGCCCGGTCGCCTGGCAGATCTGGAGTCCGTACGTGGGCATGTCCCGGGCTGCGGACGTTCCGGATCGGGGATGCCGTCGTTGCTCCGGTATCGAGTACGGCCGAAGCGTGTCCGGGCGTCTCGTGGGTGGGCCTTGAGCCCGGGGGTGCGGTGACCGGACTCTTGGTGATCACCTTGTGCGCCCGGCTAACGACCTGTGGCCCAGGGCATCACCTCGGCGACCAGGGCCTTGCTCCATGGCCGGGCGAGAGAGCGCAACTCCTCGCAGCCTGCGGCGCCGAGCGCGGTGTACGGTGCCATCCCCATCCGATCCGTCGCGTCTTCGATCTCCTCACGCCACTTGCGGCCTTCCTCGGTGAGAGACCCCTCGAAGAGCCAGCCACGCTCCTCCAGGCCCTGTACGGCGGCAGCCCAGTCGGCCTCGGGCCACCCCCGTGTACTCCGGAGCGTCTCGGACGCGACGGCGCCGGTGGCGGCGTGGGTGACGAGGGCTTCGATGCCGCTCAGGCCGGCGGCCAGGAGCGCGGCGAGATGGCCGTCGCCGCGATACTCGCGCAGCAGGGTCTGGGCGTGCCAGAGCGCCAGGTGGGGAGCCTCCGGCCAGGGCAGTGCCGCGTGCGCGGCATACAGCGGCCGCCCGCTGAGCTCGCCCGCGACGGTATCCGCCGCCTTGCGGGCCAGCGCCGCTGCCCGCGACATCTCCGGGGTGCCCACTGCGTCGCCCAGTACGCGGCGCAGCGTGGCATCGACCGATTCGAGCCGGGCGGCCAGGATGTCGGAGGGGGAGGCGATCTGCCAGGCGGCCGGGATCGCCTGCCGTACCAGATCAGGGTTGAAGTTGTAGAAGGTCGCGATCACCACTTCAGCGGGAACCGGGCCGAGAGCGGCGGCCCGGGAGGCGAAGTACCCCATCCGGCCGCTCAGCCCGAGGCTCTTGTAGGCGGCTCCCGCCTCGGGAGAGAAGTAGATCATGCCGTGCAACGGCTCCAGGGTGCGCCAGGTCTGGCGTTCCAGGGTCATGCCAGCGAAAATACCGACCAGTCAGTATGGTGTCCATACTGATCACATTCGGCGCCGACTGCCCGGCAGGTGGCGACCGATGGCATCCGACTCTGGGCGTACACGCACGGAGAGGGGTTGCGGGCGACACGAACGCCACCCAACGAGGTGACGGTGGTTGGCGGTGTTGAGGTGGGCCGCATCGCGGTCAACGAGGTGACGGCGGACAAGCTGAGACTGTGCTCGCCTTGGTGACGCGCATCGTCGCGGGCAACCCAGTCGGGTCGCGCGTGAACTCAACGGCGTCGGGCTCGAAGCTTACGACGCTTCCAGCGTGCGGACGGGGCCGTGCCGTCGGCCTCAGGCGCGGTGTCGATCGTCGGCCGACCTGTCACGGGCGTCGTCGGTTGGCGCATCATCGTGAATTCCGGCAGGTCCGTTGATCCGGAGCTGAGGTTCATGGTTGGGAGTCGGCTCGAACGAGGATCTACGTCTCCCGATCCAGGCAATCCCCACAGTGGAACTCCGGCTGGGGATGGACCGGCGTCGGATGGCTGAGGTGAGGAGGCAGGATGGGCCGTGAGCTGTACGTGGGCGGGGGTGCCTGGCCTGGATCAGCGAAGCCACGCGTACAAGGCTCCCGTTATCGAGATGGCGCAGGCGAAGACGAACATGATCACGGAAATGGGCGTGGTGAACGTCCGATGGGGGTTTCGCCGTACGAGGCGGAGCGAGTCCATGTCCAGTGTGGCGGCGAGCCGATCCTGAATCTCCGCGATCGGCTGTAAGGCCAATCGGGCGAGACCGCGAAAGCGCCACCCTGCGAGTGACGCTGCAACGGAGACCAGGGCGGCTACCAGCCCAACGGCGCCGGCTACAGTGTCGAGCTTCGCCTGAAGGGCCGCGACGTAGGCGGCGGACATCACAGCGGTTGAGACCAGGTAGAAGTTCAGGACCTGGAGCCCTTGGCTGATGCGGTACTCATACCAGCGGGTGGCATGTTCGAGGGCGGCCACGAGCGACTCGTGATCATTTCGCCCCGGTGGCGGCGGTGGAGAGGCAAGGCGGCGGCCGGGTAGCCACTGAGCGATTGCGGACTGGACAGAGAAGATCGTCTTGCCCACCAGAACCCTCCGTTGAAGGTCGGCCCACTCCTCCAATCACAGCACATCACACCGTATAGAGGGGGCCGTGTCGTGCAGGTGAGCCGCTGCGGTACGGCCCGCGTTTCGGCGGGCTGGGCCGGCACGCCGGGTTCGGGAGCACGACGTCTCCAGCCTGAGGCTCACCTGCACAGGGCGTCCACCGATGACGGCCAACTGAGTTCGAGTGCGATCCGTGACCCGGGAAGCCTCGTCGAGCTACGACAACGCGCCGGATGGCGCGTCAGGCCGCCATTCCGTGGGGATGCCACTGCCCACGGCGGTCGAGGACGTGGCGGAGGCCGGTGATGTTGTCGGTCATGATGCCGTCCACGCCCAGGTCGAGCAGGTGTTCCATGCGTACGGGGTCGTTGACGGTCCACACGTGCACCTGCATGCCGATGGCGTGCGCCGTACGGACCAGACGCCGGGTGGTCACCCGTAGCCCGCGGAAGCCCACGGGCACCTGCGCGCACGGCACGCCGGAGCGCGACACGCGGGCCAGCAGGCGGCCGTAGCCGGAGGTGGACGCGGCGGCGCGCAGCGCGGCGACGCCGCGCGGGCCGAGCGCCGAGCACACCTCTCTGCCCATCGCCGCCCTGGCCAGCGTCAGGCGTTCGTCGGAGAAGGAGGTCAGGCAGATGCGGTCATAGGCGTTGGTACGCCGGATCGCCTCGGCCAGCGGCGCGATGGCGGAGGGCTCCTTCACGTCGATGTTGAAGCGGATCTCGGGCCAGGTGCCCAGCAGGTCCTCCAGCAGCGGGATCTCGTGAACCCCGCCGATGCGGGCCTGCCTGACCTCCTGGTAGGGCAACTCCGAGATGCGGCCGCGATGGTCGGTCACCCGGTCGAGCGTGTGGTCGTGGAAGGCGAGCAGCACGCCGTCGGAGGTGGCGTGCGCGTCGGTCTCCAGATAGGTGTAACCGAGCTCGACCGCCCGTTCGAAGGCCGCGACGGAGTTTTCCGCGCCCTCGGCGGCGCCTCCGCGGTGCGCGAAAGCCAGCGGGCCCGGATGGTCGAGAAAGGCGAATCGACGGCTCAGCACGTCCTGAGTATGCCTCTCGTGGGTGAACGGATCGGTTACGGTTCGGGGAGATTCTCCCACTCCTGGCGGCGGGCCTCGGCCAGCGCGATGGCGGCGGCCACCGCCACGTTGAACGAGCCCACCCGCCCGACCTGCGGGATGTAGCAGACGTTGTCGACGGCGTCGAGCAGGGCGGGGGAGCAGCCGTGGTCCTCGCTGCCGACCACCAGGCACACGTCGCGCCCCAACCCGGCGCGGTGCAGCGGCACGGCCTCGGCGGTCAGTTCGATGGCGTGCACGGTGTAGCCCGCCTCCTTGGCGGCCTTGACCGCCTCGGTGGCGGGGATCGGCTCGTGCCAGGTGACCAGGCGTTCGGTGCCGAGGGCGGTCTTGCCCGCCTTGGGGTTGGTCGGCGGGGTGGCGTTGCCCGCGAGCCAGATCTCGTCCACGCCGAACGCGGCGGCGCTGCGGAAGATCGAGCCGATGTTGAACGGGCCGGTGACCGACTCGACGATCAGGGCGAGCCGGTGCTCGGTGTTCCTGCGCCAGGTGCGGTTGAGCCGCTTGACGTCGGTGGGGCGCAGTTGCCTTCTCATCGGGTCACCTTCAGGATCCGGTAGGCGGCCCGGCTGGCCTCGCGGGAGGCGTGCCAGCCCTGCTCGCCGAGCCAGCGCTGCAGGGAGTCCGAGCCGAGGTGTTTCTGGACGACCAGGTAGGCGACGCCGTCGGGAGTGAGCCGCGTCAGCCACCTGGTGAGCATCTCGTGCAGGGCCTGCTTCCCAATACGGATCGCAGGATTAGACCAGATTGCCCGAAATTTCACATCATCTGGCACTTCATCGACATGTACTGACCGTACTTTGTAAAGGCCCGCGGCCTCGGCATTCCTGGCGGTCAGCTCCAGACTGCGCCGGTTCACATCGACGGCCCACACCGTCGCCTCGGGCGCCCTGGAGGCCATGGTCAGCGCGATCGGCCCGTACCCGCAGCCCAGATCGAGCAGATCGCCCTCCTGAGGCGGCGGGGGGACGGTCTCCAGCAGGACGCGCGTGCCCACGTCGACCCGTTCCGGCGAGAACACGCCGCTGTCGGTCTCCAGCCGCAGGTGCAGATCGGGCAGAACCAGGTCGACGGAGCCCGGCTTGCTCGCTGCCTTCGGCTGTTCGGAGAAGTAGTGGGCCACGTCGCAAAACGTTACCGGACCGGCCCGGATCCCCGACCCGCGCGGCGGTCCCGAGCATGATCATCGTACCGGTTCGGAACGCTCACCGGCCAACGCTCGGAGCAGGTGGGGCCACTGCCACTGCTTGGGGCAGGCGGGGCCGCTATTGCCACTGTTTGGGGACAGGTGGGCCACCGCAATGGGGGGCGGGGGTGGCGGGAGGCGACGTGCGGCCCTGAGCGTTGGTGCCCGCTCCCAGGCCCCTCCCCGCCCCGCTCTCTGCGCCCGGCCCTGGAAACCCGGTCTGGCTCCGCGCGCCCAGCTTTGCGAGGCCGGTCCGGCTCCCCGTACCGGGCCCGGGATTTGAGCTGTGGCTCTTTGTTTGTGGGTTGGACGGGCGCAGAGAGCCGGGGCGGAGTGGGTCAGTGGGCTGGGGTCAGGGCGCGTTTTCTGGAGGCGTAGACGTCGTCCACCAGGCCGTACGTGCGGGCCTGCTCCGCCGTGAAGATGTGGTCCCGCTCGATGTCCTTCCTGATCTCCAGGATCCCCCGGCCCGTGTGGCGGGACAGGATCTCCTCCTGCTGGTCGCGCATGCGCAGGATCTCCCTGGCGTGGATCTCCAGGTCGCTGCCCTGGCCGCGGCCGCCCTCCGCGTGGGGCTGGTGCAGCAGGATGCGGGAGTGGGGCAGGGCGGCGCGTTTGCCGGCCGCGCCGGCCGCCAGCAGGACCGCCGCGGCCGAGGAGGCCTCGCCGATGCAGACGGTGTGGATCTCCGGGCGGATGAACTGCATGGTGTCGTAAATGGCCGTCATCGCCGTGAACGAGCCGCCGGGGGAGTTGATGTAGATGTTGACGTCCTGGTCGGGGTCGATCGACTCGAGTGTGAGCAACTGCGCCATCACGTCGTTGGCCACGGTGTCGTCGATGGGGGTGCCGATGAAGACGATCCGGTCCTCGAAGAGCTTGTTGTACGGGGTCATCTCCTTGATGCCGTACGACGTGCGCTCCGTGAACGAGGGCAGCACATAGCGGCCGCTCATATCAGTTCATCCCTTCTGCGATGTGGTCGACGATGCCGTACTCCAGCGCCTCCTGGGCGGTGAACCAGCGGTCGCGGTCGGAGTCGGCCTGGATGCGCTCCAGCGGCTGGCCCGTGTGGTGGGCGATGATCTCGGCCATCCGGCGCTTGGTGTAGAGCATGTTGTCGGCCTGGATCTGGATGTCGCTGGCCGAGCCACCGATGCCGCCGAGCGGCTGGTGCATGACGACGCGGGAGTTGGGCAGGGCGTAGCGCTTGCCCTTGGCGCCCGCCGACAGCAGCACCTGCCCCATGGACGCCGCGAACCCCATCGCCACCGTCGCCACGTCGCACGGAATGAACTGCATCATGTCGTAGAGCGCCATCCCGGCGGTCACGGATCCGCCCGGCGAATTGATGTAAAGCGTTATGTCGCGGTGTGGGTCTTCGGCCGCCAGCAATAGAAGCTCCCCGCAGAGCCGGTTGCAAATCTCGTCGTCGACCTCCTGGCCGAGGACGACGATCCGCTCTTTCAGCAGGCGCTGGCTGAGCTGGTCTGGCCAGGCCGCACGCTGGGTCTCCGTCATGAGCGGTCGCCTTTCTGTGCTGGGCATTTCCGAGAAAAACGCTAGACCCGGCGGGCGGTAATTCTGGGATCATTTCGCTGGGGGCGCATTTCTCTAAGGGCGCATTCCACCGAGAGCGAATAATCATCGACATACAATCACGGATGTGAGAAGGAACCTGCCCCGCCGGTGGGCGTGCCTCATCCTGGGCGGCGCGCTGCTGATGCCGTACATGATGGCGGGCGTCCTGATCGCGGCCCAGTGGCAGGGCCAGAGCGCCAACCTGCTGCTGCCCATCCAGATCGGCGTGTTCGTGGCGGTGCTGCCGGTGGTGGCCGTGACCGGGCTGTTCCTGCCGATCCGGGCGCTGGAGGTGAACGCGGCGCAGGGGCTGCTCGGCGCGCACGTCGAGACCCCGCCCAGGCAGGCGGGCCGCACCTGGCAGGAGCGGCGCAGGACCGCCGCCTGGTTCACCCTGCACCTGGCGATCGGCGGGCTCGTCAGCGGCTCCACGCTGGCCATCGTGCCGTTCACGCTGGTCACGCTCGCGCTGCCGTTCGCCGGGCGGGGTACGCCGATCATCGGCGTCATCGTGGAGCCGGGATGGCCCGCGGCGCTGTGGACGCTGGGCGGGCTGGCGCTGCTGGGGGCGCTGGTGGCGACCGCGGCGGGCGCGGGCGAGCTGCTGGCCAGGCTGGCTCCCGTCCTGCTCGGCCCCACCCCGGCCGAACGCCTGGCCGCCGCCGAAGAGCACGCCCGTACGCTCGCCGAACGCAACCGGCTGGCCCGCGAGCTGCACGACTCGGTCGGGCACGCGCTCAGCGTCGTCACCCTGCAGGCCGCCGCCGCCGGACGGGTCCTCGACCGGGACCCGGACACCGCCAGGAAGGCCCTGGCCGCCATCGAGCAGTCGGCCCGTACCGCCCTGGAGGACCTCGACCACGTCCTGGGCGTGCTGCGTGAGGACGACCGGGCCGGCGGCGGTCGTACGGATGTTCCTCGGGGCGGTGGCGGCAGGCCCGCCGATCAGGGCGGCCGGGGGAGGGCGCCGCAGGCCACGCTGGCCGACCTCGACGAGCTCGTCGCCGCGTCGGGCGCTCAGGTGCGGCAGGAGGTGGGCGATCTGTCCGCCGTGCCCGCCGTGGTCTCCCGCGAGGCGTACCGCATCCTCCAGGAGGCGCTCACCAACGCCATCAAGCACGGCCACGGTCCCGTACGCCTGGCCGCCGCCGTGCGGGGCGACGACCTGAGGCTCGAGGTCACGAACCCGGGACAGGGGAACGGCGGCGGGCCCGGAGGCAGGGGCGTGACGGGCATGCGCGAGCGGGTACGGCTGCTGCGCGGCGAACTGGACGCCGGTCCCACTGAGGCCGGATGGAGTGTCACCGTCCGGCTGCCACTACGGTCGAGCCCATGACGCGCAGAGCCGCTACGGTCGAGTCCATGACGCTCAGAGTCGTGATCGCGGACGACGAGGATCTCATCCGGGCCGGGCTGCGGATCATCATCGACGCCGAGCCGGACCTGACCGTGGTCGGCGAGGCCGCGGACGGTGCCGCCGTCCTGCCCCTGGTCCGGCGCGAGCGGCCCGACGTCGTCCTCATGGACGTACGCATGCCCGCGCTCGACGGCATCCAGGCGACCGAGCGCCTGCTGGCCCTGGACGAGCCGCCGAAGGTGCTGGTGGTGACGACGTTCGAGAACGACGACTACGTCTATGACGCGCTCCGGGCCGGGGCCAGCGGGTTCCTGCTCAAGCGCACCAGGCCGGACGATCTGATCAAGGCGGTCAAGCTGGTCGCGGCGGGGGAGTCGCTGCTGTTCCCGGCCGCGATCCGGGCGCTGGCCGGGCGGCGTGTCCAGGATGGCTCCGGGCGGGTGGCCGGGATCGACCGGCTGACCGGGCGTGAGGGTGATGTGCTGCGGCTGATCACCAAGGGGCTGTCCAACAACGAGATCGCCGCCGAGCTGGTCGTCAGCCAGGAGACGGTCAAGACGCACGTCGGGAACGTGCTGGCCAAGCTGGGGGCTCGCGACCGGACCCAGGCTGTGATCGCGGCCTACGAGTCCGGCTTCGTCTCACCGCGCTGAGGCCCGCCCCGGTGACAGTCGCTCTCCCGCCATACGGGGCTGGGGTCCCTCGGGGGGAGCGGGAGGTGCCCGGCGCCGCGTGGGCTGGGGTCCCTTGAAGCGGAGTGGGGCGCCCGCGGTCCAGGGCCTGGGGCCCTTGGGAGCAGTGGGGGCCTGGTGGGTTTCCCGCCGTCCGAGGGTTGGGGTGTGCGGTGCGTCAGGGGTGGAGGCCGGCGCGGCGCAGGAGGTCGGATGCGGGCAGCAAGGTCGCCTCCGCGGCCGTCAGGCCCGTGGCGGCGAGGGCCCGGTCGACCAGGTGCAGCCCTACCGCATATCCCGCCATGTCGGGAATGCCGCGCGGCTCCTGCCCGAACTTGCGTGCCGCGCTGTCCCCCAGCACGTACGCCGGCGTGTTCCACATCCCCGCCAGCCCGAAGTCCGCCATGATCCGCTCGTACGCCACCTCGAACGCCTCCCCGCTCACCATCGACGACCACGGCCCCATGGCCCCGGCCCCCGACAGCTCCCGTACGAACGCCTCGGCCAGCCCCTCGGCCACCACGTGCTCGCCCACGGTCACGGTCGCCGGGTTCCACTCGACGTTGGCGTAGCGGACGTTGTGGTGGAACTCGTGCACGGCCAGCTGCGCGATCCGCCCGATCACCTCCTCCGACGGCCAGGCCAGCAGGTACAGCCAGCCGGGCGAGCCGCCCATGCCGTAGTAACCGCCGCTCACCTTCATCAGGTGCTCGTCGTCCGGATCGCCCATCACGAACATGACCTGCAGCGACTCGCCCTGCTTGGCCTCGCGCAGCCGGTCGGAGGCGCGCTCCAGCTCCCGCCGCACCTGCCCGAGCACGTCGGCGTCGATCATGCGCAGGACGGCGGGCAGGTAGCGCGGGTCGTCGGCGTCGACGCGGAAGCCGCCGCCCTGGTGGTGGAGGTCGACGAGGTCGCCGGGCATCGGGATGGCCGGGCGCATCGGCGCCAGCAGGTCCCGCAGCGCGGCGGGCCGCCGTTCGAGCGGCTCGCGCAGCAGGGCGGCCATCGACGTGAGGGTGTCGTGAACGATGAATTCCATAGCCGCGGACGATAAAGCCTCCTGTTGGGGGAGGCTCAAGCTAATTGAACAGCGGCGACTCCTCGCCCATCTCCTCGCCGGGCGTCTGGCCGGGGGTGGCCTGCCCGCTCTCCGACGGAGAGGGCGTCTTGGACGGCGATGGCCGCGGCTCGGGGCTGGCCGGCGTCGGCGGCGGCGTCGGCACGAACACCGTCGGCGGCAGTTGCCGCGGCTGCGGCTCGCTGTCACGCCTGCCGAGCAACATCAGCAGCAGGATCGCGATCACCAGCATGAGCAGCAGCACCAGCGCCAGCGCGGCCATCAGGACCCGCTTGCGGGTCTCGGTGAGCGGCCTGCGCTGCCGCGTCGGCCCGGGCAGCGCCGGGGCGCGGTCGGTCAGCCAGTACGGGACGAAGTCGGGCCCGTGCGCCTCCCCGATGAACGTCCCGCCCACCATGACGGGATCGAGGAACCGCTCGGCGCCAGGCCGGCCGGGCACGTACGGGACCGCCGCCCAGGGCGCGTGACCGCCGTCGAAGGCGAGCACCTCGGGCGTGTCGTCCAGCACCGCGCCCCGCGAGCGCCCCGAGCGCCCGAGCCAGCCGCGCAGCCCGGACCGCTCGCCCCTGGCCTCCCTGACCGCGGTCACGAACCGCTCGCGGGCGGCGGCGTCGAGCGCGGCCCCCCTGGTGAGCACGGCGAGCGACACCGCTCGCCCGTCGGGCCCCTGGCCCAGGTACACGAAACCCGCCGGGGCAGTGTGCAGACGGGCCTGGACCACGAATGGCCCCAGCCGGGGTGGATCGCCGTACTGCAGGGGACTTGCCACGTTTGCCATGAAAGCACAGACGTGGCGTCGTGCACGTTTGCGGCGCGTTTGGTGGAATGGCGTCATGAGCGTCGCCGAAGAGTTGCCAGGCGGAAACGATGCGGCACTGCTGCGTCAAAGTCTCGACGAGGTCCGGCGTGTCATCGTCGGCCAGGACCACATGGTCGAAAGACTCATCGTGGCCCTGCTGGCCCGTGGGCACTGCCTGCTCGAAGGAGTCCCAGGCGTCGCCAAGACCCTCGCCGCCTCCACCCTGGCCACTGTCGTGGGCGGCACGTTCGCCCGGATCCAGTTCACCCCCGACCTCGTGCCGAGCGACATCATCGGCACCCGCGTCTTCCACCCCTCCAACGAGAAGTTCGATGTCGAACTCGGCCCCGTGTTCGTCAACTTCCTGCTGGCCGACGAGATCAACCGCGCCCCCGCCAAGGTCCAGTCCGCGCTGCTGGAGGTGATGGCCGAGCGGCAGGTCACCCTCGCCGGTGTCACCCACCCGCTGCCCAGGCCGTTCATCGTGCTCGCCACCCAGAACCCGATCGAGTCCGAGGGCGTCTACCCGCTGCCCGAGGTGCAGCGCGACCGCTTCCTGTTCCGCGTACGGGTGCCCCACCCCACCGCGCACGAGGAGCTGGAGATCCTGCACCGGATGAGCGTCACGCCGCCGGTCCCCGAGCGCGTGCTCGACCCCGGCAAGCTGCTGACCCTGCAGGAGGCGGCCGAGCAGATCTCGGTGCACCAGCTCGTCGCCGACTACGTGGTGCGGCTGGTCATGACCACCCGCAGCCCCGCCGAGTACGGCCTGCCCGACCTCGCCGAGACCATCGAGATCGGCGTCAGCCCCCGGGCCACGCTGGGCCTGGTCTCGGCCGGGCGGGCGCTGGCCCTGCTGCGCGGCCGCGACTACCTGCTGCCCGACGACGTACGCGACGTGGCCGTGGACGTCATGTCGCACCGGCTCATGCTCACCTTCGACGCCCTGGCCGACGGCGTCGACCCCGAGCAGGTCGTCAAACAGATCCTGCAGGCCGTGCCCCCGCCCCTCGTCGTCTGGAACCAGAACCGGTGAGCGGCCTGTGAACACGGCGGAACAGGCGCTCAGGCGGCTGGAGCTGACGGTCACCCGGCGGCTGGACGGGCTGCTGCACGGCGCCCACCAGGGGCTGCTCCCCGGGCCGGGCAGCGAGGCCGGCGACAGCCGCGTGTACGTGCCCGGCGAGGACGACGTGCGCCGCATGGACTGGGCGGTCACCGCCCGCACGACCGTCCCGCACGTACGCGACCTGATCGCCGACCGCGAGCTGGAGACCTGGGCGCTGGCGGACCTTTCGCCCAGCATGGATTTCGGCACCGCCGACACCGACAAACGCGACCTCGTGGTGGCCGCGGTCGGGGCGATCGGGTTCCTGTCGAGCAGGATGGGCGACAGGTTCGGCGCGCTGGTGCTGCACGATGAGTACGTGCACCGCATGCCCGCCCGCACCGGCCGCCCGGCCCTCTACGGGCTGCTGCACTCGCTCATGGACGCCCCGCGCGGCCGGATCGTGCCCGACGCGCCCGACCTGGCCGAGGGCATCGACGTGCTGTCGGCCAGCCGCAGGCGGCGCGGCGTGCGGCTGATCGTCTCCGACTTCCTCGACGCCCGCCCCAGCCTCGACCCCGACGCCGAACGCCCCTGGGAGCGCCCCATCAGGCGGCTGGCGGCCCGCCACCAGGTGCTGGCGGTGGAGGTCATCGACCCGCGCGAGCTGGAGCTGCCCGACGTGGGGCGGGTCGCGTTCACCGACCCCGAGACCGGGAAAGTACGCGAAGTGCATCTTTCGCCCAAAGTTCGGCAAGCGTACGCGGAGGCGGCCGCCCTGCAGCGCGAGGGCACCCGCGTGGCGCTGCGCCGCGCCGGGATCGCGCACCTCGTGCTGCGCACCGACCGGGACTGGGTGTTCGACATCGCGCAGTTCGTCCTCCGCCAGCGCCGCATGAGCCATCTCGCCCACAGGAGACCTACGTGACATTCTTGGCCCCCGGCTGGCTTTGGCTGTTCCTGCTGGTGGGGCTGCTGGTGGCCGGGTACATCGTGTCGATGTTCGCCCGGCGCCGCTACACGGTGCGCTTCACGAACCTGGCCCTGCTCGACCTCGTCGCCCCCGCCGGCCCCGGCTGGCGCCGCCACGTCGCCCCCGCGCTGTTCCTCCTCATGATGGCGCTCCTGGTCGTCGGCGCCGCCAAACCCGCCGACCAGGTACGCGTGCCGCGCGACCGCGCCACCATCATGATCGCGCTGGACGTGTCGCTGTCCATGGACGCCGACGACGTCCAGCCCGACCGGATCAGCGCCGCCAAGGCCGCGGCGCAGGCGTTCGTCAAGGAGCTGCCGGACCGCTTCAACGTCGGCGTCGTGTCCTTCGCCCGCTCCGCCAACGTCGTCATCTCGCCCACCACCGACCATCAGGCCGTGATCACCGCCATCGGCACCCTCACCACGCGCCCGGGCACCGCGATCGGCGAGGCGGTCTTCAACGCGCTCGACTCGCTGCGCTCGTTCGACCAGCAGGCCGCCACCGACCCGCCGCCGGCCGCGGTCGTGCTGCTGTCCGACGGCGACAACACCTCGGGCAGGTCGGTGAACGAGGCCATCGACGCCGCCCAGCAGGCCCGCGTGCCGGTCTCCACGATCGCGTACGGCACCCAGGAGGGCACCGTCAACATCGACGGCCGGCCGGTGAACGTGCCGGTCAACAAGCAGACCCTGCAGTCGTTGTCCGACGGGACCAGCGGCCGGGCCTACACGGCCGAGTCCGGCAGCGAGCTGCGCGAGGTCTACGACCAGATCGGCACCTCGCTCGGCTACAAGCTGGTCAGCCAGGAGATCACCCAGTGGTTCATCGTGGCCGCGATCCTGGCCGGGCTGCTGGTGGCGGGCGCGGCGGTGCTGTTCGGCTCCCGGATCCCCTGACGTCACCCCTGCCCCCGAGCCGGTTGGTGTGCGACTTGTACACTCTTGGGGTTTCTTGGGGGAAATCGGGGGAGTGGCGTGCCGCTGGAGCAGGTCCTGGTGTTGCTGGTCGCGGCGGCAGGGGCGGGGTGGGTCGACGCCGTCGTGGGCGGGGGCGGGCTGGTGCAGCTCCCCGCGATCTTGATGACCGGGCTGCCCACCGTCGAGGCGATGGCCACCAACAAGCTGTCGTCCATCTTCGGCACCACCTCCGCGGCCGTCGCGTACGCCCGCTCCACCAAGATCGACCGGCAGGTGGCCCTCCCCGGCGCGGGGCTGGCGGTGCTGAGCGCCGGGCTCGGGGCGTCGGCGGCGGCGGCGATCTCGGCCGAGGTGCTGCGGCCCGCCGTCATGGTGGTGCTGCTCGGGGTGGCCGCGTTCGTGACGCTGCGGCCCGCGCTCGGGTCCGTGCCCGTGCCGCATCTGCGGACCAACGCCCGGGTGCTGGCCGCGGTGGCGGTGGCCGGGGTGGGGATCGCCTTCTACGACGGCATCATGGGGCCGGGCACGGGGATGTTCCTCATCGTCGCCTTCACCACCATCCTGGGGCTGGACTTCGTCTCGGCCTCCGCGTCCGCCAAGATCATCAACGTGGGCACGAACCTCGGGGCGCTGGTGGTCTTCGGGGTGCAGGGGCACCTGAACTGGGGGCTCGGGCTCGGCATGGCCGTGTGCAACGTGGCCGGCGCCCAGCTCGGCGCGCGGATGGCGCTCAAGCGGGGCACCGGCTTCGTGCGGATCGTGCTGCTGTGCGTCGTGGTGGCCCTGGTGGCCAGGCTGGCCTGGCAGCAGTTCGGCGGCTGACCGCGCGCTCTAGCCGAGCAGGGAGCGGACGTACTCGCCGATCGTCCGGGTGGGGCGGCCGATGAGGTCGCGCAGCGTGCCGGGGGTGTGGTCGAGCCAGCCGCGGGCGATGTTGACGTCCACGTCCGCCATCATCTCCGCGAACGGCCCGGGCAGCCCGGCGCCGGCCAGCACGCCCGCGTACTCGTCCTTCGGCAGGTCCTGGTAGACGACCTCCTTGCCGGTGACCGCGGCGATCTCGGCGGCCAGGTCGGCCCGGCTCCAGGTCGTGTCGCCGGACAGCTCGTACACCTTGCCGTCGTGGCCCTCGCCGGTCAGCACGGCGGCCGCGCCGGCGGCGTAGTCGGCGCGGGAGGCGGAGGCGGTCCGGCCGTCGCGGGCCGCGCCGTGCACGGCGCCGAGCTGCGGGGCGGCCGTGATCGCCGACTCGTAGACCTCGTTGTACCAGTTGTTGCGCAGGATCGTGTACGTCACCCCGGACGCCTTGATGTACTCCTCGGTCGCCCGGTGGTCGGCGGCCAGGATGGCCTCGGTGGTGTCGGCGCCGGGCGCGCTGGTGTAGACGAGCGTGGCCCCGGCCTCCTTGGCGGCGTCCACGACGGTGGAGTGCTGCTGCACGCGGTTGGGGTCGATGCCGGAGATGAGCAGCACCTTCGTGGCGCCCCGCAGCGCGCTCCTGACGGTCTCGGGCCGGTCGTAGTCGGCCTGGCGCACCTCGACGCCGAGGTCGGCGCCCTTCTCCGGGGTACGCGCGGCGGCGACGATCTGCTCGGCCGGGACGCGCTTCTTGAGGTCCTCGATCACCAGCCGGCCCAGCTGTCCGGTGGCCCCGGTCACCACGATCATGGTTTCTCCTATTCAGTACTGCCTCGATGGTTAGTACTTTCTATCAGAAAGTACTAACGAACGCGTACGCTGAATTCCATGGATGAGTTCGAAGAGCTGGTGGCCGATGTCTTCTCGCGCCGGTGCACCTCGCGCTCGGTGCTGGAGACGATCACCGGCCGCTGGGCGATCCTGGCGCTCGTGGCCCTGCACGAGGGGCCCTACCGCTTCAACGCGCTGCGCCGCCGAGTCGACGGGGTGAGCGAGAAGATGTTGTCCCAGACGCTCCACGCGCTCGAACGCGACGGCATGGTGCTGCGCGTGGCCGAGCCGTCGATCCCGCCCAAGGTCGAGTACAGCCTCACCGAGCTGGGCCGGGAGGCCGCCGAGCGGCTCGTCCCCCTCCTGGAGTGGGTGGAGGAGCGGATGCCCCAGGTGGTGACCTCCCGCGAGGAGTACGCCGCCCGCTGAACGGCCGCTCGCAGGCAGGAGGCTTTCCTAGAATGGGGCCATGCGCGCCAGCCGCCTGCTCTCGCTGCTCCTGCTCCTGCAGTCGCGCGGCCGCATGACCGCGCCGGAGCTGGCCGAGGAGCTGGAGGTGTCGGTCCGCACGGTCTACCGCGACGTGGAGGCGCTGTCGGCGGCCGGCGTGCCGGTCTACGCCGACCGGGGGCCCGCGGGCGGCTACCAGCTGCTCGACGGCTACCGCACCAGGCTCAACGGGCTGACCGCCGAGGAGGCGTCCTCGCTGTTCCTGGCGGGGCTGCCCGGCCCCGCGGCCGAGCTGGGGCTGGCCGAGGTGGCCGCCACCGCGGAGCTGAAGCTGCTGGCCGCGCTGCCGCCCGAGCCGCGCTCGTCCGCCTCGCGGATGCGCGAGCGGTTCCTGCTGGACGTGCCGAGCTGGTATCGCTCGGCCGACGACGTGCCGCACCTGAGCGAGGTGTCCGAGGCGGTGTGGGACCAGCGGCCGCTGCACATGACCTACCGGCGCTGGGGGCAGCAGGAGGTCGACCGGGTGATCCACCCGTACGGGCTGGTGCTCAAGGGCGGCTCCTGGTATCTGGTGGCCGCGCCGCCGGGCGGCGGTCCCCGCACCTACCGGGTGGCGCGGATCCTGACCCTGGAGACGCTGCCCGGCCGCTTCGCCTGGCCCGAGGGGTTCGACCTGGGCGAGTTCTGGCAGGGCTACGCCAAGGAGTTCCGCGAGCGGATGTACACCGCGGAGGCCCTCATCCGGCTCGCCCCCGGCCACGGCGAGCTGCTGGCGTACACGATGGGCCCCGACGTGGTCGGCGCCGCGCTGGCCGCGGCCGGCGAGCCCGATCCGGAGGGCTGGCTGACGCTGACGGTGCCCATCGAGTCACTCACGCACGCGCGCTGGCTGCTGCTGCGGATGGGGGCCGCCGTGGAGGTGCTGGGGCCGCCGGAGCTGCGGGCGCTGATGTGCGAGGCGGTCACCGAGCTGGGCAAGATGTACGGCTAGGGCCGCCGCCCGGGGCCGGTAAATCAGGCGACTTCGGGGCGCGGTTCTGCGAACATGCCGCGCATGTACCTTCTCGCTTTCGTGGGCGCGTGCGTCCTGGTGGCCATGGTGCCCGGGGTCAGCACGGCCATCATCCTGCGCCAGACGCTGCGCGCGGGCCGCGGCTCCGGCCTGGCCGCCACGCTGGGCAACGAGACCGGCATCCTGCTGTGGGGGCTGTCGGCCGCCTTCGGCCTGTCGGCGCTGCTGGTGGCCTCGCAGCTGGCCTATGACGTGATGCGCGTGGTCGGCGCCGTGGTGCTGGTCGTGATGGGCGCGCAGGCGCTGTGGCAGGCCCGCAAGGGCGCGCCGGCGGCCAGTGGTTCGGCCGGTGGTTCGGCCGGCGGCGAAGCCGAGGGGGCGGTGGTGCCGGGCTGGCGCGGGCCCTACCTGGCGGGCGTCGGGACGTGCCTGGCCAACCCGAAGGCGGCGGTGTTCGCGATGTCGTTCCTGCCGCAGTTCGTCCCGCAGGGGCAGAACGTGCCGGTCACGCTCGCGACGCTGGCCGTCGTGTGGGTGCTGGTGGACCTGGTCTGGTATGCGCTGCTCATCTGGGCGGTGGCCAAGGCCAAGGCGTGGCTGGACCGTCCCGCCGTACGGCGGCGGCTGGAGCAGATCTCCGGCGTGGTGCTGATCGGGCTGGGCGTGCGGCTGGTGGTGGACTCACGATGACGATCTGGTACGCCGAGCGCGGCGCGGGCGAGCCCGTGGTGCTGCTGCATTCGACGTCGGTCGACTCGGGCATGTGGGACGCGCAGGTGGAGGCCCTGTCCGAGCGCTTCCGCGTGATCACGGTGGACTTCCGCGGCTACGGGCGCAGCCCCTACCGGGCGGACGGCCCGTACAGCGACGGCGACGACGTCGCGCGGCTGCTGGCCGCGCTGGAGGTGAGCCGGGCGGCGCTGGTCGGCTCGTCGGGCGGGGGCCGGGTCGCGCTGGAGCTGGCGGCGGCCGGGCTCGCCGGCCGGCTGGTGCTGCTGAATCCCATCGCCGACCTGCCGCCCACCCCGGACCTGCGGGCTTACTGGGACGAGGAGGGGCGCCTGCTGGAGGCGGGCGACGTCGAGGGCGCGGCGGAGCTGAACGCGCGCACCCTGCTCGGGCCCGAGGCGTCGCGGGAGGCCTTCGGGCGCGTGGTGGAGATGCAGCGGCACGCGTTCGAGGTGCAGCTGGCCGCCGATCCGGAGCCGTCGCAGGTCGAGAAGGAGCTCGCGCCGGCGGAGATCGACGTGCCGGCGCTGGTCGTGGCCGGCGCGCACGACCTGCCGTACTTCCGGGCCAGTGCCCGCCACCTGGCGGGCGAGCTGCCGCGGGCGCGGCTGGTCGAGCTGGAGTGGGCCGGCCACCTGCCCGCCCTCGAACGTCCAGAGGAGATCAACCGGCTGCTCCTGGACTACCTTTAGGGGCATGACGAACGACCTGGCGACCCTCCTTCGGCAGGCGCAGGACGACGACCCGCTGCTGGCACTGCACGCCACGACCGCCCTGCGCCGTGAGATCGAGCGGCTGGAGGCCGTCCAGGTGCGCCGGGCCAGGGTGGCGGGGCTGGCCTGGGCGCAGATCGCCGTGGCGATCGGGGTGAGCAAGCAGGCCGTGCACAAGAAGTACGGCCGCCGCTAGCCCTTCCACCTGCCGGCGAACCAGCGCAGCGCGATGTTCCAGGAGTAGCCGCGCCGGATGCGCCCGGCCACGTCCGGGGGCAGCGTGTCCAGGCCGCGGTGCTCCAGCATCACCTCGGTGCCGCCCTCGACCGGGCTGAAGGCCACCTCGATCTCCATCCGGCCGCCCTCGTTGAGCAGGTCGGCCCAGACGAGGCGGCGCGGCGGCTCCCAGGCGAGGATCCTGCCGGTGTCGACGTGGCCGCCGTCGGACCACAGCTCGCGCAGGAAGCCGTCCTCGAAGCGGATGCCGACCGCGCGGTCCGGGTCGACCCAGCTGTGGCGGCCGCGCACGTACCAGCTGTCGATCTCGTCGGTGAAGATCCGGAACGCGGTCGCCGGGTCGACCGGCACGGTGACGCCGGCCCGGACCGAGCTCACCGGCCCCGCTCCACGTGGTCCTTGAACGAGCCGAGCTGCTCGGCCCAGAACGCCTGCACCTGGTCCAGCCACGCCTGCAGCGCCGCGAACGGCTCCTGGCGCAGCGTGTAGAGGCGCAGGCGGGCGTCGGCGCCGCCCGCCTCGGCCTGCACGAGACCGCCCGCCCGCAGCACGCGCAGGTGCCTGCTGAGGGCGGGGGCGCTCATCTGGACGGCCTGCGCCAGCTCGCCGGCCGGCCGCGGTCCTTCGCGCAGCAGGTCGATGACCTTGCGCCGGGTGGGGTCGGCGAGCGCGGCCAGCGTCGCGTCGATTTCGTTAACGTATGTGTTAATTGTTGCCTGCTTCCGTTAGGCTGTTAATCCTTAACGCTAGCGGCAATTATTGCGGAGGTTTGTACATGAGTGCCGAGCTGGGTTACTACACGCTGTCCGTGGCGGACCTGGACCGGGCGGCCGCCTACTACGGGGGGCTGTTCGGCTGGGAGTTCAGGCGCGAGCACGAGACGTACCTGCACGTCACGAACACGGCCGTGCCGATGGGGCTCGTCGCGCGCGGGCCCTCCTCGCAGCCGAACCTCTACTACCACGTCACCGACATCGACGCGGCCGTCGAACGCGTGCGGGAGCTGGGAGGCAGCGCCGGCACGGTGTACGACAGCAAGTCGGGGCGCGGCTGCGCGTGCGTCGACGACCAGGGCACGGAGATCAGCATCTGGCAGCCCGCCCCCGGGTTCGATTAGTCGGGGGCCTTGACGGTGGCGATGCCGAGGGTGCTGGTCATCGGCAGCAGCCCGGCCTCGAAGACCGCGCCGAGGAACGGCCCGGCGAGCCCGGCCAGCCGCTCGGCGCGCTCCTCGCCGAGCAGCCGCCACGGCTCGGCGGCCAGCGCGTCGGTCATCCGCTCGACCTGGTCGCGCAGCGCCAGCCCCTGCTCGGTGGCCTGCCCGTCGGGGCCGACCAGCCCGCGGGCGGCCAGCCGCTCCCGGGCGGCGTCCCACTCCTGCTCGCTCCAGCCGCGCCCGGCGAAGTTCGCCGCGGGGGCCGCGCCGATCGCGGCGAACGACACCAGCGACTCGCAACCGTCCAGCTCCGCGGCCTGCAGCGCGGCCAGGTGGCCGTCGCCGCGGTGCTCGCGCAGCACGGTGGCGGCCTGCCACAGGACCAGGTGCGGCTCGTCGGGCCAGGGCAGGTCCAGGTTGGCCGCGGCGAGCGGCCGTCCGGCCACGCTCACGCTCTCGGCGGCCCGCCTGGCCAGCTCCGCCGCCTCCGCCGCCTCGGCCGTCGTCACCCTGTCGCCCAGCAGGTGGCGGTACGTGCGGTCGACGGCGGTCATCCGGGCCTCCAGCACCTGCTCGGGCGGGGCGACCTCCCACACGGCGGGCACGTGCTCGGCGATCGTCCGCGGGCTGAAGCTGTAGTAGGCCGCGGCGGCGAAGTGGGCGCCGGCCCGCCCGAGCGGGGCCGTGCGGTAGGCGAAATAGCTCGGCCAGCGCGACTCCACGTCGTAACCGAGTGCGGCCGCCTCCTCGAACGCCTGGGGCGAGAAGTACAGCACCGCGTGGACCGGTTCGAGCTGGTGCCACATGCGGCGGGCAAGTCTGGACGGTGCGCTCATCGCAATCCCTCACTGTCTAGATAAACTATGCCAGTGACGATAGAGGCTTGGCGCATCACTGGTCAATCGCAAATAGACAGTTATGTCGGGAGGTGGGCGGAGCTGGCCGTCCTGCTGGTGAACGAGCTGGCCGTCACCCAGGCCCGGGGCCGCCCCGTGGAGCCGCCCGCCGACCGCCGGGCCGCGCTGGAGGCGGCGTTCGCCCAGCAGGGCTGGACCCCCAGCCGCGCGCTGACCGGCGCGGACGCCGACCGGCTCGCGGACGTGGCCGCCGAGCTCCACCCGGCCTTCGCCGGCGACGTCGCCGCGCTCAACGCGGCCCTCGCACGCCACGCGGCCGTGCCCAACCTGCACGGCGACCCGCCCGTCCTGGCCTTCCACGGGCCCGGCGCCGACCTGGTCGACGCCTGGGCGGCCGACGCCGGCACGGCCCTGGCCATGGTGATCGGCGTCGGCCAGAGCCGGCGGCTGCGGAGCTGCGAGGCGGACGGGTGCGAGCTGGTCTTCTTCGACGTCACCAGGAACGCCTCGCGCAGGTTCTGCGGCCTGTCCTGCCAGAACCGCGCCAAGGCCAGCGCCTACCGCGCCCGCCGCCGCGCCTGACCACGGGAGCCCGGCAGATGCTCCCGGCTCCCAGGGCGGGCGACCTGATTCTGTCGGTCGCGGCGGGCATGATGGCGGGCATGGCTTCATGGCAGGAGTTCGAGCGGCAGGCGCCGGAGCTGGCCGAGGTGGCGGGGCGGCTGCTGAAGGCGTACCGGCACAAGGTGCTGGCCACATTGCGCAAGGACGGCTCGCCCCGGGTCAGCGGCACCGAGACCATGTTCCGGGACGGCGAGCTGTGGACGGGGTCGATGCCGGGCGCGGTCAAGGCGTCCGATCTGCGGCGCGACCCGCGGATGGCGGTCCACGTCACCTCCCGCGACCCCGAGGGGGACGATCCGTCGTCGTGGGAGGGCGACGTGAAGCTGGCCGGGCGGGCCGTGGAGATCACCGACCGGGAGGTGCTGGCGTCGTTCGGGCTGCCGGGCGAGGAGTCGGACCTGTTCCGGATCGAGCTGACGGAGGTGGTGTGGACGCGGGTCGAGGGCGACGAGCTCGTCATGGACGCGTGGCGCGAAGGGGCGGGGGTGCGCCAGATCCGCCGCAAGTGAGCGGCCCACCCGGGCGGGGCTAGTGGACGGAGAAGCCGCCGTCCACGAAGAGCATCTGCCCGGTGACGAACGCGGAGGCGTCACCGGCCAGGAAGACCGCCGCGCCCGCGAAGTCCTCGGGCAGCCCGTTGCGGCCCACCATGTGACGGGCGGCGAGCGCTTCCACCCGGCCCGGGACGGCCTGGGCGGGCTCGGTCAGCGGGGTCAGCACGAAGCCGGGGATGATCGTGTTGACGCACACCCCGCGGGCCGACCACGCCTCGGCCTGGGAACGGGTCAGGCCCGCGACGGCGGCCTTGGCCGTGCCGTACGCGCCGCTGTCGCCGAAGGCGCTGATCGACTGCTGGGAGCCGAGGTTGATGATGCGGCCCCAGCCGCGGGCGGCCATCCTCGGGCCGAAGTGCTGGCCGAGGAGGTAGGGGGCGGTGAGGTTGACGGCGATGGTGCGCTCGTAGTCGTCGAGGGTGAGGTCGGCCATGGGCTTGCGGATGTTGTTGCCGGCGTCGTTGACGAGGATGTCGATGTCGCCCGCCGTGGCGCAGACCCGCTGGACGTCGTCGCGGTCGGCCAGGTCGGCGCTGATCCGCGAGGCGGTGACGCCGTGCTCGCGCAGGCGGGCGACGGCCCGGTCGAGCTCGCTCTCCCTGCGGGCCACCAGCACGACCTCGGCCCCGGCCCGGCCGATCGCCTCGGCGATGGCGTACCCGATGCCGGAGCTGCCGCCGGTCACCAGGGCGCGCCGGCCGTCGAGGGAGAACAGCTCCCGCAGATAGTCAGACATGCTCGGACAAGCTAGCACCCCGGGATGGGCGGCCCATCGCCCGGCTCGGCTGGGCGACGACCTGGTTTCTCCCGCTTGGACGCGGCAGATTGGCGGGCAGGACGGGATGGGGGAGAATGTGAGCCCGTTCACTCACTGGGAAGAGGCCTCGGGTGCGTCATGAGCCTGGATCCGACTCGCGCGTCCGGCGGCGGCGCCGGCACCCCGCTGAGCGCCGCGATCGGGGCCGCGCGGTGGATCAGGACGGCGGCCGCGGGTGACGCGCGGGCGCGGCACTGGGTGGCCAATCCCGACCCGCGGGGCCGCTCCGCGCTGACGCCCGAGCCCGCCTCCCTGTACGGCGGCGCGGCCGGCATCGTGCTGTTCTTCCTGGAGCTGGCCGCCGCGACCGGCCGGGAGGAGTACCTGGAGGACGCCCGCGCGGGCGTGCAGTACCTGGTCGAGGCCTGGCCCGGGGCCGGCGACGTGACGTTCCACCACGGGCTGAGCGGGATCGCGGTCGCGTTGTGCGAGGCCGGGTGGGTGCTCGGCGACGGTCTGGCCGAGGAGGCGGCCATGGCGGCGCTGGACCGGGTGGCGCGGGCGGCGCGGCCGATGGACGGCGGTCCCGGCTGGTCGGGGGACCCGGCGCAGCGGGGCGACGGCGGTGTCGTGCTCGCGCTGCTGCACGGCGCCTCGATGTTGAGGACGCCCTCGTACGGGGAGCTGGCGGCCGAGGCGGGGCTGCGGGCGGCGCGGCTGGCGGTGCCGGGGCACCGGTTCGGCGACTGCGCCGGCCTGCCGGCGGACGCGGTCACGCCGGGGTTCATGGCCGGCACGGCGGGGACGGCGTTCCTGCTGGCCCGCCTGTACGGGGTGAGCGGGGACACCCGGTTCCTGGAGGCGGCGCGCAGGGGCGCGAACTTCGTCCGCGGGGTCAGCGTGGTGAGCGGCCGGCGCGCACTGGTGCCGCATCACCTGCCGCAGGGGCGGGGGCTGCATTACCTGGGGTTCTGCTCGGGCTCCGCCGGGGTGGCGCGGATGTTCGTGGAGCTGTACCGGGCCGGGGGCGATCCGGCCGACCTGGAGTGGGCCGAGCGGCTGGCCACAGGGATCGTGACGAGCGGCGTGCCGGGCCGGCGGGTGCCCGGGCTGTGGGACACGGCCTGCCAGTGCTGCGGGCTGGCGGGGCTGGTGGAGCTGTTCGTCGGGTTGTGGGCGGTGACGGGGCGGGAGGCATACCTGAGCTTCGCCCGGACGCTGGGCGCGCATCTGGCGGGCAGGGCGAGCGGCGACGGCGGGCGGCTGCGGTGGTATCAGGCCTTCGACCGGGTACGTCCGGGAGAGGTCAGCGCGGACACCGGATACATGGCGGGCGCGGCGGGCATCGGCGCGGCGCTGCTGCATCTGGAGGCGGCGGCGCGGGGGCGGCGGGTGATCCTGCTGCCAGACAACCCGTTCCCGGCGATCCCGGCACCGGCGGGCACGCTGCCCGAATAGCACCTGGAAGACGGCAATGAGGAGATTGCGCGCACGCACGCGCGGCGTTAAGCTCGATTGCCCAATTTAGGCAAAGGCTCCACAATCCTCCAGTCAGGAGTATATCAGCAAATGGCTAATCGTCAAGATGGTCTTGCGGAAGCCCTTGACAGCGAACAGCGTACTGTGTCGTGGCTGTACGGCAGGCTCGACGTCGCCAGGGAGCAGGCCCAGGCGACACTGCGGGAGGTGTACGCCAGGGCCGGCGGCACCCGCCAGGCGATGGTCGAACGCGAGGCGTTGGCCTCGGAACAGGCCAGGAGGCTGGCCCAGCTGAACGCGGTCGAGCGGGGCCTGTGCTTCGGCCGCATCGACGACGGCGCGGGGCAGAGCACGTACATCGGCAGGATCGGGCTGCGTGACGAGGAGCACGAGTCGGTCCTCATCGACTGGCGGGCGCCGGCGGCGCGGCAGTTCTACCTGGCCACGGCCACCGACCCGGGCGGGCTGGTGCGCCGCAGGCACCTGCACCTGAAGGACCGCACGGTCGTCGGCATCGACGACGAGGTGTTCGACCTGGAGGGGATGAGCGACGGCGACCGGCGCGCGCTCGTCGGCGAGGCGGCGCTGCTGGCGGCGTTGCGCCGGGGCCGGACGGGCCGGATGGGCGACGTGGTGGCCACCATCCAGACCGAGCAGGACCGGGTGATCCGCGCCTCGCTGCAGGGCGCGCTGGTGGTGCAGGGCGGTCCGGGCACCGGCAAGACCGTGGCCGCGCTGCACCGGGCGGCGTACCTGCTCTACACCCACCGCGCCACGCTCGAACGGCGCGGCGTGCTGGTGGTGGGCCCCAACTCGATGTTCCTGCGCTACATCAGCCAGGTGCTGCCGGCGCTGGGGGAGACGCAGGTGGTCATGACCACGGTCGGGGAGATGTTCCCCGGGGTGCGGGCGAGGGCGGTCGACGCGCCGGCGACGGCGGTGGTCAAGGGCGACGTGCTGATGGCCGAGGTGGTGACCCGCGCGCTGGAGCTGCGCCAGCGCGCGCCCGAGGGCGACCTGGTGGTCGAGCTCGACGGCCTGAACCTGCGCGTGCCGCACGCGACGTGCGTACGGCTGCGCAACCGGGCGCGGGCGGTGCGGCTGCCGCACAACATGGCGCGCAAGCTGTACGTCACCGAGATGCTCAAGGAACTGGCCAGGGCCGAGACGCGGGCCCTGGAGGAGTCGCTGCACATCGAAGAGCTGGTCATCGAGGGCGAACCGGAGCTGGCGCAGCCGCTCGACCTGGAGGGCGACCTGGACGAGCTGGATCTGGAGCTGGCCTCGCAGCGGCTGTGGGGCGAGCCGGCGGTGCGGCGGGCCGTGGACGACCTGTGGCCGGAGCTGACGCCGCAAGAGCTGATCTCGCAGCTGCTGGCCTCGCCCGAGACGCTGTGGTCGGTGGCGCCGTCGGGGCTGGACTGGCAGGAATTGGTCCGCCCGGTGGACGCGCCGTGGACGGCCGGGGACGTGCCGCTGCTGGACGAGGCCGCCGAGCTGCTGGGCGAGGACGACTCGGAGCGCCGGGTCGTGGCCAGGCGGGAGTCCGAGGAGCAGGCGTCGGGGGAGCTGTACGCGATGGAGGTGCTGCAGACCACGGGGGTGCTGGAGGAGGGCATCTTCGACCGGGCCGACGTACTGGCCGGGCGGCACGCCGACGACGAGCTCGGGCTGACGACGGCCGACCGCGCGGCGGCGGACCGAACGTGGGCGTACGGGCACGTGATCGTGGACGAGGCGCAGGAGCTGTCGGCAATGGCGTGGCGGATGATCATGCGTCGGGTCCCGGCGAAGTCGCTGACCGTCGTGGGCGACCTGGCGCAGACGGGGTCGGCGGCCGGGGCGCGGTCGTGGGGGGAGGTGCTGGACCCGTACCTGGAGGGGCGCTGGCGCGAGGAGCGGCTGCTGGTCAACTACCGCACGCCGGTGGAGATCATGTCGGTGGCGGCGGACGTGCTGCGGGCCTTCGCGCCCGAACAGGAGCCGCCGGAGTCGGTACGCGAGGGCGGCTCACGGCCGCGCGCGGTGCGCCTGCCGGTGCCGGGGCTGCCGGGGCTGGTGGCCGCGGAGCTGGCCTCGATCGGCGAGGGCCGGGTGGGCGTGGTCACCTCGGACGCGCGGCACGCGGCGGTGGCCAGGCTGTTCCCCGAAGGCGACCTGGACGCGCCGGTGGCGGTGCTGACGGTGGGGCAGGCCAAGGGGCTGGAGTTCGACGCGGTCGTGGTGGTGGATCCGGCGGGGATCATGGGGCAGTCGCCGATGGGGGGTCAGGATCTGTACGTGGCGGTTACGCGGGCCACTCGGCGGCTGACGGTGGTTTATGAGGGGGAGTTGCCGGGGGTGTTGGCTCGGCTCACTTCGGAATCTACAACGTAAAGGCACCGGGGCCAGGTTCGCCTCGGCCCCGCACGTCGGCCCCGCACGTCGGCCCCGCACGTCGGCCCCGCGCGTCGGCCCCGCGCGTCGGCCAACAGGCGGGACCGTCGTCGGGGCGTGGTCGTGCACCCGGCGGAAGCGCCCACCGCGCCAGGGGAGAGCTTGCCGTCCCCGCAGAGGGGGTTCGCTCTCGGCTCTCCCCGTGCGGAAGGTTCCGCGGGGGGCTCGGCTGGAGGGCCGTCGACGGTGGGGTGGTGGAAACCCGTGGCGGGGGTCAGACGTTGTAGAGCTTGTCGGCCACCGCGCGGATCGTGCGGGTGATGTGGTCGAGGGAGCGAAGGGTCTCGGTGTCGAGGTGGTCCAGGATGCGGCGGTAGTGCTCGAGCCCGGCGTTCTGGAGCTCCTCGACCAGGGCGGCGCCGGCGGGGGAGAGCTCGGCGCGGCGGACGCGGCGGTCCTGGGGGTCCTCGTGGCGAGTGACGAGGCCGTGGGCGACGAGGCGGTCGACGAGGCCGGTGACGGTGCCGAGGCTGACGCTGAGGTGGTGGGCGAGCTCCTGCCCGGAGGCGGAGCCGTTGACGGCCAGGAGCATGACGACATGCAGTTGTCGCATCGTCAGATTGGAGGTGAACAGCGGGGACTGATGCTGGGCGAACAGTCGCCCCATGCCACGCTGTGTCTCGCTGATTCGACGGATCAGGTCTTCGCGTTCGTCGCTCACACTCACCTCTCGCTTCCTGAGAAGGTTATCAGGAAAGCTCAATCTGTCTAAATATTCGTTCAAGGCGAAGTGTTAGTCTGGGGCGAACTCTTGGAGGGGACGCCTATGACCGCATTCGCCCGGTTGAGCTTGGTCAACCGCAGCCTCGTGATATTGATCGCGCTCGTGCTCAGCGCGTTCGGCGCGTTCACGATTCCGCAGTTGAAGCAGCAACTGC
The DNA here is from genome assembly GCF_040605375.1 of Nonomuraea sp. NPDC005650. NCBI lineage: Bacteria > Bacillati > Actinomycetota > Actinomycetes > Streptosporangiales > Streptosporangiaceae > Nonomuraea > Nonomuraea sp. NPDC005650. The sequence continues at coordinate 140,397 of NZ_JBEXCR010000008.1, forward strand.
TGCCATCTTTGAGCTTCCCTGGCGCGTTCGTGGTCGCGGCGTATCCAGGTGCCTCGCCTGAGATCGTCGAGGACCAGGTGACGAAGCCGATCGAGGACTCGTTCCAGGGCCTGGAAGGCATGGAGCAGATGACCTCGACCTCGAAGGAGGGCCTGGCGCAGATCCAGGTGGCCTTCGAGTACGGCACGGACGTCGAGTCCTCGCTGAACAAGATGCAGCAGGCCATCACCCGGGTCGCGCTCCCTGACGGGGTGGATCCGCAGGTCGTGGCGGGCAACACCGACGACATCCCGGTGGTCGTGCTCGCGGTGGGCGACGGCGGCGACGAGCGGGCGATGGCCGACAAGCTGCGCCGGATCATGGTGCCGGAGCTGCAGAGCGTGGAGGGCGTACGGGAGGCGTCCGTCACGGGCACCCGCGACGAGGTCGTGACGATCGAGCCGGACACCAAGAAGATGGCGAAGGCCGGGGTGTCGGCCGCGCAGATCCCCGACGTGCTGAAGGCGAACGGCACGCCGATCCCGGCGGGCGCGCTGACGGCCGACGGCAAGTCGCTCACGGTGCAGGTGGGCACGCGGGTCGACTCGGTGGCCAAGCTGAAGGACCTGTACCTGACCCCGGCCCAGCCGGCGGCCACCCAGCAGCAGCCCAGCCAGGCGCAGGCTCAGGCACGCCCGCAGACCGGTCAGGCCGGTCGGCCGGGCCAGTCCCAGGCGGCGCTCGCGCAGCAGCAGGTGGTCAAGCCCAAGCCGCTCAAGCCGGTCAAGCTGGGCGACGTCGCCGAGATCAAGCAGGGGCTGGCGGACGCGACGACGATCACCCGTACGGACGGCAAGACGAGTCTGGGCGTGTCGGTGACGATGGTGCCCGACGGCAACGCGGTGTCGATCTCGCACGACGTCCGTGAGAAGCTGCCCGAGCTGACCAAGGCGCTGGGCGACGGCTCGGACACGGCGGTGTCGGTGGTGTTCGACCAGGCGCCGTACGTGGAGGAGTCGATCCGGAGCCTGACCACGGAGGGCCTGCTGGGTCTGGCGTTCGCGGTGCTGGTCATCCTGGTGTTCCTGCTGTCGGTGCGTTCGACGCTGGTGACGGCGGTGTCGATCCCGCTGTCGGTGGTGATCGCGCTGATCGCGTTGTGGGCGGGCGACTACTCGCTGAACATGCTGACCCTGGGCGCGCTGACGATCGCCGTGGGCCGGGTGGTCGACGACTCGATCGTGGTGCTGGAGAACATCAAGCGACATCTCGGGTACGGCGAGGCCAAGCTGCAGGCGATCCTGGCGGCGGTCCGCGAGGTGTCGGGCGCGGTGACGGCCTCGACGCTGACGACGGTGGCGGTGTTCGCGCCGATCGCGATCGTGGGCGGCATGGTGGGCGAGCTGTTCCGGCCGTTCGCGATCACGGTGGCGGTGGCGCTGCTGGCCTCGCTGGTGGTGTCGCTGACGGTGGTGCCGGTGCTGGCGTACTGGTTCCTGAAGGCGCCGGACCTGACGCCGGAGCAGGCGCGCAAGCAGCGCGAGGAGGCCGAGGCCAAGGAGCTGCGCTCGCCGTTGCAGCGGGCCTATCTGCCGGTGCTGCGGTTCGCGACGCGGTTCAAGCTGGTGACGATCCTGATCGGCGTGGCGGTGTTCATCGGCACGATGGGCCTGGCCGGCGGGCTGCAGACGAACTTCCTGGACTCCTCTGGCCAGAACACGATCTCCCTGTCGCAGAAGATGCCGGTCGGTACGGACCTGGCGACCACGGACAAGGCCGCCAAGCAGGTCGAGGGCGTGCTGAAGGGCCTGGACGGCGTGGAGACGTACCAGGTGAACGTGGGTGGCGGCAACGCCATGCAGGGCGGCGCGGTCGGCGGCGGCGCGGACCGGGCGTCGTACTCGGTCACGGTCAAGGAGGGCGCAGACCCGGACAAGGTGCAGCAGCAGCTGCGCGAGCGGGTCGAAGGCCTGTCGGGGATCGGCGAGGTCACGGTGGGCGGCGCCGGCGGGGGCGGGTTCTCCTCCGACACGATCGACGTGATCGTGCAGGCGCCCGACGCCGAGACGCTGCGTACGGCGACCGACACGGTCAAGACCGCGATGGGCGAGGTGTCGGGGCTCACCGAGGTGTCCTCCAACATGGAGGCCAGCGCGCCGCGCGTCGAGGTCGTGGTGGATCGGCAGGAGGCCGCGGAGCGCGGCCTGTCTGAGGCGCAGGTGGGGCAGGCGGTGGCGCAGGCCTTCCGCGGCGCGCCGCTGGGCCAGATCAGCCTGGACGGCCGCTCCAGCGACCTGGTGCTGCGCGGCGCGGACGCGCCGGACGACATCAAGGCGATCAAGGACCTGAAGCTGCCGACGGCGGCGGGCATGGTGAAGCTGTCGACGGTGGCGGACGTCAAGGAGGTGGCCGGGCCGACGCAGGTGACGCGGATCGACGGCGAGCGTTCGGCCACGGTGTCGGCCAAGGCGGCCGACTCCGGCGACCTGGGCACCGTGACGCAGGCGCTGACGACCAAGATGGACGGTCTGACGCTGGCCGCGGGCGCCACCTATGAGATCGGCGGCGTGTCGGCCCAGCAGTCGGACGCGTTCTCCGACCTGGGGATGGCGATGCTCGCGGCGATCGCGATCGTCTTCCTGATCATGGTGGCGACGTTCCGCAGCTTCGTCCAGCCGCTGATCCTGCTGGTGTCGATCCCGTTCGCGGCCACGGGCGCGATCGGGCTGCTGGTGGGCACCGGCACCGCGCTGGGCGTGCCGGCGCTGATCGGCATGCTGATGCTGATCGGCATCGTGGTGACCAACGCCATCGTGCTCATCGACCTGATCAACCAGTATCGGGAACAGGGCATGGACGTGGTGGAGGCCGTCATCGAGGGCGGCCGGCGCAGGCTGCGGCCGATCCTGATGACGGCGGTGGCCACGATCTGCGCGCTGACGCCGATGGCTCTGGGGGTGACCGGCTCCGGCGGGTTCATCTCGCAGCCGCTGGCGATCGTGGTCATCGGCGGCCTGATCAGCTCGACGCTGCTGACCCTGGTGCTGGTACCGACGCTGTACACGATGGTGGAGCGGGCGAAGGAGCGGATGCGGCGCAAGCCGGCCGAGCCCAAGCACGAGGCGAAGGTCCTGACGCCGACCTCCTGACAGCGGTAGCGCCCTTGCCCGGCGGGGTCCACACCCCGCCGGGCAGGTGGCCGAACGGCGGCTGGATCACAGATCCTGACGTGTCCGGGAGGAGCTTCCAGCGCACGATCATGGCAGCCGTCTCTTGCGGTCAGAGCGATCCTCGTCTGGAAGTACTCCCGGTTCGGCCGTGAACCGGATGGGCAACCAAGCTCAACCCAGCCAGGCTCGAAGCGGCAGGCGGCGAACTGGTCTCGGCCGCGGAAGAGGTGGACGCCACCGCTGCGGTCGGTAAGTTCACCCGCGACATGCTGATGGAGCTCGCTGGCCCGACGCAACTTCTGAAGGTGTCGCTGCCGCGTTGCAGACCCGCGCCCCGGAGGCTGCAGCCCTGTACGAGGTCGCCGGCCCCGAGCTGGAGCAACTCGCCGAGATCACCACCCGCTTGGGCGAGGCCCTCTGTGTCAGTCGCGGGGGAGAGTCGGATGGCGAGTCCTGTGAGTGATTACGCCAGATGGCGTAGGTCGTGTGCGATGCGTGGCTTTCGAACGGCTATCGGAGCCGGCCTATCGCGACACCGACGGCCAGTGCGGCTCCTGTTGCCGCAACAGCGCACCATCGCCTTTTAGGTGATGAGGTCTTCGGAAGAGATATCGGGACTGCGGCTACGCGAGTGGCGTGTGCCAGTTCTTCATCCAAGATCCGAGGAAAGGTGCGGGTTCGGACATTGCGCTGATCGGCTCTGTAGCCTTCGCTGTGCTCCATCCAATGCCGCCTGCCCGCCTCTCCCTCGAAGAGGCCTGAAGCAAGCCGACGGATTTCTGCGTCATCCATCAGCCCGAAGTTGTGCATCGAGCGCCACTGCTCGAGCCAGAGGTTGGTAAGGATGCGAAGCCGGAGGGGCAGATCGTCCTCTGGGCCGCGCCACGGGGTCCCCTCGAACTGCACCAGCTTCGGATCGTCGATGACAAGCTTCGCGAGCTCCAGTTGCGTTAGGCGCCAGGTCTGCTCGCTCGCAAGGCGGACGCTGCGGGCCTGGATGAGCGTCGATACCATGACGCCGACCAGGGACAACGCTGTGAGCAGCGCGGCGACGGACCCGTACGCTTGCCCGATGTTGCTGAGAAGTACCCAATCCAGTCCGGGGATGGATTCTGCGAGAATGCTCGCGGCAAGAGGTGAGAGAAGTAGCAGTGTTCCGCCGAGGAGCGCGCCTGCCACGGCAGAGAGCGCGAGTGTCGTTCGCCGAGCCCTACGCGTCATGGGCTGTGTCTCCCTCGGTTGAACTTAGTGGGCCTTCATGTTCTCTCCGCTGGCCCCTCTTGTGGGGACAGAACGGTAGGCCACCTCGTAATCAGCACCTGCGAGCTGGCCGAGCTCGCGACGGAGGCCCGCCGTGCGGGGCGACTGGTCGCCCCATGTCGCGGGTGCTGTGCGAGTACGTGCGGATCGTGGGCGAATGGGTCGACGACGCCATAGAGGCCGTTGGACTTGTCATAGCTTGACAACCGTGTGTGCCCTCATGATCGGTTTGGGATTCGTGTAGATATGTCTGGTTTCCTCCTGTGTATACGATTCAGGCGACGCGCTGAGAGCGTCGCTCCCGCGTGAACGTGACGCCTCCCACACCTCGGTCTGAATACCCCCAGGAACCATCAGGTCTCAGATTCCTTGATCACGAGCTAGGCCCCTGGAGCCCTCTGTCTCCAGGGGCCTTTCGCATGCCCTCACCAGCGCCGAAAGGCCTCTCTCCGGCTTGGACAAGGGCCCTCGCCTGCTGACGTACCGCCTGCATCCAACCCTGCGGATCCGCATCGTAGAGCTCGCACTTCTCCTGCCAGAGGGCGAGTCCATCACGGATGTCGTCGAGCGAATGAACCCGTCCGCCTTCGCCGGAGGTTCCGTGCCATACGACGCCGGGACGGCTTGGATCACGACAAAGATCGAACCCATGCAGGTACTGCAGAGCCATGAGGACCAGGGGAGGGCAGTCGGCGGATGCTCCCTCGCCCTCCACCCAGGAAGCCGCCCATGCATGTACGGCCTCACGGGTCACGTCACCCGCTGCCAGCGCTCGCCATCGAGCAGCCACATCCTCACGGCTTGGCGGTGGCAGCGGAGTTTCGGGATCGCTCATGCGCCCACCATTTCAGCCATGCAAGCCATGGGGCCACACCGCTCAACCTCTTGATCACCCAGGGCAACCTGCTTCTGAAGCGGTTCGAGCTCGGCCAGCCGTACACCAGCGACCTGTACGGCCCGAGTTCATCCGGGCGATGCGCGAACTCGGTGCGTTCAGTGGGGACCGGGCCCTGGCCGGATCATCCGACCGGCACCCTCGGCGGCGAACTCGTCATCGGCCGGACCTTTGGCGTCTTCTCCGCCGAGATCGCGATCGGCACCGCCGGCGCAGATCACACGCTGGCCGCCCACCTGCGGGTGTGGCCGTTCGGGGCGCTGTACCTGCACACCAATCACCTCGGCGTATGACTGCAACGCCGCCTCATCCCCGAGTGCTTGACCTCCCGCGTGCTCAACCTCTCGATCGGCGAGTGGGAGATCCGCTGGCAGTGCCGGGCCGGAGAAGGCGAGTGGTCGCGCGATGACCCGTGGTGGATGCACGGCCGTATCAGCCTCGACCTGCTCCGGGTGCTGTTCGGTCCGAGGCGGTACTCCTACGAGACGGTGGACGGGCCAGTGCTCGGCTGGGTGGAAATGCCCGAGGGTGACACCCATCAGGTACAGCAGACCCTCCAACGCCAGCGGCTGGGCCGACCCCGCCTCAAGCGCGCGAAGTGGGCGTGAGTCGTGAAGTTGGACACCCCGAACGGCGGCATCCCCACCAAACCGCACAGCCAGAACCGCGTCACCAGCTCGGCCGTGAAGGTGTCCGATGAGGCGGTCGAGAGCCGGCCTTGGGACGTGCTCGCCTGTGCGCTCCTCGCTCGCAAACTGGGCGAGGACCGCACCCGTTATGGCTACCGCAGCGTGGAGACCGGACGAGGCGGCCATGGCTGACGTCTGATATCTGGGTCGCCACCCGTACGGCTGGCTGCTCGGCTTGCGAGGGTCACCGGGTGGGCGGCCCGCCTGAGAACTGCCAGAGTCTTCAGCGATCAGCTCAAAGGCTCTGGACCTCGGCCTGCCAGGCATCTATAAGAGCGGTGGGCGTGAAGTCTAGAGCGATGTTCGACTATCGCCAGATAGTAGGGCTATATCCGGTGAATACCACCTTACGATTGTCGCCGACATGCACTTGCGCGACCGCATAATAGCGATACTCGGCCTGGCTCATCCCGACGCGAATGGGGCCATGGTGGCCAGGATCGCAATAGTATGTGCCCGTTGGTGCGACCGGGTCTCCCCCTGGCCCGAAGATCCGCAATGTGATGTAGCAAAGGCTGCCACGATCGCCCAGACGGTTAACGTAAATGTCTGGGTAGGCCCATGCGCCGTCCCGGCTGACGCAGACTCCGATACTCCAACCGTTCTGGGTGGTGTCGCGGCAGCCGCCACCGCCGGCTGCGAGTGCTGGGCCGGCGGCAACAATGGTTGCTGGCACCACAAGCGCTATTCCCGTAGCCGCCGTGGCGATCCTGCGCGTGATGACAGAGAAGGCTCTGATCCTAGTCAACTTGAGCGACATCCCTTCTGGATCCGATCCGCTGTCATTGCGGTTCTTTTTGTGCATTGGAAACCCTCTTCCCTGGCAGGGTGCCGGGGGAGTTGGCAGCATCATCGTACGAGGGATAAGGGAAGGTAACACCCTTTGCACAGAGGCGAGAAGGTGCTGGCCACGGCGAATTTCAGCGCGCTACCCGGGGCACCCTCTATACCCTCTCAGCGATTGCCGCTCAGCTTGCCAGAAAAGTGCGCCGTACATATGTCCGTGCCGCAGCGCCCGCGCGCAGCTTTCGAAGCAACTCTCTGAGGGGTGCGGTGCGCGCCGAGATCACAGTTTCATCTCCGGTCAAGCGGAGTGTACGAGTTCTTCAACTCCAAGGGCTGTTCGATGTGCCGCTCGACGCCAGACTGGCCAGCTCGTGGAGAGTGCACCTGCCCATCGAGGTGCGGCCGTGGAACGTCGGCCTGCTCGTTGGCCCGTCCGGCGTAGGGAAGAGCCCGATCGCCCGCGAGCTCTGGCCGGACGCCCTTGTTGGCGCCCAGAGCCGGCGTGACCAGGCGCTGGTGGGCGACTTCCCCAAAGGCATGTCCATCAAGGACGTGGTTGAGCTTCTCAGTGCGGTCGGCTTGCCGTCGCCGCCGGCGTGGCGCAGGCCTTATGCGACGGGGAGGCGTTTCGTGCCGGGCTGGCCAGGGCAGGCGGCAGCTCGTCGCGGTGACATGCCACTACGACATGACTGATTGGCTGTAGCCGGACTGGTGTACGACGTCGACACTGCGGAGTTCTCGCGGAGGTCGGTTCAACCCCGGCCTCGGCTCCGGCTCGACGTCCACGAGGTCGACCGATCGATCTGGCGGATTTTAGCCGCCATCACTATCTGACATCCGAGCTGTACCGCGGAGCGCGGTGCTACGCCGGATATATCGCCGGAAACCCGGCCGGGTTCGTGTCGTACCGGCATTTTCGCCACCCGCACACCCGGAACCTGGAAATGGAGCATCGGCTGGTCGTTCTGCCCGTGCCGACGCTGTACACGATGGTGGAGCGGGCGAAGTAGCGGATGCGGCGCAAGCCGGCCGAGCCCAAGCACGAGGCGAAGGTCTTCACGCCGACGTCCTGACAGCGGTAGCGCCCTTGCCCGGCGGGGTCCACACCCCGCCGGGCAGGTGGCCGAACGGCTGTGGGAGAGTGATCGTTTACGGTAGGTAAGCGCGCGTCACTTGTTCCAGGCCACCAGGAACTCCGCCAACGAGATGCGCCCGTCCACGTCCCCATCGTGCTCGTCCGAGACCTTGAAGATCGAGTCGAGTTCGGCGTCGGTGACCTCCTCGCCGCGCGCGTTCATGGCGAGTGCGAACTCCGCGCGCGTGATATATCCGTCTCCGTCGCGGTCGAACTCCTGGAACGTGGCGGTTGAGTCGTCAAGATCCGGCATGGGTGACCTCTCATCGTGCGATTCATGCGACGTACGGACAAAGCAACATCGAAGCACGAGCTGGTACCCCACACGAGGATGACGGGCCCGAAGACGCCGCTCAGCCGAGGTCGGCGCAGATCACGCACCGGCTTCACCTCCCGCGTGATCAACCTCTCGATCGGCGACTGAGCGATCCGCCGGCAGTGGTGGGCCCGCGAGCACGAATGCTCCCGCGACGATCCCAGACCGTACAGCCGGAACGCGTCACCGGCTCGGCGGTGAGGGTGCCCCATGAGGCGAAGGCCCGTTCGTGACGCGGCCTACTGCTGGCAGCGTCCGAAGGTCACGACGAAGGTGCCCCCGTCCTTCAGCCCGACTTCGTCCCTGTGAGCGGATCGTCCCGTTGCCCAGTATCCGAAGTGCGTCATCGAGGGATCCAACACGATCTCTCGGTGACCCCGATCGCTGACGTTCACCCACCAGTTGACGGCCCGGCTCGGCGTACCCCTGCCTTGCGCGCCGGCGTAGGTGATCTCGGAGAAGGCCCACGAAGTGGGGTTCGGGCAATAGCCCGCGGCTCGGATGCGGGTCTCCGGCGTCGACTTGGTCGAGGGGTTGTTGTGGGTTCCTCGGCCGTCGTTCTTGTCCCACCACTGCAGGGCGGCGGATTCACGCGCATGTTTCTGTGCCGCACGGTCAAGGGGTGTCTTTGCGACCAGGGCCGGGAGCCCCTGCCTGGCGCGCTCAGCGTTGATGAGACACCCCACCGCCTGACTCATCCGTGAATTCGCCCCTACGGCGATCCTGCTTCTGGGATTGGTGACCTCGTTCCAAGGCGACTCGTTGGAGTAGCGCTGCAGGTTGAACGTGCTGTCACACGTTGGCGCCGCCGCCACCGGTGCGGCTGTGGTTCGTGTCGCGGCCTTGGCGAGCTGAGTCGGCGCCGTGGGCGCGAGCGCCACGACTATGAGAGCTCCTGCGGCGAGTCCGGCCTTTGGTTTCCGCACGGCGAGCTCCTTTCGTATGCGGGAGGCACATTGATTGCGTCCCGTGACTGACTGAGCTCAGGGCCGACGGTCGTCCAAGCGACCATCGGCCACCGCGCACTGTCCCCGTCAGGTCCAGGAGCATGCGGATTGTCCGGCGTATTTCCACAGGTCAGGATCGATTTTTTGTGGACCGTTGCATCCGCCCGCGGCTACCACAGACGAGCAATCTGTCAGAACTTCACCTGCTCGTGGTGCACCGATTTGAGCGCGCTCACCTGGCAGGCAGGATGACCGAGCACGACGCTGGGCGGGCGCTTTCGTAGGTCCGCACCCCTTGTTGGAGGAAAACCCATGCGCGGAGAGTCCATCGGCTACTCCAAACCCGCGGGTCACCGCGGCCACCCTCTTGTCTCGGTGTGCTCGCGGTCCTGAACGTTCTGCAGGCGATCAACGCCTCTCAGCTACGCATCGGGATATGCGGCCAAGCACCACCTCTGCGAGCGGGCGGCACGCCGAAGCGGACGGCCGAGCAGGGCCGCTGGAAGGCGCCGACCAGGGGGCTTACCGCCTTGGCGAGCGTCCTGGCGGCTCGGCAGGACGCTACGCCTGGTCGACAGGCGTGAGCAGGCCGAAGATGCGTACCGCGAGCCTCCCGTGGGGTAGCGGTGCCTGGCTGCCCGCGACCAGCGCCTCGCCACCGGGCCACTGCTCGCTGTCCAGCAGCACCTCGTTGGTCTGCAGCCGGCCGTCGTGGTAGGCGATGAACAGGCGTAGCCCGTGGACCTTCCGCGTGAGCGGTTCGGCGCGCAGCACCTCCAGCAGCCGGTCGAGCAGTGGCCCGACGGATGGCACCGACCGGTCGGTGAACAGGTTCATCTGGGCGCCCAGCACCAGTTCGAACGTGCCGCTCGGGTGTTCGTAACGCTCGCGTTCGACCTGGTCGGGGGCGGCGCCGGGGCATAGGAGGCCGTCGACGATCGGGTGCAGCGCGCCGAGCCTGAACCTGTTCACCGCTTGGCCGATCGCCTCGCGCCAGGTGGTGCCGTGCCCGGCGAAGCTCTCCACCAGCCATGGCCTGGCCAGCGCCGGGTGTGAGACGGCGAAGTCGACCTGAGCCATCACCACGCCGGCCGGTGCGGGGTGGACGAACAGCTCCGCGCCGACCTGCGTCTCGCCGTTGAGCGGTACGCCGTGCCCGCGGAGGAAGTCCTCGAACGCGGCCTGCGGCGAGGGTATGCCGCCGTCACCCTGCTCGACCGGTTCCAGGTCCTTGACCAGGGTGGTTTCGCCCAGCATCAGGTCCGACAGCTGTGATCCGGCGTGCAGCGCGTTGTTGATCGTGTTGAACTCGCTGCCACGCATCGCGATCCGCCCGACCTCGTCACGGCCGGCCCGCTGCGCACGGCGCAACGCCACCATGAACACCGGTTCGGCCGAGAGGCTCACCCGCCCGCCCGGGGCCATCAGCCCGTCCGGGTACGAGACGTCCGGCAGCAATCGCCGTGTGTACGCCATCGGCAGGAAGGTCAGCAGCCGCTCGGCCAGCCACGGCTCGACGCCGGCCCCGGTGAGCCGCTCCCATACCTCCTCGTCATGCGGCGGCTGCTCACCCGCGCAGAACGCGGCGATCCCCACCTCGACAGCGGCATCAAACCCCGTTGATCCGATCATGGTGCAACGCTACGGCGTGTGGGCGGCACCCCGGGCCAGAGGTGGCGCCCTTGCGCGGTGGGGTCCGGACCCTGCCGGGCAAGGGTTTTCGGCATTCCTGCGGTTGCGTGCTCCGTGATCTCCCGCCGTAGAATTCGGGTATGTCCGCTCGGAGCGCCACGAAATGGGGCGCGGCCCTCGGTGTGGCGGCGCTGACCCTGGTGACGGGGTGCGCCAACGACGATGAGATCTACGTCTCCAACTTCAGCGATTCACACGGCAGAGCCTGCACGTTCGTCTACACCGCCCGCGAGGGTGAGGGGTGGACCGGAAGCCGCGATGTGGACGTCAGCCAGCTCGACTGCGAATACCCGCCGGCCGGCCGCACCCCGGGCCCGCCGACGACCACCCACCTGGAGGCCACTCCCAGTCCCGGGAAGTGAGGCCGGAGCCCGGTTCGTTCGTTCTTCCGTCGCTGGTCGTGTCTCCTCTGGCGGACAGCTGCAAGGCCCCCTGCTGGACGCGTACGTCGCCTGCCTGCGGGCCGGACCGTACCTGGTGGGCGTGGCCGGGCAGTGTGAGTTCCAAGGGGGTGGAGGCCGTGGGCGGGCTATCGCGGCTGCCAGCGGCCGATCTTCTTGGGGATGAGGTCCGCGCCTATGCGCGCGTAGAAGCGTTGCGCAGCCACGTTCGCCTCGGCCACCTCCCAGCGGATCAGCCGCCCCTTCGCGGCCTCGGCGGCCGCCCGCATCAGTTGCTCGCCCACGCCGCGCCCGCGTTCGGCGCCGGTCACGTACAGGTCGTCCAGCGCGAGGTAGTCCTCGCCGGACCAGAAGCTGATGCGCTCCAGCCAGGAGACGTAGCCGACGGGCCGGCCGTCCCGCTCGGCGATCAGGTAGGTGATCTCCGGGCGGGTCAGGATCCGCTGGAGGCCGGCGACGCTCACGGTGATGGCCGAGGACTGGCCTTGGTGGTCGGCCAGCCCGCGGATGAGGCCGTGCACGGTGGCGGCGTCGTCGGAGGTGGCGCGGCGGATGGAGAGCACGGTGGTCCACTCGGGAGCGGTGCTCATGCTGAGGTGACCTCCGGTGCGGCGGCGGCGCGGTCGAGCAGTTCGTGGATCAGGGTGACCACCTCGCCGGGGGTGAAGTCCATGGAGTTGTCGCCGACGCTGATCTCGAAGCTGCAGCGGCCGGGATCGGGCGCGGAGCGGACCCGGCCCCAGAGCTGGATGCCGTGCTCGGCGAGGATCTGTTCGCCGCCCCGTTCGACGGCGCGCCGGCCGGCCGGCAGGTGGACGTGGAACAGCGGCGTCTGCGGCGGGTCGGGGTGGGCGCGGGCGGCGCCGTCGGCGTTGATCGCGGCGGCGATGGCGATGGCGTGCTCCCGGTAGGCGGGCATGCGCGTGGCCAGGGTGTCGAGGCCGACCAGGGCGGCCAGGGCGAGCGGCCAGGCGTCGCGGATGCCGCCGCCGAGCCGCTGGCGCCACACGCGGGCGGCGTCGATCGTGGCGGTGTCGGAGGCGAGCACCGCGCCGCGCACGCCCTGCAGGCTCTTGTAGAGGGAGACGTAGACGGTGTCGAAGAGCGCGGCGATCTCGTCGAACGGCCGCCGGTAGTAGGTCTGCGCCTCCCACAACCGGGCGCCGTCCAGGTGCGCGGCGGCGCCGGTCGCCCGTACGAGCTCGACCTGCGCGCACAGCTCCTCCCATCCGGGCAGCAGGCCGCCGAGGTCGCGCTGCGGCAGCTCCCAGACGACTGCGGCGAGCGGCTCGCCGATCGCCGCCAGGTCGGCGAGGGTGATCAGCTCGTGCGGATCTCCGGCACGGCGCACCCGCAGGCCGTGCACGGCGTTGTAGCCCTGCTCCTCCCACACCTCCAGATGCGACTGCGGGTGGGCGGCGAAAGTGCGGCGCCCGCGGCCGTCGGCGTGCAGGCGCAACGCCACCTGCTGCGCCATCGTCCCGCTGGGGAAGAACAGCGCGCTCTCCTTGCCGAGCAACTCGGCCAGCCGGCGCTCCAGCACCGCGACCGGGCCGTCGGGGCCGTCCGCCGGAGTGTCGTCGTCCACCAGGGCCAGCATCTGCTCCAGCATCACGCGTGGTCTGCGGCGGATCGGCGCGTGCAGGAACAGTGACCGGCGCACGGGCGGGTTGGCGTCACTCATAAGGCATCCCCTTCGTAGTTGCGACCTATGTGCAACAATAGTGAACCTTACCGGGGTTGGGTATACCTTCTTGCGATCAAGGTTGCCGCCGCGGCTCTCAGGCGCCGGTGGCGGCTTCGTCCGGGAGGGTCGCCAGGATTCCGCCGGTGATGAAGGCGACCAGCCGCTCGCGGTCGGCGGCGCGCGGCCGGTCGGCCGGCGGGGTGCGGTCAGGCCCCGGCTGCCAGTCCACCGTCCGGAAAGTACCGGTCTGGTGCAGGCTGAGCAGGCCGAGCATGCACGTGAAGGCGAACCGGACGTGCTCCTCGTCGACGCCGGGCAGGGCGCGGCCCAGCGCGGCCAGGTAGCGTCCCTCGACGGGGCGGACCTGATCGGCGAAGATCTGCCGGGTCTGCGGATCGGGCTCGCTGATGACCCGCCCGATGAAGCGGGCGATGTCGGGCCCGCTGGGGCCATGCCGATCCGCCAGGTCCGCGGCGGGTTCGACGAAGGCGCGTACCAGGGCGGCCATGGAGGGCGGCTCGGGCGCTGATTCGAGCTCGTCCAGGAGGCGGCGGCGCTCGTCGTTGACCGCGCGCATCGTCCGGTCGATGACGGCGCGCAGCAGGCCCTCTTTGGACCCGAAGTGGTAGTTGACCGCGGCGACGTTGGCTCCGGCCGCGTCGGTCAACGCCCGCAGCGAGGTGGCCGCGATCCCTTTCTCGCCGAACAGTCGCACGGCCGTCGCGATGAGCCGGTCCCGGGTGGAGGCCGCTTCTCGCGTCCTGGGGTCGCGGTCGGCTTGGACCACTGCGTCTCTCCTTCGGGACGGCGCCGGATGGAGGAACCATGCTATAACACTCGTTTCAAGCGATAGTTTGAAACGAGTGTTTGACCCATGGAGGTGCCACAGTGAAGACGGCGATCATCGTCGGCGCGGGGATCGGGGGCCTGACGGCGGCCCAGGCCCTGCTACGCACCGGGTGGAACGTGGCGGTCTACGAGCAGGCGTCCGCCGTCGCCCCGGTCGGGGCGGGCGTGGGCATCGCGCCCAACGCCGTCAAGGCCCTGGACCACCTCGGCCTCGGGGAGGCCCTGCGCGATCGCGCGCAACGCCAGGTCAGCCTGGAGATCCGCCTGCGCGGGGGTGCGCGCGTCGCCCGCATCCCGGCCGCGAGCTTCGAGAGCCGCTACGGCACGCCGTTCTACGCCCTCCACCGCGCCGAACTCCACCGGCTCCTCATGGCCGGGCTCGACCCCGCCGCGCTGCACACCGGACACCGGGCCACGGGAGTCGACCTGCACGCCGACGCCGCCACGGTCACCTTCCAGACCCCGCAGGGCGCGGTCTCGGCGACGGCGGACCTGGTGGTGGCCGCCGACGGCATCGGCAGCCTGCTGCGTACGGCCCTGCTGCCGGACTACCCCGGCTCCACCTACGCCGGATACACCGTCTGGCGCGGCATCGTCCCGGCGGAGCAGACCGCGGCCCTGGGCGTGACCCCCGTGCTGTCGGAGACCTGGGGGCGCGGCGCCCGGCTGGGCATGGCCATGATCAACGACGGTCAGACCTACTGGTTCGCCTGCGAGAGCGTCCCCGAGCACGCCACGCCGGAGCACGATCTCGGCCTGCTCGCGGCCCGGTTCGCCGACTGGCACGACCCCATCCCGGGGCTCATGACGGCCACGCCGGAGACCACGCTGCTGCGCCACGATGTGTACTACCTGCGGGACAGGCTGCCGGGGTTCGTGCACGGCCGGGTGGCCCTGCTGGGCGACGCCGCCCACGCCGTCACGCCCGACATCGGCCAGGGAGCGTGCCTGGCCATCGAAGACGCCGTCACGCTCGCGGCGGCGATCGAGGACGGCGGGATCGACGCCGGGCTGCGCACGTACGACGCTCTGCGGCGACCGCGGACCGAGCGGATGGCACGCACCTCGGGCCGGCTCGGGCACATCATGCAGACCCGCAACCCGGCCGCGGCGCTGATCCGCGACGCCGTCGCCTCGGCGCTGCCGGACTCCCTGCTGATCGGCGCGGCGGGAGCGGCTTTCACCTGGACGCCGCCCCTGGGCGCGGCCACCTGAGACGCTCGCGTGAAGTCGGTCAGAGCCACCCTCGGGACTCGGCCACGCGAGCGGCCTCGACCCGGTTGCGGGCTCCCGTCTTGCCGATGGCGGAGGACAGGTAGTTGCGTACGGTCCCCTCGGTGAGGAACAGCCTGCGGGCGATGTCCGCCACGGTGCTGCCGTCGGCCGCCACGCGCAGCACCTCGGCCTCCCGCTGGGTGAGCGGGCTGGGCCCCACGGTCAGCGCGCTCACCGCCAGCCGCGGGTCGATCACCCGTTCGCCGGTCATCACCCGCCGCACGGCGGCCGTCAGCTCGGTGACCGGGGCGTCCTTCACCACGAAACCGGCCACCCCGGCATCCAGCGCCCTGCTGAGGTAGCCGGGCCTGCCGAACGTGGTCACGATGATCACCCGGCGGCCGCGGAGGCGTTCGGCGACGTCGAGGCCCGACAGTCCGGGCATCTCGATGTCGAGCAGGACCACGTCGGGGTCGTGCTCGGCCACCGCGGACTCGACCAGGTCCCCGCGCCCGACCTCGGCCACCACCTCGATGCCGTCCTCCAGCGAGAGGAGCGCCGCCAGGCCGCCCCTGACCAGGTCCTGGTCGTCGGCGATCAGCACCCGGATCATGACA
Source organism: Nonomuraea sp. NPDC005650 (assembly GCF_040605375.1). Lineage (NCBI taxonomy): Bacteria > Bacillati > Actinomycetota > Actinomycetes > Streptosporangiales > Streptosporangiaceae > Nonomuraea > Nonomuraea sp. NPDC005650. Next base: position 156,035 of record NZ_JBEXCR010000008.1, read on the forward strand.
CCTCCAGCGGGACGCGCACGAACAGCCGATATCCCCCGCCGGGCGGCACCCCCGCCTCCAGCCGCCCGCCGGCCTCCGCGACCCGCTCGGCCAGCCCGGTGAGCCCGTGCCCGGCCCGCGCCGCGCCGGAATCGTCATTCGAGGGAGTGCCGTCGTCGCGGACCTCCAGGCCCGCCGCCGTGCCGTCCACGCTCAGGTCGATCCGGCAGCGTCCGGCCCGGCTGTGGCGCAGCACGTTGGTCACGGCCTCCCGTACGGCCCAGGCCAGCACGATCTCGGCGGAGGCGGGGATGGGCCCCTCGGCGGGCGAGACCTCCAGCTCGATCCCGGCGGCCCGCAGACCGCGGGCCGCCCTGTCGAGCTCCTCCGACAGGGCGGGCGCGCGGTAGCCGGTGACCGCGTGCCGCACCTCGTCGAGGGCCTGGCGGGCGGCGTGCTCCACGTCGGTCATCTCGCGGGCGGCGCGGTCGGGGTCGGTACGGGCCAGCCGCGCCGCGAGCTGGCTCCTGATCGTGATCGACGTGAGCGTGTGGCCGAGGATGTCATGCAGGTCCCTGGCGAAACGCAGCCGCTCGTTCTCGACGGCCATCTGCGCGACCTCGGCGCGGGCCGCCTCCAGCCGTGCCACCAGCACCCCCATCTGTTTCAGGCTCTGCACCACGACCGCCTGCACCGCGATGACGAGCGGCACCCACCAGATCCCGGCGAACGTCGCTCCCAGCACCCACAGGACGACCACGTCCACGACCGCCGCCACCACCGTCGCCGCGACGAACACGACCGGCCGCAGCGAGGCGGCCAGAGCGGAGACCACCAGCACGAAGCAGACGTACGCCCACGGCCGCCCCAGCACGGGGAACAGGGCCAGCGTCGCGCCGAGCAGCCCGGCCAGCGCCCACGGCCGCGGGCTGCCCGCCCGCGCGCTGAACAGCCGCCACGTGATCAGCAGCCAGCAGCCCGCGAACAGCGCCACGCCCCCGGACGCCCACGCCACTCTCGCGATCCCCGGCTCCGCCTCCAACAGCGACCAGAGCGGCCAGCACAGGAGCAGCAGCCACGCGGCGGACCCGCCCCGGGCCAGGGCGCGGGCCCGGCCGTCGGCCAGCTCCGGCAGCGCCGTCGTCACCGTCACAAAGCCCGACGGTAACGCCACACGCCCAGCGCGGCGAACAACAGGGTCCAGGCCGCCAGCACACCCACCCCGGTCCCGGTCGGCCACTGCCCGTCCAGCGCCCGCCAGCCGAGCGATCCGGCCTGATAGGCGGGGCTGTACTCGGCCAGCGCGCGCAGGCCCGCGGGCATGGCGCGCACCGGCAGCCAGAGGCCGCCCAGGACGGACAGGCCGAAGTAGACGGCCATCATGGCCAGGTTCGCGGCCTGCCCGGTGAGGGTGTAGCCGAACGCGACGCCCAGCGCGGCGAAGGGCATGACGCCCAGCCAGATCAGCACCACCAGCGCCGGCCAGGTCCACGGGGACAGCCGCACCCCGCCCAGCACCGCGCCCGCGGCCAGCACGACGAAGATGCTCGGCAGCACGCCCGCCATCCCGCTGACCAGCTTGGCCACCACATAGCCGTGCGGCGGCAGCGGCGTCACCGCGAGCTGCCGCGACCAGCCCTTGCTCCGCTCCAGCGCGATGGCGCCCCCGATGAACAGCGCGCCCCCCATCGCACCGTACGTGGCCATCGAGACCATGGAGAAGGCGGCGAAGTCGCCGCGCTGCCCCGCCGGCACCACGTCGAGCACCTTGGTCCACAGCAGGTAGAGCACCAGCGGGAACCCGGTCAGCATGATCAGCCCGGCCGGGTTGCGGAAGGCGCGCCGCAGCTCGAGTCTCAGGTACGACCCCATCATCCTCCGCCTCCCGTCAGGCTGAGGACGGCGCTCTCCAGGTCGGTGCTCATGGTGCGTACCTCCCGCACATCGTCGAACGTCGCGAACAGGGCGCGAAGCGTGGCGTCGGAGTCACCCGTGCGCAGCGCGACGGCCCGCCCCTCGATCCGCACCTGGCGCACGCCCGGCAGCGTTCCGAGCCCGTTCACGTCGGCCCGGTCGAGGACAAAACGCACCTCCGTGCCGCCGACCAGGGATTTGATGGTGTTCACCGGGCCGTCGGCGACGATCTTTCCGCCGGCGAGCAGGACGACCCGGTCGGCGTAGTCGTCGGCCTCGGTGAGGTAGTGGGTGGCGAAGACCACCGTGCGGCCCTCGGCCGTGCGGGCGCGTACCTCCTGCCACAGGGCGCGGCGGCTCTCGACGTCCAGGCCCACGGTGGGCTCGTCGAGCACGAGCAGCTTCGGGTCGCCCGCCAGGGCCAGAGCGAACCGTACGCGCTGCCGCTGGCCGCCGGACAGCCGGCCGACACGCCGGGTGGCGAGCTCGGCCACGCCCGCGGCCCGCATCACCGCCTCGACGGGATGCGGGCGGGGGTACATCCCCGCGATGCCCGCGACCAGCTCCTCCACCCGTACGTCCTCCAGCAGCCCGGAGTCCTGCAGGAGGACGCCGACCTCGCCGGCGTGCAGCGCCTCCAGGGGCGTGCGGCCGAAGACCCTGGCGGTTCCCGAGCTGGGGCCGAGGAGCCCGAGGGCGATCGACAACATCGTGGTCTTGCCCGCGCCGTTCGGCCCGAGAACGGCGACCGTCTCCCCTTCCCCGACGGTCAGGTCCGCGCCGTCGAGCGCGACGGTGTTGCCGTAACGCTTGCTCACGGCCTTGAGTTCCACTGCTGTTCGCATGGCCACCAGCCTGACCGAGGGCACATGACCGGCTGAAGTGCCAAAGGTCAGTGCGGACGATGTGACACATGTCAGCCCAAGGGCGCCACGATCCGGTCGCCGCCCCGCACACCTTCGGACGTCGGGTCTCAGCCGAGGAGGTCGAGGTGCTCGGAGACCGGGCCCAGGGTGAGGAGGCCGCTGCCCGCGCCGGCCAGCTCCGCCGCCGCGGGTGCGAGCGCGACGCGGGCGCGGGCCATCGTCTCCCTGTCGCCGACGGCGACGGCGGCTCGCGCGACCAGGCACCACATGGCCTCCTGGAGCAGGTCGCGTGGCGGGTCGGGCACGTCGCGCAGCTTCGCCGCGGCCTCGCGGCGGTGCCCGTGGCCGAGCAGGACCAGCGGACGCGTCCACGGCTCGTAGGGTCCGAAGCCGGTGCTCTCGTCGGCCGGTGCGGGCAGGGCGTGGCGGACGCGCAGGCACAAGAGGGCGAGCGGCAGGAGCCCGTCCTCCAGGCCGGGCATGCCGGCGCCGTCCAGCCGGGCGGCGGCGGCCCGGTAGGCCGCCTCGACCTCCCGCGGCGGGGCCTGGCCGGTCGCGTCGAGGCGCAGCGCCCAGTACCACTGGGTGAACACGCCCACCAGCGGCAGCTCGTGCCGCGCGGCCAGGCGATCGGCGGCGCTCGCGTGGGCGTCGGCTCCGGCGAAGTCCGCGAGCGCGCCGCGGGCCTGGAGGCGGATGAGATGGCCGAGGACCTCGTACGTGGTCAGGCCGTGCCGGGCCGACAGCGCGATCAGCTCGGCGCCGATGGCGTCCCGGCGCGGCGCCAGGCCCGTGCGGTGGAACGTCTGCATGAACACGCCGTTGAGCGCGAACGCCAGCAGCCCCGGATCGTCCAGCCGGCGCGCGAGCAGCTCCGCCTCCCGGGCGGCGGCGGGTCCGCGCGCCGCGTTCGTTCCGCGGGACTCCAGCGCGATCGTGGCCAGCAGGCGGGCGCGCAGCGCGTCGCGCGCCGTGCCCGGTGGGATGGCGACGGCGAGGGCTGGCGGGAGGGTAGCGGCGGGGCCTGGTGGGAGGGCGGCGAGGGTGCGTTCGGCGGCTGCGATCACGTGTCCCGCCTGGCCGGGGTCGTCGAGGCGGGTCCAGATCGCGGGTACGTCGTAGGCGCCGATGACGCGGGCCGTCAGCTCGACGTCTCCCAGTTCCTCGGCCGCCGCGACGGCCGCCACCCGGTGCTCCCGGGCTGCCCGCAGGCCGCCGCCCCCCGTCACGGCGAGGTCGCGCATCAGCCCCACCGTCGACTCCAGCCGGGCCCGCGCGCCCGAAGGCACGCTGCGGTCGTAGGCGGCGCTCGCCCGTGCCCACACCGTGTCCGCCGGGCCCTGGCGGCCGGCGTCGAGGTGCGGGGCGTGGTGGAGGATGTCCGCCTCCAGGCGGCGCAGGCCGGGGCCGGGGTCCACGCCCAGCTGCTCGACCAGCAGCTCCCGCGCCCGGCGCAGCACCGCGAGCGCGTCGCCCTGGCGGCCGGTACGGTACAGCGCCAGAGCCAGCAGCCGCCAGCCCTCCTCCCGCCAGGGGTGTTCGGCGACGTGCGCGTCCAGGTCCGGGACCGCCTCCCCGGCCGCCCCCAGGGCCACGCGGGCCTCGGCCAGGCGTTCGACGGCGTGCAGCCGCAGCTCAGTGAGCCGGGAACGTTCGGCGCGGGCCCAGGGCTCGTCGGCGAAGTCGGCGTAGGCGGGCCCGCGCCACCATCCCAGCGCCTCCTCGACCCGGGGGAGCACGTCCTCGGGCGGCCCGGGGGCGGCCACCGACCGTTCGAAGCGCCAGGCGTCGACCGCGTCGGGCTCGGCGCGCAACGCGTACCCCGGACCCTCGGTGACCAGCAGCCGGGCCGGGGACCTGGGCGGGCGCTGCGGCTCCAGCGCCCGGCGCAGCGCCGCCACGAACGTGCGCAGCGCGCCCACCGCGTCCGGCGGCGGGTCCTCCCACAGGTCCGTCACCAGGTGGGCGACCGGGACGACGCGGCGACGGGCGACGATGAGCCGGGCCAGCACGGCGCGATGGCGCGGCCCCTTCAGGCCGATCGCGACCCCCGCGCCGTCCCAGGCCGTCACCGGCCCCAGCACGCCGAACGTCGTCAGCTGCACTTCTCCCGTCACCCCCCGAGTCCTCCTCTGCCCACGCCTTCCGGCCGATTCACGCCTCGCCGCCCTGCCCGCCCACCGGCGGGGCCTCGCGGTCGCCGGCCGGTGGCCCGGCAACCGAGCCCGGCAACCCGCTGGTCACGGTAGCGCGCTGATCGGATGCTCATTCACGCCCGGCACGCTGGAGCCCGACCAGCCGAGCCAACCGGAGGAGAGCACCGTAGTGATCATCGAAGGCTTCACCTACCACCGCGTCCCCGTAGCCGACGGCGTGTCGCTCAACGCGGCCGTCGCGGGCGAGGGCAGCCCGATCGTGCTGCTGCACGGCTTCCCGCAGACGCACCTCATGTGGCGGCACGTCGCCGCCGACCTGGCGGCCGGCCACACGGTCATCTGCCCCGACCTGCGTGGGTACGGCGCCAGCGACAAACCCGCCGAGACCGGACCGGACACCTACGCCAAGCGCACCATGGCCGCAGACGTCGTGGCGCTGGCCCGCGCGTTCGGGCACGAGCGCTTCGCCCTGGCCGGACACGACCGCGGCGCCCTGGTGGCCTTCCGGGCCGGGCTCGACCACCCTGCCGCGATCACCCACCTGGCCTGCCTGGACGTGCTGCCGACCGCGGACATGTGGGCGGTGATGCGCGGGGCGTCGGCGGCGGTCGGCTTCCACCTCTACCTGATGGCGCAGCCGCCAGGGCTGCCGGAGGCGATGATCGCGGGCTGCCCGGACCTGTTCTTCGGCCACTTCCTCGACGCCTGGACGGGCGACGCGCAGGCGATCCCCGACGGCGTTCGGGCCGCGTACCTGGAGGCCTGCCGGGCAGCGATCCCCTCGATCGTGGCCGACTACCGCGCCTCGGCCGGCATCGACGCCGACCACGACCGGGCCGACCGGGCGGCGGGCCGGCGCCTGGAGATGCCGGTGACGGTGCTGCAGCAGGACTGGGGCGCCGCCCTCGGCTACGACGCGGCGGCGCTGTGGCGGGCGTGGGCGCCGGACCTGCGGCACCTCACCGTCGGTCACGGTCACTTCATGGCCGAGGAGGCGCCCGCCGACGTCGCCAAGGCCCTGCGGGAGCTCTTGGCCAACTGAAAGTTTCAGCTCGTTGTGACGTGCGTACGGCGAGGGTTCCCCGGTGGACGCGTCAGGCGTTCGGGCAGTGGGGCGGGGTCGTGCCGTAGGCGTACTGGAGGAAGTCGGTCAGCATGGCGGGCCAGGAGTTCCAGTCGTGGCCGCCCGTGCCGTAGCAGTAGCGGTGGCCGACGCCCGATGCCGTGGCCGTCCGGCTGGGGGAGCGTGGTCGAGCACGTCTCGGCGTACGCCGTCGTCGCCGGCGCCACGAGCGCCCCAGCGAACAGCACGGCGAACAGGAGCACGGCGGCCAACCGTCGCATCGCATCTCCTCTGACGACCGTCCCGATCATGGCACCAGGCTTCGGCGGCGGCGTCAACACTCGGCCGCATTGACAGTGAAAACAACCAAGCGCATGCTTGCCGTCATGGTCGAATCCAGCCTCACCCCCCAGGGCCAGAGCCGGCGCGCCCTGTTACGCGGGGCCGCCGTGGCGGGCGGCGCAATGGTCGCGGGCGCCGCGCTCGGCAGCGCGCCGGCCCGTGCCGAGGTCGAGTACGACGTCGTGGTGGTCGGCGCCGGAGCCGCCGGGATGACCGCGGCGCTGACGGCGGCCAAGCGCGGGCTGCGCGCGGTCGTCGTGGAGAAGGCCCCGACGTTCGGCGGCTCGGCCGCCCGTTCGGGCGCGGGCATCTGGATCCCGTGCAACGAGGTCATCCTCGCCGCCGGCGTCCAGGACACCCCGGCCAAGGCCGCCGCCTACCTGGCCCACGTCGTCGGCGACACCGTGCCGATCGAGCGACAGCGGGCCTTCCTGTCCGCCGGGCCGGCGATGATCTCGTTCGTGATGCGGAACAGCCCGCTGCGGTTCCGGTTCATGGAGGGCTACTCGGACTACTATCCGGAGTTCCCCGGCGGCATGCCGAACGGGCGCTCCATCGAGCCCGCCCAGCTCGACGGCCGTATCCTCGGCGCCGAGTTGGCCCGCCTCAACGGCCCGTACATCCAGACCCCCGCGGGCCTGGTGGTCTACAGCGCCGACTACAAGTGGCTGACGCTCGCCGCCGTCAACCCCAAGGGCCTCGAGGTGAGCGCCGCGTGCCTGCTGCGCGGCACCGAGGCGGCGCTGCGCGGCGAGAAGCCGCTGACCATGGGCCAGTCCCTGGCCGCCGGCCTGCGCGCGGGGCTGCTCTCGGCCGGCGTGCCGGTCCTGCTGAACACCCCGCTGCTCGACCTCAAGGTCGAGTCCGGCCGCGTCACCGGCGTCGTCACGCCGGACGGCCTGATCAGGGCCAAGCGCGGCGTGATCGTCGGCTCGGGCGGGTTCGAGCACAGCGCCGCCATGCGTACGGAGTTCCAGCGCCAGCCCATCGGCACGAGCTGGACCGTCGGCGCCAAGGAGAACACCGGCGACGGCATCGAGGCCGGCGAACGGGTCGGCGCCGCCCTGGACCTGATGGACGACGCCTGGTGGGGCCCGGCCATCCCGCTGCCCGACGAGCCGTACTTCTGCCTGGCCGAACGCACCCTGCCGGGCTGCCTCCTGGTCAACGGCAACGGCGTGCGCTTCGTCAACGAGGGCGCCCCCTACAGCGACGTCGTCCACGTCATGTACGACCGCAACACCCCGTCCGCGTCGCACATCCCCGCCTGGCTCGTCGTCGACCAGAACTACCGCAACAAGTACCTGTTCCGGGACGTCGCGCCGCTGCTGCCACTGCCCGACGAGTGGTTCACCAGCGGCGCCGCGTACAAGGCGTGGACGATCGAGCAACTCGCCCAGAAGATCGGCGTCCCGCAGGCGGCGCTGCGCGGCACCGTCGACCGCTTCAACGGGTTCGCCGCGACCGGCAAGGACCTCGACTTCCAGCGGGGCGACAGCGCCTACGACCGCTACTACGCCGACCCGCTGGTCAAGCCGAACCCGTGCCTCGCGCCGCTGTGGCTGCCGCCCTTCTACGCGTTCAAGATCGTCCCCGGGGACCTCGGCACCAAGGGCGGGATGCGCACCGACGCCAAGGCACGCGTGCTGCGCGCCGACGGCTCGGTCATCCCCGGCCTGTACGCCGCCGGCAACGCCAGCGGAGCCGTCATGGGCCACAGCTACGCCGGCTCCGGCTCGACCATCGGCCCCGCCATGACCTTCGGATACGTGGCCGCCAACGACATCGCCGACACGCCTTAAAACGATTGCCGTCCCCCGCCGCGGGCCAGCAGCATGGCGGGATGCACTTCTCGATCAACATTCCGAACTTCGGCGACTTCGCCGACCCCAGGACCGTCGCCTCGGTGGCCGTCGCCGCGGAAGAGGCGGGCTGGGACGCGCTGTTCGTCTGGGATCACGTCGTCCACGTCAAGAGCAAGCGGCGCGCGTTCGGCGACCCCTGGATGCTGCTGACCGCGGCGGCGCTGGCGACCACCCGGATCAGGCTCGGCACCCTGGTCACCCCGGTCGCCCGGCGCCGGCCGCAGCAGCTGGCCCGCCAGGTCGCCACGCTCGACGTGCTCAGCGGCGGCCGGGTGATCTTCGGCGCGGGGCTGGGCGGGCCGGTCGACGACGAGTACGGCAGCTTCGGCGAGCCCACCGACCCGGTCGTGCTCGCCGAGCTCCTCGACGAGGGACTGGACCTGCTCGCCCGCTACTGGAGCGGCGAGCCGGTCACCCATCACGGGCGGCACTTCCAGGCCGAGGACGTGGCCCTGCTGCCGCCGACCGCGCAGCGCCCCCGCCCGCCGGTCTGGGTCGCCGGGTTCTGGCCCAACCGCCGGCCGATGCGCAGGGCCGCCCGCTGGGACGGCGCGGTCCCGCTGTTCGGGCCGGGTTCGCACGGGTACGGCCCGCCCGTCGACCAGGTGCGGGAGCTGGCCGCGTACGTACGCGAGCAGCGCCGCGCCGACGACGGCCCCTTCGAGCTCGTCGTCGGCGGCGTCAGCCCCGCCGGCGCAGCGCAGTCACGCGACCTGCTCGGGCCGCTCATGGACGCCGGCGCCACATGGTGGGACGAGCGCCAGCCGATCGACGGCGCCGACCTGGACCGGCTCGCCCCCGTGCTGCGCCGCATCGAGCAGGGCCCGCCCGCCGTGCGGTGAATCGAGGAGTCTCTGCGGTCTGCCATGATTCAAACGCACTTCGTGACCGTTGTCCCCTGAGGAGTTCCCCCCTTGGACCGCAGACGTTTCCTCGCTCTGACCGGCGGCACCTTGACGGGTGCCGCGGGCCTGACCCGGCCGGCGCTGGCGGCGAGCTACCCGTTCGCCGACGCGGGCGTGCCCGCCGAGCTGCATGCCAAGACGGGGGAGCTGGCGCCGTACGGCATCACCACGGTCGCGTTCACGCCGTCGAACGGCTGGGTGGTCGTCACCCAGGACGGCCGCTATTTCGCCCGTGGCGTGCCCGACGCGTGTTTCGCCGAGCTCGGAAAGATGGTCAAATCCGGGGCGAAGATCCACTGTGTGGCCTTCCCGCCGGAGGGCGGCGACCGCTGGGTGATCACGAGTGACAAGGGGATGGCGGCGCGCGGCCTGCCCGAGGCGTGCCACCAGCGCGTCAGCGACTCCTACACCGCCGGGCGGCAGGTCGTGCACGTCGCCTTCCCGCCGGCCGGCGGCGACCGCTGGGTGGTGGCCGACACCACGGGCTTCTACGCCCGGGGCGTCGACGACGAGTGCTACCAGATGATGCGCAACCTGACGCAGGGCGGGCGCCGCGTGACCCGCGTCGCCTTCCCCAAGAGCGGCGGGTGGGTGGTCGTCGCGCAGGACGAGTTCCACGCGCGCGCCGTCGACGACGCCTGCTTCAAGAAGCTGAACGAGCTGGCCGCCGCCGGCTGGCAGCTGCACAACGTCGCCTTCTCGCCGGCCGGCGGCTGGTCGGTGAGCACGCGCGGCAAGGTCCCGGCCCTGCCCGCCGACCGGGTGCGCCAGGTCGAGAACGCGGTCGGCGGCGCGACCGTCTGGCAGCGGATGAACGCGTGGAAGACGCCCGGCGTGGCCGTCGCCGTGGTGGTCGGCAACAAGATCGCCTGGTCCACCGGGTACGGCTGGCTGGAGGCCGGCAGCGGCGCCGCCGCGCACCCCGAGACCGCCTTCCAGGCCGCCTCCATCAGCAAGGCCGTGGCCTCGGTCGGCGTCCTGCGCCTGGCGCAGACGCTCAAGCTGCCCCTGACCGGCGACATCCGTCCCCACCTGGGCTGGACCCTGCCGAGCCGCGCCTGCCTCTCCTCGACGGCGGTGCCGACCATCGACCGCGTGCTCACGCACCGGGCCGGCGTCATCGGCCGCGGCTCCACCTCCCCGGCCGAGGCCTGCTCCGGCTTCGACGCGGGCGGCGGCGGCTTCGCCGGCTACGGCCCCGGCGCGACCGTTCCCTCGCTGCTGCAGGTCATGAACGGCGCGGGCAACTCCCCGAAGATCGAGCTCACCACCGCCCCCGGGGCCGAGTTCCACTACTCCGGCGGCGGGTTCGTGCTGTTGCAGCGGATGGTGGAGGAGCAGGGCGGCGTGTCGCTGGCCTCGTACATGGACAAGGAGGTGTTCGGGCCGCTCGGCATGAAGAACAGCTCCTACGCGCTGTCGCCGGGCTTCGAGCTGGCCGCCGGCCACACCGCCACCGGCACGGTGATCCCCGGCAAGCGCAACCGCTACCCGGAGTCGGCCGCCGCCGGCCTCTACACGAACGTCCTCGACCTGTGCCGCCTGGTGTGCTACCTCAACAAGGCGTGGACCGCCGCCGGCGACATCGCCGGGCCGCTCACCAGGACGTCGGTCCGCACCCTGCTCACCGCGGGCCCCGAGCCCACCATGGGGCGGGGCTTCTTCATCGCCGGCTCCGGGACGAAGAGCTTCTCCTACACCCACGACGGCTCCAACTACGGGTTCAAGTCCGTGTTCAAGGGCTACCCGGAGCTCGGCGCCGGGTACGCGATCCTGTCCAACGGCAACAACATGAGCCTGGTCAACGAGGTCGCCGCCGCCGTCCGCTCGGTCTACGGCTGGGCCTGACCGGCTACCGCCTCCCTCGGGAGCAAGACGGCTTCTTCGCGACCTTCACGGTCTCGAGCCTGATCGACCCGTCGGTCGGAAGGGCGATGGCGCGGGCATCGGGGGCGGTGCCCCAGCAGTAGGGCACGACGAAATACTGCTGGTTGGACTCGATCAGGAGGCGCAGGCCGGTGTACTGGTAGGGGAACTCCGCATTCGGGTCCCGGAGCGAGGCCTCCTTGATTCCCGGGGCATACAGATTCAGCCGCTGTTGCGCGTAGACCACCACGGCCACCAGTTTTTGTTCCGGTTGTTCCCGGATCGCCTTGGCGTCCGCCTTTCCCATTGTCCTCGCGCGGTCGTCCATGTACCAGAGCGTCGGGAGCAGCAAGAGGGCCACGAGGGCCGTGCGCTGGACGATCTGACCCGCGGAGGAAATCACCAGGCCGGAGCTGAGCGTGGCGTACAGGTAAAGGCTGTAGACCAGCAAGATCGCGCCGAGGCTCAGGAAGAGGGGCTTGGCGAAGGGGGGCGGATTCGAAGATCTGGGCCAATGATCCGCAATGGCCACCAGGGCCACTACGAGGCTGACGGCTCCGAGCGTGACGAGGACCCAGACGGTCCGCGTCAGAGCGGCGCGATGCCAGGTGATGAACCGGATCAGCATCCCGTGCACGAAGGGCGCCAGCAGGAGCACTATGAGGGCCACCGCCAGTGGCTCGTCAGCCACCTGCACGCTACGCATCACGTACTCCTGGAAGGTGAAGCTCAGCATGCTGGTGTTGACCCCGAGCTCCGTGTACATGGTGTTGAGGCGGATATTCCCGATATACATCAGGAGCGAGGCGATGAAGGTGGTCGGCGCGACGATCTGGGCGATTATGCGACCCACCCGGGCGATGTCCTGACCGAGCCTGTCGTCGTCGCCCGCATTCGCCACTGGACCCCCTCCCCTAGATCCCTCGCCGACCTCCTCTTACCGCGCCGGGATCCACCCCACTCCGGAGCAACCCGCGGATGACCGTGAACTGGCGAACAATTGCCGCGGAACCGCAGGTCAGGCGCTGGCCGGGGCCTGTTCCTTGGCGGGTTCGGGCAGGTCGAGGCTGTCGCGGAGCCTGGCCGGTTTGAGGAAGGCCGCGGCGACGAGGCCGACGGTGGCGATCGCGGCCGAGATGAGGAAGATGTGGCCGGTGGCGTCGCCGTACGCGGACCTGACGATCAGCTTGATCGGCTCGGGCAGCGCGGCGATGTTGAGGCTGCCGCCCGCAGTCTGCCCGCCCGCCGGGAGGCCGGCCTTGGCCAGGCCCTCGGCGATGTTGGAGGCCACCCGGTTGGCCAGGACGGCGCCGAGCACCGACACGCCGACGGTGCCGCCGAGCGAGCGGAAGAAGGTGATCGAGCCGCTGGCCGCGCCGATCTCGCGCAGCGGGACGGTGTTCTGGATGACGAGGACGAGGTTCTGCATCGACATGCCGACGCCGATGCCCACGGCCAGCATGTACGCGGAGATCAGCACCAACGAGGTCTGGTGGTCGATGGTGGCCAGGCCGGCGAAGCCGAGCGTCAGGACGACCAGGCCGGCCAGGATGTACGGCTTGGTCTGGCCGCTCCTGGAGACCATCCGGCCGCTGATGGTCGAGGAGAGCAGCACGCCCGCCATCATCGGGATGGTCAGCAGGCCCGCGGCGGTCGGGCCGTACCCGCGCCCGATCTGGAAGTACTGGCCCAGGAAGACCGAGCCGCCGAACATCGCCATGCCGACCGCGAGGCTGGCCAGGATGGCCAGGGCAGGAGTGCGCCTGCTGATGACGTGCAGCGGCACGACCGGCTCCTTGACCCGGGACTCGACCCAGGTGGCCAGGGCGAGCAGGAGCGCGCCGCCGCCCGCCATGGCCGCGGTCTGCCAGGACAGCCAGTCGAACTCGTTGCCGACGAAGGTGACCCAGATGAGCAGGACGCTGACGCCGGCGGCGATGAGGGCGGCGCCCCAGTAGTCGATGCTCACGTCCGAGCGGCGCACGGTCGGGACGCGCAGGGTCTTGGTCAGCAGGGCGAAGGCGATGACGGTGAACGGCACGGCGATGAAGAAGCACCAGCGCCAGCCCAGCCAGGAGGTGTCGGCGATGAGGCCGCCGAGCAGCGGGCCGCCGACGGTGGCCACGGCCATGACCGCGCCGAGGTAGCCGTTGTAACGGCCGCGCTCCTTGGGGCTGATCATCGCGGCGATGATCACCTGCGTGAGGATCTGCAGGGCGCCCATGCCCAGGCCCTGGATCGCGCGGAAGGCGATGAGCTGCCCGGTGTTCTGGGCGAAGCCGCAGGCCAGCGAGCTGACCATGAAGATCACGATGGAGATCTGCAGGAGCAGCTTCTTGTTGAACAGGTCGGCCAGCTTGCCCCAGATGGGGGTGGAGGCGGTCGAGGCCAGCAGGGAGGCCGTGACCACCCACGTGTACTGCGACTGGCTGCCGTCGAGCGCGCCGATGATCTGGGGGAGCGCGACCGAGACGACCGTGCCGCTGATCATCGCCACGAAGAGGACGAGCAACAGGCCGCTGAGGGCCTCGAGAACCTGGCGGTGGGCCATCGGCTCCGCCGCCGACGACGGCGCTGCCGTCTGTGCGCTCATGCGCTGACCTCCAAGAGAGTACGTGAGACCGGGACACCATACATGCTCAATGGGAAACTTTGCGCACTGGGCATCTATTCCCGCCAGGTAAGCTTGCCTGCGTCATGGACAGCACAATGGGGTTGCGCGAGCGCAAGAAGGCCGAGACCCGCACGGCGGTGCACGAGGCCACGCTGCGGCTGGCGATCGAGCACGGCCTGGACAACGTCACGGTCGAGGCCATCGCCGACGCCGCCAACATCTCGCGCCGGACGTTCTCCAACTACTTCGACGGCAAGGAGGAGGCGCTGCTCCACGGCGACGAGCAGCGCCTGCTCGAACTGGTCCGGCGGGTGCGCGAGCAGCCGGCCGAGCTGTCGGCCTGGCAGGCGCTGCGCGGCGCGCTGGACATCTTCGACACCGAGAACGGCGGCCTCGACCGGGAGTGGCTGGTGCGCGCGAGGCTGGTCATGCGCCACCCCTCGCTGCTGGGCCGGCAGCTGGCCAGCCGGATGCGCCTGGAGAAGGAGTTGATCCAGGCGGTGGCCGGGCGCGAGCAGGCCGGGGGCGTCGATCCCACGGTGATCGCCGCCGCCTTCCTGGTCGCGATGCGCATCGCCACGCAGAAGTGGCTCGACGACGAGACCCGTACGCTGCGGGAGCTCACGGACGAGGTGCTGGACCAGGTGGCCCAGCCGTTCGCCTGACGTAGTGCCGGGAAGGGTCGGTGCCGGCCCGCGTCTAGCCAGCTAACTCACTAGTACGTACATTAGGAGCGTCCAACCGAGAGGAAGAACCGATGGCCTCGTTCCTGACAGGGCTGGTCGGCTCGGGCATCGGCCCCTCGCTCAGCCCGCCGCTGCACGAGCGGGAGGCCGTCCACCACGGGCTGCACTACGTCTACCGGCTGCTCGACACCGACGTGCTCGGGCTCGACGTGGGGGAGCTGGTACGCACCGCGCGCCGCTTCGGCTACGACGGGCTCAACATCACCCACCCGTGCAAGCAGAGCGTCATCCCGCACCTGGACGACCTGTCGCCGGACGCCCGCATGCTCGGCGCCGTCAACACCGTCGTGTTCGACGGCGAGCGCGCCATCGGGCACAACACGGACTGGACCGGGTTCGCCGAGTCGTTCGCCCGGGGCCTGCCCGACGCGCCCACCCGCCGGGTCGTGCAGCTCGGCGCGGGCGGCGCGGGGGCCGCGGTCGGGCACGCGCTGCTCACCCTGGGCGCCGACCGGGTGACCCTCGTCGACGCCGACCCCGGCCGGGCGGTGCGGCTGGCGGCGGAGCTGAGCTCCCGGTTCGGCGCCGGCCGGGCCCGCGCCGCCGGCCGCGACGACCTGCCCGCGCTGCTCGCCGAGGCGGACGGGCTGGCGCACGCCACGCCCACCGGCATGGCGCACCACCCGGGGCTGCCGCTGCCCGCCGCGCTGCTGCGCCCCGGCCTGTGGGTGGCCGACATCGTGTACCGGCCGCTGGAGACGGAGCTGCTCAAGCAGGCCCGCGCGGCGGGCTGCCGGACGCTGGACGGCGGCGGCATGGTCGTCTTCCAGGCCGCGCACGCCTTCCGCCTGTTCACCGGCCGCGAGCCCGACACCGAGCGCATGCTCGCCCACCTGACCGACCTGGTGACCGTCTGAGGAGAAGTCGTGCGCAAGTCCATCGCCACCGTGTCGGTGAGCGGCACCCTGACCGAGAAGCTGGACGCCATCGCCGCCGCCGGGTTCGACGGCGTGGAGATCTTCGAGAACGACCTGCTCGTCTGCCCGCTGCCACCCGAGGAGATCCGGGCCCGCGCCGCGGACCTGGGGCTCTCCATCGACCTCTACCAGCCGTTCCGCGACTTCGAGGCGGTGCCCGCCGACCTGCTGGCCCGCAACCTGCGCCGCGCCGAGCACAAGTTCCGGACCATGGAACGCCTGGGCGCCGACCTGCTGCTGGTCTGCTCCAACGTCTCGCCGGCGGCGATCGGCGACGACGAGCTGGCCGCGGCCCAGCTGCGGCTGCTGGCCGAACGGGCCGCCGAGCACGGCATCCGCATCGCGTACGAGGCGCTGGCCTGGGGCCGGCACGTCAACGAGTATCTGCACGCCTGGCGCCTGGTGCGCCTGGCCGACCACCCGAACCTGGGCACCTGCCTGGACAGCTTCCACATCCTCTCGCGCGGCTCCGACCCGATCGGCATCGAGGCGATCCCCGGCGAGAAGATCTTCTTCCTCCAGCTCGCCGACGCGCCGCTGCTGGCCATGGACGTGCTGCAGTGGAGCCGCCATTACCGCTGCTTCCCCGGCCAGGGCAACTTCGACGTCGCCGGGCTGGTCCGGCACGTCCTCGACGCCGGATACACCGGGCCGCTCTCGCTGGAGGTGTTCAACGACCACTTCCGCCAGGCCGGCACCGCCCGCACGGCCCGCGACGGCATGCGCTCGCTCATCGCCTTGGAGGACACCCTGTACGGGGCCGCGCATCCGGCCGTCCCCACCGGGTTCGCCTTCGCGGAGCTGGCAAACCCGGAAGCCCTCGGCGGGGTGCTGACCGCGCTCGGCTTCCAACGTACCGGGAGGCATCCCACCAAACCCGTCGAGCTGTGGGCGCAGGGCGGGGCGCGACTGCTCCTCAACGGCGCCGGCGGGGACCCCGCGCTGGTCGCCATCGGGCTCGACAGCCCCGACCCCGGCGGGGCGGTCAAGCACGCGGAGTCGCTGCTGTCGCCGGTGCTGCCGCGCGAGCGCGCGCCCAGGGAGGCGCGCCTGGACGCCGTCGCCGCCCCCGACGGCACCCAGATCTTCTTCTGCGACACGGCCTGGCTCGACGACTTCCGCCCATCGGGTCCGGTCGCCGGGGAGATCACCCGCATCGACCACGTCGCCCTCACCCAGCCGTTCCACTATTTCGACGAGGCCGAGCTGTTCTACCGCACCGTGCTCGGCCTCCAGCCGCAGGAGAGCCTGGAGCTGCCCGACCCGTACGGACTGCTCCGCAGCAAGGCGATGTCGGCCGCCGAGGGGGCGGTCCGGATGGTGATCAACCTCGCCCAGGTCGGCGCCAAGGACCAGCCGTGGCAGCACGTTGCGTTCGCCTGCGACGACGTCGTGGCCGTCGCCCGCCGCCTGCGTGCCGAGTGCCCGGAGCTGCTGCTGCCCATCCCCGCCAACTACTACGACGACCTGGAGGCCCGCCACGACCACGTCGACCCCGAGCTCAGGGAGCTGGGCGTGCTGTACGACCGGGACGGGCACGGCGAGTTCCTGCACCTGTACACCGTCACCGTCGGCCGCGTCTTCTTCGAGATCGTCCAGCGTACGGGCGGCTACCAGGGGTACGGCGCAGGGAACGCCCCCATCCGTCTCTCCGTGCAGCACGCCGGACCTCACTAGGATGACCGAATGACCACGCAACCCGTCGCCTCCGAACGCCAGCGGGACGCCGAGCGCACCAAGGCGGAGATCCTCGAGGTCGCCCAGCAGGAGTTCGCCCGCCACGGGTACGCGGGCGCGCGCGTGGACGAGATCGCCGAGCGCATGCGCACGACCAAACGTATGATCTACTACTACTTCGGCAGCAAGGAGCGCCTCTACATCGCGGTCCTGGAGAAGGCCTACACCGAGGTCCGCGCGATGGAGCGGACGATCGACGTCGAGCACCTGGCCCCGGTCGAGGCGATCCGCACCCTGGCGGAGCTGACCTTCGACCACCACGACCTGCACCGCGACTTCATCAAGCTCGTCGCCATCGAGAACGTCCACCAGGCCGAGCACATCCGCAAGTCCGAGGTGCTGGCCAACCTCGGCACGCCGGTGCTCGACGTCATCTCGCGCATCCTGGACGCGGGGCAGGCCTCGGGGGAGTTCGTGACCGAGGCCGACGCGATCGACGTGCACATGATGATCAGCTCGTTCTGCTTCTTTCGGGTGGCCAACCAGCACACGTTCGGCGCGCTGTTCGGGCGTGACATGGCGGCGCCGGAGCACCGCGACCGGCTGCGCCGGATGGTGGGCGAGATGGTCGTCGCCTACCTCCGCGGTCAGGTCTGAGAACCCGGCTCCCAGGTAACCGATTGGCAACACCCTTGTAATGTACGAACCAGTGAGTTAGTTTCCTGCCACTGCGCTATCCCATTCCCCCCGTGAGGAGCATAATCGTGACGGTGCAGGGCAAACCTCGCAAAGCGGCTATAGCGGCATGGATCGGTAGTGCCTTGGAGTACTACGACTTCTTCATCTACGGCACCGCGGCCGCGCTGGTCTTCAGCAAGATCTTCTTTCCGTCCAGCTCTCCCGCCACGGGCACGCTCCTGGCGCTGGCCACCTTCGGCGTCGGCTACCTGGCCAGGCCGGTCGGCGCGTTCGTCCTCGGGCACGTGGGCGACAAGTTCGGCCGCAAGAAAGTCCTGGTCAGCACGCTGGTCATGATGGGCGCCTCGACGTTCCTGGTGGGCTGCCTGCCCACGTACGACCAGGTCGGCGTGCTCGCCCCGGTCCTGCTCGTGGTCCTGCGCCTGCTGCAGGGCTTCTCCGTCTCCGGCGAGCAGGCCGGCGCCAACTCGATGACGCTCGAGCACGCCCCCGACAACCGCCGGGCCTACTACACCAGCTTCACGCTCAACGGCACCCAGGCCGGGCAGATCATCGCCACCGCGATCTTCCTGCCGATCGCCGCGCTGCCCGAGGACCAGCTGCTGAGCTGGGGCTGGCGGGTGCCGTTCTGGCTGAGCATCGGGGTGGCCGCCGTCGGGCTGGTCATCCGCCGCACGCTGGAGGAGACGCCCGCCTTCGAGCAGGAGGTCGCCACCGACAACGTGGCCAGGATGCCGCTGGCCGTGCTCTTCCGCGAGCAGCGCGGGGACGTGCTGCGCGTGGTCGTGGCCGCGGTCATCGCCTCGGTGAGCACGATCTTCACCGTCCACGCGCTGTCGTACGCCGTCAACACCATGCACCTGGACCGCGGCCCCATGCTGTGGGTCGGCGTGCTGGCCAACATCGCCGCGGTGATCACGATCCCGCTGTGGGGGCGGCTGTCGGACCGGATCGGCCGCAAGCCGGTCTTCATCGGCGGCTCGCTGGGCTGCGCGGTGCTGATGTTCGCCTACCTGTGGTCGATCTCCATCGGCAGCTACGCCCTGATCTTCGTGGTGGGCATCCTGATGTTCGGCGTCGTGCACAGCGCCACCAGCGGCGTCTGGCCGTCGTTCTACGGCGAGATGTTCACCACCCGGGTCCGCCTGTCGGGCATGGCGATCGGCACCCAGATCGGCTTCGCGATCGCCGGCTTCGCGCCGACCGTGGCCACGGCGGTGGCGGGCACCGGCCCGGACAGCTGGCTGGGCGTGTCGGTCATCACCGCCGTCGTGTGCCTGGTCAACGTGGCCGCCGTGGCCACCGCCAGGGAGACCTACCGCGTCCCGACCGAGCAGCTCGGGCTCAGGGAAGCGGCGCGGGTGTGACCGGCTTCCGCGTGTACGCCCTGCGCTACGCCGAGCGCGACGCCCGGCGCGGCGAGCACTTCCACGGCTACGACACCAGGGGAGCGGAGCCGCACCCCACGGCCTACTACATCTGGCTGGCCGTCAACGACGAGCACACGGTCGTCGTCGACACCGGCATCGGCCGGGCGCGCGCCGAGCGGGCCACGGGCCTGCGCTACCTGGCCTCGCCGGTGGAGGCGCTGGCCCGGCTGGGCGTGGCGGCGGACGCCGTCGACCACGTGGTGCTGACCCACCTGCACTACGACCACACGGGCACCGCCGGTGAGTTCACCTCGGCCCGCTACGTCCTGCAGCGGGCCGAGCTGGACTACTGGACGGGGCCCTGGGCCGAGCGGGTCGCGGGGGAGCGCTGGCTGCTGAACGACGACGACCTCGCCCACCTCCAGGCCGCCCGCCGGGACGGCCGCGTGTCGCTGCTCGACGGCGACGCGAGCGTGGTGCCCGGCCTGAGCGTGCACCTGGTCGGCGGGCACACGGCGGGCATGCAGGTGGTCCGCGTCCGCACCGCCCGCGGCCACGTCGTGCTGGCCTCCGACGCCAGCCACTTCTACGAGAACATCGAGGGCGACCGCCCGTTCCCGATCCTGCACAGCATGACGGGCATGTACGGCGCCTTCGACCGGATCAAGGAGCTGGCCGACGGCCCCCACCTGGTGGTCGCCGGCCACGACCCGGAGGTCCTCAAGCGCTTCCCCCTGGTGGAGCCGGACATCGCGGAGATCGCCGGCTGACCCGCCCCCCGGCCGCAGGGTGCCGCAGCCGGGGGTCACAGGCCGAGGTAGATGCGGCGGACCTGGGGGTCGTCGCGGAGTTCGGCCGAGGTGCCGGTGGCGGCGATCTCGCCGTTCTCCATCACCAGGCAGGTCGTGGTGACGTCGAAGGTGAGCTTGGCGTTCTGCTCCACCAGCAGGATGGCCAGGCCGTCGGCGTTGAGCCGCTTGAGCACGGCGGCGATCTCGGCGACGAGGATCGGCGACAGCCCCATCGAGGGCTCGTCCAGCAGCATCACCTTGGGACGGCACATCAGCGCCCGCCCGACGGCCAGCATCTGCTGCTGGCCCCCGGACAGGGCCCCCGCCAGCCGGTGGCGCATCTCGCTCAGCACCGGGAAGACCGCGTACACCTCGTCGATGGGCGTGCGCTTCCAGCTCTGGGTGTAGGCCCCGAGCAGGAGGTTCTTCTCGACGCTCAGGCCGGGGAAGACGTGCCGTCCCTCGGGGACGTAGCCGATGCCGTGCCGCACCAGGGTGTGCGCGGGCGCGCGCAGGAGGTCGTGCCCGCCGAAGCGGATCGCGCCGGCCTGCCGGGGCGCCAGGCCCATGACGGCCTTGAGCGTGGAGGTCTTGCCCGCGCCGTTGGCGCCGATGATGCCCAGCGACTGGCCCGGTTCGACGGTGAAGGAGACGTCGTGCGCGGCCCGTACGCCGCCGTAGTGGACGGAGAGGTTCTCGACGGTGAGAGTGCTCAACGGGTGGCCTCCTCGGCGGTGGGGGCGGTCATCGAGTCGCCGAGATAGGCGGCCACGACGTCGGGGTGCACGGCGACCTCGGCGGGCGGGCCGTCGGCGATGACGCGGCCGCCAGACAGGACCGTGACCTGCTCGCACAGCGACATGACCAGGCCCATGTTGTGCTCGATGATCACGACGGTCACGCCGGAGTCCCTGATGGAGCGGACGATCTCGCCGAGCCGGCGCACCTCCTCGCCGTTCATCCCGGCGGCGGGCTCGTCCAGCAGGAGCAGGCTCGGCCGCATGGCCATGGCGCGGGCCAGCTCGATGCGCCGCTGGATCCCGTACGGCAGCGAGCTCGGCTCCGCGTCGGCGACCTCGGCCAGCCCGAACCGCTCGATGAGCTCCTCGGCCCGCTCGCGCAGCGCCCGCTCGTAGCCCAGCACCTTCCAGGGCAGGCTCGGGTAGCGCCAGATCCAGGTGGCCGGCGTGCGGTCCAGGCCGATGAGCAGGTTCTCGCGCACGCTGAGGTCTTCGAACAGGCGCAGGTTCTGGAAGGTCCTGGCCACGCCGCGGTGCGACAGCCGGTACGGCGCCGCCCCGGTCACGTCGCGCCCGAGCAGCCGCACCGACCCCTGGGTGGGCGTGTAGAAGCCGCTGATGACGTTGAACAGCGTCGTCTTGCCCGAGCCGTTGGGCCCCACGACGCCGCGGATCTGCCCGGCGGGCACGGTCAGCGACACCCCGTCGAGCGCGACCAGGCCCTTGAACCGCTTGGTCACGTCCCGGATCTCCAGCACGTCGCCGTCCGAAGTGGCGGGCGCGGCCTCGTACGGCCGGAAGGGGCCGAGCTGGGCCCGCGAGCCGTCGCGGCGCCGCCGCAGGAGCTGGCGGGGGAGTCCGGCCAGGCCCTTGGGCGCGAACACCACCACGAGCACGACCACGAGGCCGTAGCCGAGCTGGGCGTAGGCGGAGGCGTCCAGCAGCGCCTCCCTGACCAGGGAGAGCGCGACCGCGCCGACGACGCAGCCCAGGATGCTGCTCCGGCCGCCGATGATCACCATGGCGAGCAGCAGGAACATGTTGGCGATGTTGAAGGACTCGGGCGCGACGAAGCGGATGAGCCCGGCGTACAGGACGCCCGCGACGCCGCCGTACAGGCCGGACAGGACGAACGCGGTCATGCGCAGCAGCGGGATCTCCGCGCCGAGCGCGCCGGCCGCGAGGTCGTCGTCGCGCATGGCGCGCAGCCTGCGGCCCAGCGGCGAGTGGGTGACGAGCAGGGCGAAGGCCAGGACGAGCGCGAAGACGATCAGCTCGACGTAGTAGAACAGGTAGCCGCTGGACAGGTCGACGCCGAACATGGGCGGCACCGGCAGGTCGCTGATGCCTTCGGCGCGGCCCGCGACGGTGGCGTTGGTGACCCAGTTGGTGAAGGCCAGCGCCAGGCCGAGCGTCACGATGCCCAGGTAGTGCGACTGCATGCGCAGCGCGGGCACGCCCACGAGCGCGCCGAAGACCGCGGCGGCCACCACCGCCAGGACCGCGGCGGTCCAGAAGCCGAAGCCGGCCTGCGTGGTGAGGATGGCCACGGTGTAGGCGCCGACGCCGAAGAAGGCGACCTGGGCCAGGTTGATCTGCCCGGCCACGCCCATGGTCAGGCCGAGGC
Source organism: Nonomuraea sp. NPDC005650 (assembly GCF_040605375.1). Taxonomy (NCBI): domain Bacteria; kingdom Bacillati; phylum Actinomycetota; class Actinomycetes; order Streptosporangiales; family Streptosporangiaceae; genus Nonomuraea; species Nonomuraea sp. NPDC005650. The sequence goes on from NZ_JBEXCR010000008.1 coordinate 178,172, forward strand.
CGACGGCCAGGATGGCGAAGATGATCGCCACGTCGGCGACGTGCATCGAGTAGCCGTCCAGGCCGTAGGGGAGCAGCCAGGCGGCCACGGCGACGGGGACGAGCCAGGCCAGACGTCTCATGCGCGGTTCACCGTGGCCTCTCCGAAGATGCCGGTCGGGCGGATCATGACCACGACGGCGAACACCAGGAACGTCACCAGCTCGGAGTACTCCTGGAAGTTGCCCGCGGCGAACGAGTCGAGCAGCCCGAAGGCCAGCCCGCCGACGATCGCGCCCGGCATGCTCCCGAAGCCGCCCAGCATGGCGGCGGCGAACCCCTTGATGCCCAGGGTGCCGCCCATGGTCGGGTTGACGTACAACATCGGCCCGACCAGGCTGCCCGCCAGCGCCGCCAGGCCCGCGCCGATGGCGAAGGCCATGGCGTTGCTGCGCCCGACGTGGATGCCGACCGCGGTGGCGGCCTGGTGGTCCATGGCGACCGCCTGCATGGCCGCGCCGCGCTTGGTGCGCTGCAGGAACAGCGCCAGCAGGCCGGTCGCGGCCGCCGCGACCGCGATCACGAGCACGTTGTACGTGGGGATCCGGACACCGGCCAGGTCGATCGGCTCGGTGGCGACGGGGGAGGGCACGGCGTGGCCGGTGGCCCCCCAGACGAGGACCGCCCCCGCCTCCAGCACCGCGCCGAAGCCGATCGTGCCGATCAGCATCAGCGTGAAGTCCTTGTTCTCCAGGGGGCGCAGGAAGCGCTCGATCACCAGGCCGATGAGTCCGGTGACCGCGATGGCCACGACGATCGCGACCGCGAAGGGGAGCCGGCTGGCCAGGTAGAACGTGGACGCGGCGTACGCGCCGATCATCACGACGCTGCCGTGCGCGAAGTTGACCAGCCCCATGGTGCGGTAGACGATCGAGAACCCCATCGCCACCAGCGCGTACACCGCTCCGAACGTGACCCCGCCGATCAGGGTCTGAAGGAATACCTGCACGTCAGCTCGCGGCCTCGGGCACGACCTTGCCCTCCTTGACCAGGCCGATCTTGGTGGTGTGGATGCCGACGCCGTTGGCGTCGTAGTCGTAGTCGCCCAGCAGCCCGGCGCGCTTGACGCCGCGGATGGCGTCGGCGAGCTTCTGCCCGCCCTCGCCGTTGGTCCGCTTGAGCGCCTCGATGAGGATCGACGCGCCGTCGTACGCCTTGGCGACGTGCATGCGGGCCTCCTCGTTGTAGGCGGCCTTGTACTTGGCGGCGAACGCCTTGATGGCGTCGCTGGCGTCGTTGCTCAGGTAGGGCGAGCTGACGATCGAGCCCTCGGCGTTCTTCAGCCCGGCCGTGGTGGCGTACACGTCGGTGCCCATCGGGGCGCCGCCGGCGAAGACGGCCTTGAGCCCCAGCTCGCGGGCCTGCTTGGCGATCAGCCCCGACTGGACCTCCTCGGCGCCGATGAACAGCACCTCCGGGTCCTTCTCGCGGATCTTGGCGAGGTTGGCGTTGAAGTCCTTCTGGTCGGGGGTGACGACCTCGTCGGCCAGCGGGGTGACGTTCCTGGTCTTGAGCGCGTTGAGGAAGGCGTCGTGCTCGCCGCCGCCGTACGCGCCGTTGTTGCTGATCAGCGCGATCTTCTTCTGCCCCTTGTCGTCGACCAGGTACTTGGCGAGCGTCTCGTCGAAGGTGACGCTGGTCGGCGCGTTGAGGAACAGGAACGGGCTCTTCAGCTCGGCCAGCTTGGGCGACTGGCCCGAGGTGATGTTCGGGATCTTGGCGTCCTTGAGGATCGGCGCCATGGCCAGGGTGACCGCGCTCTCGGCGGTGCCCAGCATGGCGATGTAGCCCTCGCCGGCGATCTTCCTGGCCACGTTGGTGCCGACGGTCGGGTCGCCCTGGCTGTCGAACAGGTCGAGCTGGATCTGCCGCCCGTTGACGCCGCCGGCCTTGTTGGCCTCGTCGACGGCCAGCTTCACGCCCTTGTGCTCCCACTGGCCGAGCGAGCTGAGCTGGCCGCTCTGGGCGTTGACGTTCGCGATCTTGATGGGGCCGGTGGCGCCGGCTCCTGACTGGTTCGACTGTCCGGGTGGGGCGCAGGCGGCGAGCAGGAGCAACGCGACCGCGGCGATCGGAAATCTCACGATTCACCTCTGGGGGTAGGTGAGAGAGTTAATTCACGGACTAGTACGTTCGTTATAGCGCCGCACGGATGCGGAGGAAATATCGAACGCGCAACGGTTTCAGTCGGAGAACATCCCCTGATAGATGTCCTTGATGTTCCAGTGGCCGGGTGTCGGCACCGGTTCGTTCACCATCGGCACGTCGATGACCGCGGGACGCCGGTTCGCGACGGCCGCGCGCAGGGCCGCGCCGAGCTCGGCGGGCGTGGTGACGGTGTGGCCGTCGGCGCCGCACGCGACGGCGAGCGCGGCGAAGTCCGGGCTGTAGGGCCGCCCGGCCGGGTCGGTGAAGTCGCAGCCGTGGCTGCGGCCGAAGTGGGCCGCCTGCAGGTCCGAGATGGTCCCGTGCGACCTGTTGTTCATCACGACGAAGATCACGGGGGCGCCCTGCTCGACCGCGAGGGGCACGGCGGGCAGCTGCGCGCTCATGCCGCCGTCGCCGACGAGCGCGACCACCGTCCGCTCCGGCCGGGCCAGCTGCACGCCCACCGCCGCGGCCGGGCCGAACCCCATCGTGGAGGCCCCGCCTGGGGTGATGAAGCGCCCCCGCGGCGGCAGCTCGTAGCACTGGGCGACGCCGTTCTTGTTCCAGCCCACGTCGGTGACCAGCACCGCGTCCGCCGGGATCGCGTCGCGCAGGTCCGCCAGGATGCGCTCCGGCCGCAGCGGGAAGTCCTCGCTCCGGCCGCGCTCCCTGCTCGCGGCGAACAGCCCGGATCTGGCCTGGCGGATCTTCTCTCTCAGCTCCGGCCGCTCGGCCGGGGGATGGGCCTTGGCGGCCTCGGCCAGCGCCCTGACCGCGAGCCCCACGTCGGCGACCGCGCCGATGGTGACCGGATAGTTGCGGCCGAGCTCGGCCGGGTCGATGTCGATCTGGATGAGCGTGGTGCCGCCGGAGAAGTCCCACGTGAAGCGCGGGTCCCAGGAGCTGGCGTCGGTCTCGGCGAAGCGGGTGGCCAGGGCGAGCACGACGTCGGACTCGCGGGCGTACGCGTTCGTCAGCTCCAGCCCCCAGAAGCCGGTCATGCCCAGCACGAGGGGGTGGGCGTCGGGCACGGTGCCCTTGGCCATGAGCGAATGCGCGATGGGGAGGTCCAGATGCTCGGCCAGCGCGATCAGCGCATCGGCTTCCTCGCGCAGGCCGCCGCCGACGTAGAGGAGCGGCCGGTCGGCCGCCGCCAGCGTCGCGGCGATCAGCTCGGCGGTGGCCTCGGGCAGGCCGGGCGGCGCCGCGCGGCTGATCGGCGGGTACGGCGCCGCGGGCCGGGAGAAGACGTCCATCGGCACGTTGACGAGCGTGGCTCCCGGGCGTCCCGACAGCGCCGTCCAGAAGGCCCGTTCCACGGCCCTGCCCAGGTCCTGGGCGCGGTGCACGTTCCAGGCCCGCTTGACGAAGGGGCGGAAGACCGACGCCTGGTCGCCGTCGGCGTGCAGGTTGATCTCCTGGTGCGGGTGGCGGCCCCGGTAGTAGGAGGGGATGTCGCCGGAGATCACGACCAGGGGCACCGAGTCGAGCGCGGCGGTCATGACGCCGGTGGCGGCGTTGGTCAGGCCGGGCCCGACGTGCACGAGCAGCACGCCGGGTTTGCCGCTGGCGCGGGCGTAGCCGTCGGCGGCGTGCGCGGCGGCCTGCTCGTGGCGGGCGATGACGAAGCGGACGCGGCTGTCGGCCAGCGCGTCGAGCACCGCGATGTTGGTGTGCCCGCAGGTGCCGAAGACGTACTCGACGCCGAGCTCCTCCAGTTGCGCCACCAGGGCATGAGCGGCGGTGGTCATTGATCTCCCCAGATGGTCAGCCCTTTGAGCATGAGGGTCTTGGTCACGGTGAAGTCCTCGATCATCCAGCGGGGCGACTCGCGGCCGATGCCGGAGTCCTTCACGCCGCCGAACGGGACGTGGTCGAGGCGGAAGTTGGAGGAGCCGTTGACGATCAGGCCGCCGACCTCCAGCTCCCGCCAGGCGGTGACGATGCGGCGCACGTCGTGCGTGAAGATCCCGGCCTGCAGGCCGTACGTGCTGCGGTTGCACTCCTCGATCACCTCGTCGAAGCCGTCGTAGGGGAGCACGGCCACCAGCGCGCCGAACACCTCCTCCCTGACGACCCGCGCGTCGCGGGGCGGCGCGACCACGACGGTGGGCGCCATCACGGCTCCTTCGCGGCTGCCGCCCGTGGTGATCCGGGCGCCCGCCCCGGCGGCCTCGGCGCTCCAGCGGACCACGCGCTCGGCCGCGGCGTCGTCCACCATCGAGCCCACGTCGGTCGCCGGGTCGAGGGGGTCGCCCACGGCGAGGGCCTTCACCTCGCCGGTCAGGGCGTCGGCGAATTCGTCGAAGCGGGCGCGCTGGACGTAGACGCGCTGGACCGAGATGCAGCTCTGGCCGGAGTTGCTGTAGCCGGTGCGGGCGCAGACCCGGGCCGCCTCGGCGAGGTCGGCGTCCTCGCACACGATGGTCGCGGCATTGCCGCCGAGTTCGAGCAGCACCCGCTTCGGCCCGGCGGCGTGGGCGACGGCGTGCCCGGCCGCGACGCCGCCGGTGAAGCTCACCACCGCGATCTCCGGCGCCGCGCACAGCCGCGCGCCCACCTCGCCGCCGCCGTGCAGGACCTGTACGGCCTCCACCGGCATCCCGGCGTCGAGCAGCAGCTCGACCAGTGCCGTGGAGACGGCCGGGGCCTGCGGCGGCGGCTTGACGACGGTGGTGTTGCCCGCGGCGAAGGAGGCGGCGAGCTTGTGGGCCAGCAGGTTCGCGGGCGCGTTGAACGGCGTGATCGCCAGCACGGGGCCCGCGGGGGCGCGCTGGGTGATCGCGGTGTTGCCGACGCCCCGGCCCCAGCCCGCCACCGGCAGTACCTCGCCGCCGATCCGCCTGGCCTCGGCCGCCGCCACGGACAGGGTGTCGGCCACCCTCAGCACCTCGCCGCGCCCGTCCTTGAGAGGTTTGCCCAGTTCGAGCGCCAGCAGGGCGGCGAACTCCTCGCCCCGCTCGCCGAGCGCGGCGGCGGCGCGGTCCAGGATGTCCGCGCGGGTGGCCGGGGCCAGCCGCGCGATCGCCCTGGCCGAGCGCCGGGCGTAGTCGAGGGCTGCGGTGACGTCCTCGGCCTGTGCCGTTCTGGCCCGGCTGACGACCTGGCGGACGTAGGGGCCGACGCGCTCGGCCTGCGGTCCTTCGGTGAGCCACTTGCCGGCGACTAAGCAGCCGGCCTCGTGGATTGCGTTCATGACGGCTCCATGGATCCGCTAAGCGGTTCGTTTGAACCGCACTGTGGATGAGCTCACGGTATGAGGACCGTCAAGGTTCTGGCAAGACCCTGATCCATGTAGCGGATCATCTGGACCGTCAAGCGGACCGGATGTTAGCCTGCGGAGCGCATGAGAAGGTGGGCAGCAGGTTCACCTTCTACCCACAAGTGAGGACCCGTGCCTTCGAACCTTCCCGCAGAGTCCGGTGAGAGCGGCGGCGTGCGCAGCGTCCAGCGGGCGTTCGACATCCTGGCGCTGCTCGGCGAGGAGCGGCGGACGCTGACCATCCGCGAGGTCGTCGAGGAGACGGGGCTGGCCAAGACGACGGCGCTGCGGCTGCTGCAGACCCTGGAGCACATGGGGCTGCTGTGGAGCACGCCGAAGGGCTACGCGGCCGGTCCCGCCCTGTGGCGCTGGGCCCACCTGGCCCGTTCGGCGTGGGAGCTGCCGCCGGAGACCGTTCAGCTCATGCGCGAGCTGGGCGCGCGGCAGCGGGAGACGGTCAACCTCTACGTGCTGCGCGACGTGCACCGCGTCTGCATCGCCCAGCAGGAGAGCCCGCAGCCGCTGCGTCACGTCGTACGGGTCGGCGACGAGCTGCCGCTGTGGGCGGGGGCCTCCTCGAAGGTCCTGCTCAAGGACGCCCCCGAGCGGCTGCTGTCCCGGGTGGCCCGCTCCTCCCCGTACGGCGAGTCCCACACGGTCACCCTGCGGGAGTGGATCGGCCAGGCGGCGCGCGACGGCTACGCGGTCAGCCACGGCGAACGCGAGCCCGGCCTGTCCGCGGTCGCCGTGCCCGTGACGAGCGGCTCGGGGGCGACCGTGGCGGCGCTGACGCTCAGCGGCCCGACGGTGCGCTTCGGCGACGACCGCGTCGAGGCGTTCGCCGCGGACCTGCGGGAGGTGGCCAAGCGCATGTCGGAGCGCGGCTTCGACCACCCCCTCGCCTGAGCGCCGTCAGTAGACGACGATCTTGCCGGTGTTCTGCGGGAAGATCGCGTCGTTGTAGAAGTACTCGCCCGCGGTGTCGAACGTGTGGGTGAAGGACTGGCCGGGCATCAGCACGCCGCTGTCGAACTCGTACTCGAAGAACGACACGGCGGCGTGCGCGGACTTGTTGTCGGCCGGGTTGACGAAGGTGACCGTCGTGCCCTTCGGCACCCGCAGGTGCTGGGGCGACATGGCGTTCTGGGCGACGGTGTTCTCGGTCGGGCCGGGCCGCTGGTTCGCGGCGTCCCAGATCCGGCCGAGCGTGACGGTGGTGCCGGCGACGGCCCCGGTAACGGCCGGTGCCCTGATGTCGTTGCGCTTCCTGGGCGGCGTGGGCGTGGCCGCCGGGGCCACCTTGCCGCCCAGCTTGAACGCCCACAGATGGTCGCCGCGCGGGATGTCCGGATACGGCAGCCCGTTGCCGCCGGCCAGGACCGCGAGGTACTGCTCGCCGTCGATCTCGTAGCTGATCGGGCTGGTGTGCACGCCGGCGCCGCACTGGAAGCTCCACAGGATCCGGCCGTCGGTGTCGTCCATGGCGTGCAGCAGCCCGTCGGGCCCGCCCTGGAACATCACCCGGCCGCCGGTGGTCAGGATGCCGTTGCCGTGCGCCAGCGACCACTCGCGGTCGAGGGTCCACACCGGCTTGTTCGTGCGCGGGTCCACGGCCGCGATGCCGCCCGCGAAATACTCGCCCAGCGGGCGCGAGGTGTTGACCCGGCCGTCGTGGGTGTTGGAGAAGCCGGAGTTGATCAGCCCGTAGCCGACGTAGATCCAGCCCGTATGCGGGTTGTACGACAGGTGCGCCCAGTCCGCGCCGCCGCCCGCGCCGGGGAAGATGATCGTGGCCCGGTCCCAGTGCGGCGTGTAGAGGCCGCCCCAGGCGTAGAACGGCACCGGTCTGGTCGCCTTGCCGAACTCGGGCGCCTGCGTGATGAACGGCTCCCCGCCGGGGAAGGGCTGCGTCGGCGCGGTCTTCTGCCGGGGGTCCTGCGGCACGGGGCGTTCCTCCACGCCGTGCAGCGGCTCGCCGCTCTCCCGGTCGAGGACGTAGAACATGCCGGCCTTGCTGCCGTAGACGACGGCCTTGCGGGTCCTGCCCTTGACCTTGATGTCCACCAGCACGGGCGCCATGACGTTGTCGAGGTCCCAGATGTCGTGGTGCACCGACTGGAAGTGCCACCTGCGTTCGCCGGTCTTGGCGTCGATGGCCACGATCGAGTTGGCGAACAGGTTGTCGCCGCCCCGGCCGGAGCCGTCCAGGCGCGGGTAGGAGCCGCCGAACGTCCAGTAGACCAGGCCCAGGTCCGGGTCCACGGCCGGGTGGATCCACGGCACCGCGCCACCGGTCTTCCAGGACTCGCCCTCCCAGGTGTCGTTGCCGAACTGGCCCTCGCCGGGGCACGCCCAGAAGGTCCAGGCGACCTCGCCGGTGGCGGCCTTGAGCGCGTACGCCCGGCCGCGTGCCCCGCCGGTGCTGCCCTGCATGCCGACGTAGATCAGCCCGTCGTGGTAGACGACGGCGCCGGCCAGCGTGCCGGTCAGGCCGCCGCACTGGCCGTTCTGCGGGTCGCAGCCGCCGGTGTCGCCGCCGCCCTCGTCGTCGGTGATGAGCTGCCGCTGCCAGACGACCTGGCCGGTGTCCTTCTTCAAGGCATAGACGATGTTGGCGCCCGAGGTGGAGAAGACCAGGCCCTCGCCGAGGGCGACGCCGCGCATGTTGGTCTGCCTGGTGCCGAGGTTGGTCTTCCACCTGATCGCGCCGGTCCTGCCGTCCACGGCGAAGACGTTCTGCTGCGTGGTCTGCACGTACAGGACGCCGTTCTCGACGACGCAGGTGCTCTGCTGGTGCGCCGCTGTGCTGCCGCCCTCCAGGTTGACGTGCCAGGCGCCGCCCAGGCGGCCCAGGTTCCCGGCGGTGATCTGCTTGAGCGGGGAGTGGTTGTGGTTGCCCAGGTTGCCGCAGACCTTGGGGAAGTCCTTGCCGGTGACGCCGAGCGCGGCCGGCTGCTTTTCCGTGCTCGCCAGGGCGGGTTCGGCGGTGGTCGCGGCGGTGCTCAGCGCCGCGGCCGCGCCGATGAGGAAGTTACGTCGTTCCACTGGCACACACACCTTCAGTGGTCCGCTACATGGACCTATTGATCCATATGACGGACGCACCATAAGCCTCGGCCGATCGTGAAGGCAAGAGCTTGTCCTCGCGTCGGACCGTGGTTACGCTCGAACCTCTTAGTGGACCATCCGATCCGCCTAGTGGATCGAGGCATGAGGTGCCCATGCGTACCAGACTGTCGATCGCCGCCCTCACGGGTGCGGCGGCGCTCCTGCTCACCGCCACCGCGCCCGGCTCGGCCGCGCTGTCCTCCGGCGAGGGGGCACGGAATCTCGGCGATCCCGACTACGGCGTGTGCCGCGGCACCGACCCGCGCTGCTACCACGACTGGGGGAACTTCGACCCCGCCAAGGGCTACCGGCTGCTCGTCTACAGCCGCACCGCCGGGCCCCGCCACGCCCACCTGGGCACCCCGCTCGGCCCCGGGCTCAACCCGCCGCTCAACGACGACAACGTCGCGATCAAGGCCGTCCTCAAGCTGGGCCAGGACAACGGCTTCGCCGTCGACTACACCGAGGACGTCACCCAGCTGTCCTCGGCGGGGCGGTTGCTGGCGTACAACGCGGTGATGTTCCTCAGCACCACCCGCGACACCCTCGACGACGCCGCGCAGACCGCGCTGCGGCAGTACATCCGGGCCGGCGGCGGGTTCGTCGGCGTGCACAACGCGTTCGGCACCGAGTACAACTGGCCCTGGTACGAAGGGCTGCTCGGCAATGCCAACTTCTACGACCACGCCGCCAACCAGCCGGGCACCGTCGTCACCGCGGACCGGCGCGACGTCTCCACCCAGGGGCTGCCGCAGCGCTGGGCCTTCACCGACGAGTGGTACAACCTCGTCCCGTTCCCCACCCGCGTCCGCGTCCTGGCCAGGGTCGACGAGAGCACGCTGGCCCGCGGCGTGCGCGGCAACCTCGGACACCCCGGCCACGGCGGCGACCACCCGGTCAGCTGGTGCCAGTACTACGACGGCGGCAGGGCCTGGCTGACCACGCTCGGCCACGATGTCAAGGCGTGGACCGACGAGCCGATGGACGGTGACCAGTACTTCGTCCGGCACCTGCTCGGCGGCGTGCAGTCCGCCATGGGCATGGCGCCCTTCTGCCGCTGAGCAGGCGCCGGCGGGTCATTCCTCGATCCGGATGGCCAGCGCCGGGCACACGGCCGCGGCCTGCCGGACGTCGCCGGCCAGCGCGGCGGGCGGCGCCGGGTCGAGCAGGACCACGACGCCGTCCTCCTCCCGCTGGTCGAACACGTCCATCGCGGCCATGACGCACTGCCCGGAGGCGACGCACTTGTCCTGGTCGATGATTACCTTCACGGCTGATCCTTCCGGGTCACCAGGCGACGGGGAGCTCGTAGACGCCGTAGACCTGGCCGTCGTGCTTGAACGGGATCTGCTCCAGGTCCGCCGCCAGGCGCAGTGACGGGACGCGCCGGTAGAGCGTGCTGTAGGCGACCTGCAGCTCCATCCGCGCCAGCGGCTGGCCCAGGCACTGGTGGACGCCGAAGCCGAAGGCCACGTGACGGCGGGCGTCGCGGCGGATGTCCAGCTCGTCGGGGTCGGGGAAGACCGCGGGGTCGCGGTTGCCGATGTCGTTGGCCAGGATCATCCCCTCGCCCGCGCGGATGACCTGGCCGGCGATCTCGATGTCTTCGAGCGCCACCCGGCGGCGCCCGCTGTGGGTGATGTTGAGGTAGCGCAGCAGCTCCTCCACCGCGCTGGCGACCAGCCGCGGGTCGTCGTTGTGGCGCAGGAGGGCGAGCTGGCCCGGGTGCCGCAGGAGGGCGAGCGTGCCGAGGGCGATCATGTTGGCGGTGGTCTCGTGCCCGGCGACCAGCAGCAGCACGCCCATCTGGGCGGCCTCCTGCCGGGTCATCTCGCCGGCCTTGACCCGCTCGGCCAGCTTCGACAGCAGGTCGTCCGCCGGGGCGGCGAGCTTCTCGCCCATCAGGGAGTCCAGGTACTCGAACAGCCTCGCGCCGGCGGCGGCCCGCTCCTCCGGCGTCGCGCTGCGCCTGATGACGGTCTTGCTGTTGTCCTGGAAGAAGTCGTGGTCGGTGTACGGCACGCCGAGCAGCTCGCAGATCACCAGCGAGGGCACCGGCAGGGCGAACGCCTCCACCAGGTCCACCGGGTTCGGGCCGGCCAGCAGGTCGTCGATCAGCTCGTCCACGATCTTCTGCACGGCCGGGCGCATGGACTCCACCCGCCTGACGGTGAACTGGGCCTGCACCATCCGCCGCAGCCGGGCGTGCTCGGGATCGTCCATCATGATGAAGCTGATCGTCGTGCCGCCGAGGCGGGGCGCCTGGATCGGGTAGCCGGGGCGGGTGGCGTCGGCGCTGACCCTGGGGTCGGCCAGCAGCGCCCGCTGCTCGGCGTACGTGGACACCAGCCACGGGGTGCTGCCGTCCCACAACCTGACCTTGGCCAGCGGCCCCTCCTCCTGCAGGGTCCGCAGGGGCGGCGGCGGGTCGAACGGGCAGCCCTCGGCTCTGGGCATCGGGAACTCGTGGATCTCAGTCATCGCCGGCTTCCTTTGCGTGAGGTCGTTCGGGGGTCGAGATCGTGATGGGTGCGGTCCACAGCCCGACGGTCGCGTCGATCAGCCCGGTCGCCGCGTCGTGCCAGCCGGCACGGGGCGTGGGGGCGTCCTCGGCCAGCGCGCGCTCGCGCTCGGCGCACATCTGCACCATGAGGTGGCTTGTCATGGCCCTGCGCTCGGCCCGTACGCCGGGCGGCAGCTCGGGCAGGCACCGCTTCAGCTCGCCGATGATCTCGACGAGCGCGGGCGAGCTCAGCGCGTCGTCGACCATGATGCCGCGCAGCACGGGATCGGTCATCACCTGCGCGCCGAACCGGGCGAACCAGGTGGGGCTGCCCAGCTCGGCCAGATGCTCGGTGACCGGGCGCACCAGGCACGCCACCCAGTCGCGCACCTCGTCGGACCCGGCCGTCTCCGCCAGCATGCGCCGCCGGATGCGCTCGATCCGCTCGGTGTGCTTGCGCACGATCGCGTGCACCAGGTCGGTCTTCGTGCCGAAGTGGTAGCCGACGGCGGCGTTGTTGCCCTGCCCGGCCGCCTCGCTGACCTGCCGGTTGGACACGGCGAACACCCCGTGCTCGGCGAACAGCCGCTCGGCCGCCGTCAGGATCTGCTCGCGGGTCTCGCCGGCCCGCTCGGTCCGCACCGTCATGGTCACCGCGTCCCGGAGGGGCGGCTCTCACCATGTCCTTGACTCACCATGACCTCCCCGAGTCGACCCCCTCCCTGCCAGCCAATCAGGTGCAGAGTCGTAAGTCAAGCGACTGATTTAACTCGTGATCGGGTACGCGGCGAAAGTGTCGGCGACGCTGGTTAATGTCCCCGCTGTGGATCACTGGGTAGAGATCGAGAAGCTGATCGTGGACCGCCGGGCCGACCGGCTCGCCGAGCGGGTCAAGACGCTGGACGAGCAGGCGCGCAAGGAGGTCGCGGCCCGATTACCGGAGCTGCTGAAGGAGCTACGCGGCCGGTTCGGCCGATGGGGCGATGGCCTGGCCGACTACGGGAGCGCGCTACGGGTGGCGGGCGCGGCCACCTTCGGCGGGGCGGCGGCCGTGGCGTCGTGGCTCTACCGGCGCGACTTCGCGCCGCAGTGGGCCGGCCCCGACGCCGACGTCGGCCTCGTCCTGTCGGTGCTCGCCGACCGGCCCGCCGCCTGGCGCGCCGACCTGGCCGAGCGGCTGGTGCTGCGCCTGCGCGGGTCCGACGACCGCGGCATGGAGCTCGCCCTGGCCCTGCTCCGCAAGAGCGGCATCGAGCCGCCGCCGCACGACCCGCTGGTGGCCGGCTGGGTGGCTCGTGAACCGTCGCCGTCCCTGCCCTACGACCCGCTGCTCGACCACCTGCTGCCGCGCCTGTTCGAGGCCCAGGGGGTCGGCCGGGTGCTCCAGTGGGAGCGGTCGCCGCAGGAGGGCTGGCTGCGGGCGCTGCTGGAGGTGGCCGCGTCGGGCCGGGGCAGGCGCGAGGCGCTGATCGACGGCTGCGTGCGCCGCTTCCTGCTCGGTGGCACGCCCATCGACCTGCGGTTCTTCGTACGCCTGCACGAGGCGCTGGCCCCCTCGCCCGCCGAGGGGGCCGCCCGCGCCCGCGACTACCTGCGCCTGCTGCCCGCCTCCCCGGGCCCCGTCGCCGAGCTGGCGGTGAAGCGGCTGCGCGCCTGCGGCGATCTCGGCGCCGACGACCTGGCCGAGGCGTGGGAGTCGCTGCTGTTCCGCGCCGAGCGCAAGCTGGTGCGTGCCGGGATCTCGTGGCTCGACCGTTCCGTACGGCGCGCGCCCGAGCTCGCCGGCCTGGTCGCCGGGCCGCTGGCCGGCGCCTTCGCCGCCGACTCGGCCGAGCTCCAGGAGAAGGCCGTCGAGCTGGCCGTCGCCCACGCCGGCCGCATGACCGAGGAGGGGCGCGCCACCGTACGCGAGGCGATCGAGCTGCTCCCGCCCCACCTCGGCCTGCGGGCCGCCGCCGCTTTCGCGGGCGGCAGCGTGGCCGAGGCCGAGCCCGTGTTCGTGCCGCCGCCCCTGCCCCCGGCGCCCGAACGCGCCGGCGCGTTCCCGCCCCCGATCGAGTCCGTCGAGGAGCTCGGCCGGCGGATGATGGACAGGGCCGGCTCCTGGCAGGAGTGGGAACGGCTGCTCGCCGGGTTCGTCACGCTCGTCGGCAGCCATCGGGCGGGCGTAAGGGCGGAGCTGCGCTCCCGGCTGATCGACCGGACCGCCTGGATGTACCGGCAGGAGACCTGGGAGCCGGCCGACGTGTGGCTCCAGGGCGCCGCGCATTCCCTGGCCGAGACCGCGACCGTCCCGCGCGCCTGGCAGCGCTTCATGCCGAAGCACGGCCTGCCCGCCCCGCTCCGGCTGCTGCTGCATCGCGCGGCCGAGATCCTGCGAGCCGTCGAGGAGGACACCCTCCCACCGCTGCTGCTGGCCACGCCCACGCACAGCACCGGGCACGTGGCGGCGGCCGAGCTCGTGCGGCGGCTGGAGGTGATCGAGGCGGCCGGGGCCAAGCCGCTGGCCGCCGACCTCCAGCAGGCGCTGCTGCGCCTGCCGCGCACCCCGGATCCCGAGGCCATGCGGCGGGCGGCGCGGCTGACGTCCGGCGCGGGCCGGATCGTCGCCGGGTGGACCTGCCCCGAGGTCGAGATCGAGCTCGAATGGAGGTGCAACGGCCAAGGCGCCGACCACGACTGGCATGACCGGAGCCATTCCCACCACATCCTCCTGGTGCCGTCGGCCACTGCCGCGCCCACCGGGCTGCCGCTGGTCGACCTGATGCTCGGCGTCCCCGGTAACTGGGGCGACGCCGAGCACCGCAACTGGTGGCCCGCCATGCTGCCCTCCCACCGCGAGGCCGCCGCCGCGCACCTCATGCCGTACCTGCTCAGGCGCTACTGGGAGCACGACACCGTCGGGCCGGAGCAGGCCCGCGAGCTCGCCCGCGCGGAGGGGCCGGTCGGGACGGCGTTCGCGGTCGTCCTCGCCCGGGTCCTGGGCGACCCGCGGATGCCCGAGTCGGTCGACGTCCTGCTGGAGACCGCCGCCCGGGACGAGCTGCCCGCCGAGGAGGTTGGCCGCCAGACCGGGCTGCTCCTGGCCAGCGGAGAAGTCCGTCTGATCGACATGATCGCCGCGCTGGAGGCCGCGGCCCGGCGCGGCGCCCACGCGCACGTGTGGCGGATCGCCGCCGCGGCGCTGCCCGAGCTGCTGCCCAGACCGGGCGAGCGCCCCCGCAACGGCCTGGCCGCCTTCGTCGGCCTCGCCGCCGCGGTGGCGGAGTGGGGCGGGGCGCGCGGCGAGATCCCCGAGGTACGCGCCATGGCCGCCCGCAGGGGCGACAGCGGCCTGCTGCGCGAGATCCGCCGGCTGCACGGCCGGCTCACCGGCGACGACGGCAAGGAAGGATGACCATGGCGGCCAGACGGTCCCGTAAGAACAGATACTGGCGCTCCCGGCACGACGAGGGTCACGCCATGCGGATGGCGATCGGCGACCTCGCCCGCGCCGCCGCCGAGCCGGGCTGGACGCGGCTGGCCGTGCGCCGTGCCCAGGTCGGCCCGCACGCGGTGACCACGGTCACCCGCGACGGCCGCGAGATCGCCGCCGAGGGGATGGACGAGCCGTTCCAGCGCCTGCGCGAGCTCTCCTACGAGGCCGACGCCGGCACCTGGTTCACCTGCGAGCTGGCGTTCTCGGCCGGCAGCCGGGGCTACACCGGCAGCGTCGACTCCGCCGCGCCGCCGTTCGAGGACGTGCCCCCGTCGGCGGCGCTGGCGGAGCTGACCACGTTCCCCCGCGCGGAGCCGCCCGGGTGGCTGCTGAGCGCGCTGCCGACCGCCGCGCCCATCGGCCTGCCCACCCCGTGGGGCGACCGCCGCGAGAGGTGGGACCGCAACCTCGGCGACCGCCCCCCGCCTCCACCGCCGCACCACGGGGAGCTCGCCTACCTCCCGGCCACGACCATGGCCTGCCGCGACTTCGGCACGAGGGACAAGCACAACCGGCACCTGGTCTACCTGGTGGAACAGGTCGACGATCGCGAGGCCGAGCAACTCGTCGTGATCGGCTACGAGGAGGCCTACCGGGTCGCGCGGCACGGCCTGCGCGACACCGATGAGGGAGTGCGCTCGATCACCCTGGACGGCGCGGCGCTCCGGTTCGAGCTGACCGGGGAGGCCGCCGACGCGCTGGGGACGGAGACCACCTTCGAGGTCCGCCTCGAACTGCCGCCCGAGGCGATCGCCGAGCTGGGCGCCGCCCTGGGGAAGGCGCTCGCACCCGTCGCGGGGGCGCTGGAGCGCATCGGCTTCTGAACGGGCCTCTCGCCACCGGCCGCGGCGTGCTACCCCGAGGGAGGCGGGGTCGCGCGGGCCCGCGAGGTGGTGAGGGCGTCGAGCAGCCCGGGGAACGCCTCGTCCATGTCCGCCCGGCGCAGGGTGTTCATCCGCGAGGTCCCGACGTAGTACTGCCGGATCAGGCCCGCCTCGCGCAGCACGTTGAAGTGGTGGGTGGCGGTGGACTTGCTGACCGGTATGTCGAAGTCGCCGCACTTGATGTCCTCGCCGGACGCGTCGAGCTGCGTGACGATGCTCCGGCGTACCGGATCGACGAGGGCCTCCAGCACCTGCTGGAGGCCGAACTGCGACACCTCGGGGTGCGGCGGTGTACGTGCCATGAGCCAATGGTACGACATTCATCGAAGTTTGACGCTCATCGTACTTCTCTCTACAGTGGGCCGCGTTCGCAGCGAGACGAGGACGGTGTCATGGCCAGGGCTGTGCGGTTTCACGAGGTCGGCGGGCCCGAGGTGATGCGGCTGGAGGAGGTGGAGCCGGGCGAGCCGGGGCCGGGCGAGGTGCGGATCCGGGTGGACGCGATCGGGATCAACCGGGCGGAGGCGCTGTTCCGGAGCGGCCGGTACATCGAGTCGATCGAGCGGTTTCCGGCCGGGCTCGGCTCCGAGGCCGCCGGTGTGATCGAGGCGGTCGGTCCCGAGGTGGCCGGGTTCGAGGAGGGCCAGGCGGTCAGCGTCGTGCCGAGCTTCTCGTACAACGACTACGGCATGTACGCCGAACGGGCGATCGCGCCGGCGAGCGCGCTCGTGCCGCGCCCCGACGGGGTGGACGCGGTGTCCGGCGCCGCGGTGTGGATGCCGTACCTGACGGCCTACGGCGCGATGGTGGAGGTCGGCGGGATGCGGGCGGGCGACGTGGTGGTGGTGAACGCGGCCTCCAGCAGCGTCGGCCTGGCCGCGATCCACACGGCCGGTCGCGTGGGCGCCACGCCGATCGCCGTCACCCGGACCCGTGCCAAGAGGTCGCGGCTGATCGAGGAGGGCGCCGCCGAGGTGATCGTCTCGGACGAGGAGGACGTGGCGGGCCGCATCCTGGCGCTGACCGGCGGGCGGGGCGCGGAGTACGTCTTCGACGCCGTCGCCGGGCCGGGCGTGACGGAGCTGGCCGGAGCCGTGGCGGCCGGTGGGACGCTGTTCCTGTGGGGCGCGCAGAGCGGGCAGCCGACGCCCTATCCGGGGTTCGAGCTGGGCATGCCGGCGCTGAACCTGCGCACGTACACGGTGCACGAGATCACCAGAGATCCCCTGCGGATGCGCCGCGCCACGGCGTTCGTCGCCTCGGGGCTGCGCGGCGGGGCCTTCCGCGCGGTGGTGGATCGCCTGTTTCCGCTGGAGGAGATCGTGGAGGCGCACCGGCACATGGAGTCGAACACCCGGTTCGGCAAGATCGTCGTCACGGTGTAGTTGCCTTCTGTACCTACTAGTATGTACGCTCATGACGTGGACATGAGGGAAAAGCTGATCGAGAGCACCCGCGAGCTGCTGTGGGAGCGCGGATACGTGGGCACCTCGCCGAAGGCGATCCAGCAGCGGTCCGGGGCGGGCCAGGGCAGCATGTACCACCATTTCCGCGGCAAGCCCGACCTGGCGCTGGCCGCGATCGCCCGCAGCGCCGAGGAGATGCGCGCCCGCGCGGAGGCGGAGCTGTCCGGGCCGGGCGGCCCGGTCCAGCGGATCACCGTCTACCTGCGCCGGGAGCGCGACGCGCTGCGGGGCTGCCCGGTCGGCCGCCTGACGCAGGACCCGGACGTGATGGACGATCCCGAGCTGCGCCGTCCGGTCGAGGAGACCTTCTCCTGGCTGCGGACCAGGCTCGCCGCCGTCCTCGCGGAAGCGCGGGCGGCCGGTGAGCTCGGGGCCGGGCCCGACCCGGCCGCCACCGCCACCGCGCTCGTCGCGGTGCTGCAGGGCGGATACGTGCTCGCCCGCGCCGCCGCTGACGCCGAGGTGTACGCGCAGGCCGTGGACGGCGCGCTCGGCCTGCTCGCCGGGCACGTCCGCTGAACGGCACGAAGGGAGCACCCGCATGAACATCGGCCGCGAGCACCTGGTCACCGGCGACCTGACCGGCCGGCCCGGGCGGATCGACCGGGTGGAGACCCACCGGGTCACCCTGCCGCCGGGGGCGGCGAGCGGCCCGCACACCCACCCCGGCGGCGTCGCCGGCTACGTCACCGGCGGCCGGATCGTGTACGAGCTCGACGGCCACCCCGCGCTGGAGCTCCGGGCGGGGAGCGCCTTCTTCGAGCCCGCGGGCGCGACCGTCCGCCGCTTCGACAACCTCTCCGCCACCGAGCCTGCCACCTTCGTCGCCAGTTACCTGCTCACCGGTGACCAGCCACTGATCGAATCGCTGTGAAAGAAGGAACCAATGCCCTTTGTTCGTATTGACGCGCTCCGTGCTGACCGGCAGCGGCTGGAGGCCCTGGGCCGGGCCGTGCACGACGCCCTGGTCGAGGCCATCGGCATCCCGCAGGACGACCTGTTCCAGGTGCTCACCAGCCATGACGGCACGCGGGGCACGTTCCGCTACGACGACGGCTACCTCGGCATCCACCGGGACGACGACCTCGTGTTCGTGGCCGTCACCATGCGCGCGGGACGCACCGCCGACCAGAAGCAGGCCCTCTACCGCAGGATCGCCGAGCTCGCCGAGGAGTACGCGGGCACCGAGCCGCGGAACGTGTTCGTCACGATCACCGAGAACACGCTGCTCGACTGGTCGTTCGGCGAGGGCGTGGCGCAGTACGCCGCCGCCGGCGCCTGACTAGAGCTCGCCGCGGCGCCAGGCCTCGGTCTCGGCCCTCAGCGCGTCCTCGTCCGGCCGCGGCGGTCGTGCCCGGTCGATCCAGTGGCGCAGCGCCCGCGCGAGCCGGTCCGCGTGCTCCGGCCGGACGGATCCGTGCACGGCGAAGTACGTGACGACCGGCCCGGCGGCGGGATCGCCGGCGTCGCAGCGGGCGCACAACAGGACCTCGCTGACGCCCCTGACCTCGTGCCCCGACGCGTTCGTCCAGGTGTGGGGCAGGCGCAGGACGGCGAGGACGTCGCCGGCGCGGCACCGGGGGCAGATCCGGCCGCCGGTCATGCTCCGCCGATCGCGTCCGCGCCGAGCAGGGCCTTGACGTCGCCGTAGAGCGCCGGCTCCGCGGTGACCCGGAACGGCCGCAGGTCCAGCAGCACGCTCCTGGCGCCGGGGCGGTGCAGGCGCACGTGTACGGGCGCGCGCCCCGGATGGGTGGTCAGGATGTGCTTGAACTCCTGGACGAGCCGCGGGCTCAGCTGGGTCTCCTGGATCGAGATCACCACGGGAGGCTCGGTGTCCGCCCGGGAGACGTCGAGGAGGGCGATCTCCTCGCCGTACACGCTCATCGTCTCGTCGCGCACGTTGATCCGGCCCCGCACGGAGATCACGCGGTCCTGGGCCAGCGTCTCGCCGTACAGGGTGTAGGTCTTGGGGAAGACGAGGACCTCCACGGCGGCGTCGTGGTCCTCCAGGGTGACGATCGCCCACGGGCTGCCCTGCTTGGTGACCTTGCGCTGCAGGCCGGAGACGATGCCGCTGATCCGGACCGCCCCGTCCTGCCGCCCGGAGGCCAGCAGGTCGGCGACGGTGGTGTCGCGGTTGGCGTCCAGGACGCGTTCGGCGCCGTCGAGGGGGTGGCTGGAGACGTACAGGCCGAGCATCTCGCGCTCGAAGGCCAGCAGGGTCACGCTGTCCCATTCGCCCTCGGGGATCGCGATCGAGAAGGCGTCGCTCTGGCTCGGCTCCCCGAACAGCGAGTCCTGGCCGCGGGCCTCGTTCCGCTTCACGTCGATGATCGCGTCCACGGCCTGCTCGTGGACCGCGACCAGGGCCTTGCGTTGGTGCCCCAGGCTGTCGAACGCGCCGGCCTTGGCCAGCGACTCGATGACGCGCTTGTTGCAGACGGCGGACGGGACCTTGGAGAGGAAGTCGTTGAAGTCGGTGTAGTGGCCCCGGGCCTCCCGGGCGGCGACGACGGCGTCCACGACGCCGGCTCCGACGTTGCGTACGGCGCCGAGCCCGAAGCGGATGTCGGACCCGACGGCGGCGAAGTCGAGCCGGCTGGCGTTGACGTCCGGGGGCAGCACCTTGATGCCGAGGCGGCGGCAGTCCGACAGGTAGACGGCCATCTTGTCCTTGTCGTCGCCGACGGAGGTGAGCAGCGCGGCGAGGTACTCCTGGGGGTGGTTGGCCTTGAGGTAGGCGGTCCAGTAGGAGACCAGGCCGTACCCGGCGGTGTGGGACTTGTTGAAGCCGTAGCCGCTGAAGGGGACGAGGACGTCCCAGACGGCCTTGATCGCCTCGGCGGAGAAGCCGCGCTCGCTCATGCCGGCGCGGAAGCGGTCCCATTCGGCGTCCAGGACCTCTTTCTTCTTCTTGCCCATGGCCCGGCGCAGCATGTCGGCCGCGCCCAGGGAGTAGCCGGCCAGCTGCTGGGCGATGGCCATGACCTGCTCCTGGAAGACGACCAGGTGGTAGGTGTCGCCCAGGATGGGCTCCAGCACCTCCGCCAGCTCGGGGTGGATCGCCTCGACCGGCTGCTTGCCGGTCTTGCGCAGGGCGTAGTTGGTGTGGGCGTTCATCTCCATCGGTCCGGGCCGGTACAGCGCGTTCACCGCGGCGATGTCGGTGAACGTGGTGGGCTGCATGAGCTTCAGCAGGACCCGCATGCCGCCGCCGTCCAGCTGGAAGACCCCGAGCGTGTCGCCGCGCGCCAGCAGCCGGTACGTGGTGGCGTCGTCGAGCGGGATGTCCAGGATGTCGATGTCGACGCCCTTGTTGGCGCGGACGTTGGCGATCGCGTCGCCGATCACGGTGAGGTTGCGCAGGCCGAGGAAGTCCATCTTCAGCAGGCCCATGTCCTCGGCCTGGGTGAAGGGGAAGCCGGTCACGATCGGGCCGTCGGCCTTGGGCTTGACCAGCGGGATCACGTCGATCAGAGGCTCGCTGGACAGGATCACGCCCGCGGCGTGGATGCCGGTGCCGCGGGTGAGGCCCTCGATGCCGGCCGCGGTGTCGAGCACCCGTTTGACGTCGGGGTCCTGCTCGTACATCTGGCGCAGCTCGGCCGCCTCACCGTGGCGCGGATGGCCCTTGTCGTGGACGGCCGCCAGCGGGATCTCCTTGCCGCCGACCGCCGCGGGGAACGCCTTGGTGATGCGGTCGCCCAGCGCGTACGGCAGGCCCAGCACGCGGCAGGAGTCCTTGACGGCGGCCTTGGCCTTGATGGTGCCGAAGGTGACGATCTGGCAGACGCGGTCCTCGCCGTACCTGCGGGTGACGTAGTCGATCATCTCGTCGCGCCGCCGGTCGTCGAAGTCGAGGTCGACGTCCGGCATGGAGATGCGCTCGGGGTTGAGGAAGCGTTCGAAGATCAGTTTGTGCTCGATCGGGTCGAGCTGGGTGATCCCCGTGCAGTACGCGACGATCGACCCGGTCGCCGAGCCGCGGCCGGGGCCCAGGCCGATGCCGCGCTCGCGGGCGTGCCGGCAGATGTCGGCCACCACCAGGAAGTACCCGGGAAAGCCCATGGCGCCGATGACCGACAGCTCGTAGTCGATGCGGTCGAGCACCTCCTGCGACGGCTCGCCGCCGTAGCGGCGGCGGGCGCCTTCGAGGGTCTCCCTGCGCAGCCAGCTCGACTCGCTCTCGCCCTCGGGCACGGGGAAGCGCGGCGTCAGGTCCCGGTGGGCGAACACCTCGCCGTAGTCGCCGACCCGCTCGGCGATCAGGAGCGTGTTGTCGCAGGCGCCCGGCACCTCGGCGTCCCACAGCGCGCGCATCTCCGCGGCGGACTTGACGTAGTAGCCGCTGCCGCTGAACCGGAACCGCTCGGCGTCGGCCAGCCGCTTGCCGGTGCCCACGCACAGCAGCGCGTCGTGCGCCGGGGCCTGGCCCTCGGTGACGTAGTGCGAGTCGTTGGTGGCCAGGGGCGGCAGGCCGAGCTCCTTGCCGAGCCTGAGCAGCTCCTCGCGGACCCGGCGCTCGATGGCCAGGCCGTGGTCCATCAGCTCCAGGAAGTAGTTGTCCCTGCCGAAGATGTCGCGGTAGCGGGCCGCGGCCTCGACGGCCTCGGCGTACTGGCCGAGTCGCAGCCGGGTCTGCACCTCGCCGGACGGGCAGCCGGTCGTGGCGATGATGCCCTGGCCGTACTCGGCGAGCAGCTCATCATCCATACGCGGATATTTCTGGACATGGCCTTCCAGCCAGGCCCGCGACTGCAGCCGGAACAGGTTCCGCAGCCCCTGCGCGCCGGCCGCCCACATCGTCATGTGCGTGTAGAGGCCGCGCCCGGAGACGTCGCCGCCCTCGCCGGTCTCGTCGTTGGAGCGGCGCAGCGCGAGGTTGTCGCTGTAGTACACCGCCCGCCGGTGATGCCGCGAGAGCGGGGCGACGTAGCTCTCGATGCCGATGATCGGCTTGACCCCCGCCTTCCGCGCCGCCTGATAGAACTCGTACGCCCCGTGCACGTTGCCGTGGTCGCTCATCGCCACCGCGGGCATCCCCTGCCGGGAGACCTCATCCATCAGCAGCCCGACCTTGGCGGCGCCGTCGAGCATGCTGTACTCCGTGTGCACGTGGAGATGCACGAAAGATCCCACCGAATCCACGCCCCCTGGTTGTAGGCTCAGCCGCGAACCCGAGCATTCGACCCGAGAGCAGGCCCGGTTGTCCAACAACCGACACACCGACGAGCCACAACCATCGGTTGTCCAGGAACCGGCGACCGACCTGGACCTCGCGGCCGTCCGCGCCTTCGTCGCCGTCACCGAGGACCGCTACTTCAGCGAGGCCGCCGCCAGGCTGGGCATCAGCCAGCAGGCCGTCTCCAAGCGGATCGCGAGGCTCGAGTCCGACCTGGGCGCGCGGCTGTTCTCCCGCACCCGCACGGGGGCCGACCTCACCGAGGACGGCAAGGCGTTCCTGCACCACGCCCGCGCCCTCGTAGGCATCGCCGACCAGGCACGGGAGGTGCTGCGCGGCCGGCGGCGCTCGCTCCGGGTCGACGTCCTGGACACCCGGCTGTGGTCCAGTGACCTGGTCCGCACCTTCCACGAGACGGTCGAGGACGTGGACGTCGAGATCATCACCTCGAACGGGCTCAGGTCGGCACGCGGCGCGCTCGCCCGGGGGGCCGTCGACGCCGCCTTCGTCCGCGTCGGCGGGACGCCGGAGGAGGACCTCCGGCACGTGCCCGCCTATCTCGAACCCGTGCATCTGCTGGTCAGCCGCGACCATCCCTTTGCCGGCCTGCGGGAGGTGGAGGTGGCACGCCTGTCCGGGTCGACCGTGTGGATGCCCGGCAACGCCCCGGACAGCGAGTGGGCCGAGTTCTACCGCCTCATGAGCGCCGCGTTCGACATCCCGATCGACACCACGGGGCCGGACTTCGGCTGGGAGTATTTCGCGGAGCAGATCGGCTCCGGCGAACGCGTCGGGTTCGTGGGCGAGTGGCTCCGGATGCCCTGGCATCCGCGCACCGTCCAGATCCCGGTCGTCGACCCCGTCCCCGTGTACCCGTGCTCGCTCCTCTTCCACCGGCACAGCCACCATCCGGTGCTGGCCCGGCTCGTCCGGTACGTCATGGACGAATACCGGCCGTTCGACCCGGGCCGCCAGTGGCTGCCGGACCCCGACCGCGCCGCCTTCACCACGGCCCAGACGTGAGCACGGCAGGGTCGCGGTGCCCGGCCGGGCCGGGCACCGCGACCGGTCACGTGCGGGTCGTGAGGGCGAGGACCTTGACGTTGGGCACCGCGGGGCTGGTGAACGAGACCGTCTCACGGGCCGCGTCCACCGGCACGGACACCCGCCAGATGCTCACCTTGCGGCCGTCGGCGGTGCCGTTGACGTTGTAGCGGGTGTCGGCCGTGATCGCCGCCTCCTCGCCGAAGTGCGGTGACGTGCTCGCCCAGCCGGTCACCTTCAGCGGTGTTGTGGCCCCTTGATCCGGGAGCGGGTCAAGGTCGCTCCGGTGCCCGTATCCGGCACGGCCAGGCAGGAGGACCTGACGGTGCGAGAAGGCGAACGGTGTCGCACCAGCCGGGCCCGGAATGGCGAAGATGCGGGCGGACGGTGTTCGGTGGGCGCGTATCGCTCAAATATTCTACCCGAGCATGCAAACTGCTGGTAGTTTTACGGTCACACATCGTCGAGGAGGTGGGCGGGATGCAGGGCGAGAGGCACACGCATCGATGCCATCTCCGGGCGAGGGGTGGTGCATGAGCAAGCTCACCGCGACCGCGACCTGCACCGCCTACTGCGCCACGGTGGAAAAGACCGGCGAGAGCGTCTGTCACGCCCTGCTGGTGCGGCGGATCGCCCGGATGGCCAGTCTGGTGACCGACCTGGCCGTCCGACTGGTCACCGCCCGGTGGAATACGGCTGATCTGGACGTGCTCGCCTCCGGGGTCGGCCTGGACGGGCGGGCGTTGCCGTCAAAGGGGTGGATGGCCCTGCGCCGACTCGGCTGGGGCGTGAGCCCGGAGCCAGGCGTGTACGCCTGCGATCGAGTGCTGCGGTGTGCGCAGGAGCAGGCCGCCCGTGCCATGCGGTTCACGTTGCACCGGCGTCGTCTGATGGCGGCGATCGTGGCGACCTGGCCGCGCAACCCGCGCGCCCGTACCCCCGCCGAGTGGGTGGCGCTGCGCGCAGTGCTGCCGGACGGGGTGATGGCGGCGGAGGTCCGCAATCGGACCCGGCAGATCCGCGCCTACCGCGACGAGCACGGCGGCGTGTTGCCGGGTGATCTGACCGAGTTGGAGGAGCCGCCGGGCGTTGCGGCGCAGATCGTACTGGCGGCGGCCGACCGGCAACTGGTCACCCTGGAGCGCACCGGCCAGCGCAGTGCCCGCCTGCGGGTGCGGCTTCCCCTGGTCGAAGCTCCTGCCTGCCGCAGGGACTGGGCCTGGCACGTGCTGTCGATCGCCTTGCCACCGACCGTCGGGCCGGAGGCCAAGCTGTGTGCCCCCACCCTGTGGGTTAAAAACGGCCGGGTGCGCGTCGATCTGCCGTTCCAGACCCCGATCGACTTCGCGCCCGCCACAGGCCACCTGACCGCATGCGGCTTCGACTGGGGCCTCAACACGCTGCTGACCGGCACCGCCGCGCGACTGGCCGACGGCCGCATCATCTCCGATGGACGTCCGCTGACCTACGACGCCACCGGCATCTCCGCCAAACTGCACCGCCTGCGGGCCAAGCGTGAACACCTCGCCGCCAAACGCCAGCACCAGGAAACGCTGGTGGCCGGGATCACGCCCGCCGATCCCCGCTGCACGCAACTGGCCGCGGCCTGCAAGGTGCTCGGGGTCGAACACGAGCGCGTGTGCGCGCGCATCCGCAACCTGAATCACGCACTGGCTTGGTCGGCCGCGCGCTGGGCGGTCGACCAGGCCGTCGCGACCGGGACGACGGTTATCTACCTGGAAGACCTGGCAACCTTGGAAGCACGCGGACGGCGAGGGGGCGCGAACGCGCGCCTGTCGGGGCAGGTACGCGGGCAGATCGCCGAGGCGATCCGGCACCTGGCGGCCAAGCACACCATCGCCGTGGTCACCGTCCCGGCCCGTGGCACCTCCAAGTACTGCCCTCGCTGCGGCCAAGGCACGTCGGTGCTTCGGCATTGCCCGGCCCCGGACCGGCTCGCCGAGCGGGGCTGGGCGTGGGCCTGGTGTCCGGGCTGCGGTCTGTCGTGTGATCGGGATCAGACCGCGGCCGAGCGGATTGTCGCGCGCGGCCTGCTTGGCCAGCACGCCACCCGCACTCACCGCACCACCGGCACCCGCACCATCGGCAAGGCGGTGGAGGGCAACGTGGTCCGCGCCCGCCGACCCCGCAAGGCGACCAGGGCGGCCCGGCGCGCCCGCCGCACCCGGACCGACCTGCACCCCCGACCGGCAGCACGGGACCGATCCAAGAGCGGCCCCACCCCGAAACGGCCGACCCGCGCCGCGAAGAACACGAAGAACAATGTGATGACCTCCAGCCGTGTGCCTGACCGGCGCACGGTGCCCGCCCCCTCCCCTCAGGGGAGTGGACAGCGTCCGGCGGGCCATGCACCCCAGCCGGGACGGCACCAGCCGAACCGGACAGGGCATGTCAGGAATTCTCACCACCGGACCGGCTTCCACCACGCCCAAGCCACCCCAGTACTCACACTCACTGAGCACGGGAGCAGCCAGGCCAGGCCACGCCCGCCCGAGTTGCCTGATCCCTTCAGGGAACCACAGAGAATTCAAGACGCTGTGGAAGTTGCCCGATCAGCGGGCGTGGGCCGCGGCCGCCGGGACGGCGACGGCCGTGCCGAGCACCATGCCGATGATCGCGGCGGCGAGCCACGAGCGGGGAGTTGACACCTGGTGATCACACCGGCTCACACTAACTGGGCCATGAACAGCCGCGTAAGGGTATAAGTCCGGACAAATAATCCCACGGAGTCAGTACCCCCGCACCTGGGGCCAGGCCAGCTCGAAACCGTCGGCGACCAGCTCGGCCTGGAACCGTTCGAGCGCGGCGGGATCCTCGTGGACCTGCGCCGGTTCGAGCCGATTCTGCAGGCAGTGCGCCGCCAGCGCGCCGGCCGCCTCGCCGACGTTCCACTCCACCGGGTGCAGGCGGTAGCAGCCGTTGGTGATGTGAGTGGTGCCGAGATTCTTCCCTGCGGCCAGCACGTTGCGCGCGCGTACCGGCAGCAGCGCGCCCAGGGGGATCTGGAACGGGCAGCTCGCCACGTCTATGTAGTTGTCGCCGCCGGTGGAGGGGTGCAGGTCGATGCGGTACATCCCGACGCCCACGGTGTCGTGGTAGGCGACCGCGCCGCGCTCGCCGCGCACCGCCAGCGACAGGTCGTGCTCCACGACCGTGCGGCGGGCGCGGATGCGCCGCGACTCGCGGATGTAGGGGCTCTTGGCCAGGCCGTCGGCGGTGCCCATGACGTCGGGGCGCAGCCGCAGCCCGGACCAGCCGGTGCCGCCGTCGGGCCGGGGCGCCTCGGTCTGCAGCCAGTAGAGCATGCTGAGCGCCTGGTCCCTGGCGCCCTGGAGGTGCCGGGCCCGCTCGTCCTCGGTGACGCCGATCAGCGGCCCGGGAAGGTAGTCGATCTGCGGCCAGTTGACGATGACGACGTCGCTGACCGCGAAGCCGGGCTCGAACACCTCGCGGCACAGGATGCGCCGGAACACCCACAGGTCCGTGTCGCCCGGGTCGCGGCTCTGGTCGGCGACGACCGGCCCCGACGAGCCGTGCGGCACGAACGTGCGCGGCTTCGGCTCCAGCGTGCGCGGGTCGGGCGCGACGAGGCTGAGCAGCCGGTCCGGCCAGAACGGCGGCCGGTAGTCGCGCCAGAAGGCGTAGTCCTTGGGCCGGTCGACGGTGTGGTCCTCGCCGGCGCGGTGCTCGACGGCGAAGACCCAGGAGAACGCCTGCATGTTGGCCGGCTGGGCCTGCTCGGGGGCGCTGGGCTCGCCGGTCTCCGCGGCCGACTCGAAGCCGGTGACGTGCTCGATCCCCGCCAGCGGCAGCAGGTCGCCCAGCTCGGTGGCGTCGAGCACGTACGCCGCGCGGACGTGGAACGGCTCGCCGTCCGGGCCCGCGAAGGTCACCCCGGTCACCCGGTCGCCGTCCACGTCGGCGGCCACCGGCCGGTGCAGGTAGCGGATCGTCAGCCGCCCGGCGGCGAGGTAGGGGCCGACCAGGTCGGCCAGCACCGCGGCGGCCACCCGCGGCTCGCAGCAGAGCCTGCTGACCGTGCCGCGCCCGGGGTTGAGGTCGGGCGCCTCCCGCGACTCCCGGGTCAGCGGGTACCACGTGCGGTAATGATCGCGGATCGCCCCGCGCAACCTGCGGTAGGAGCGGGTCGCGCCGAACTGCTCGATCCACGGATGCTCGTCCGGCGGCACGCCCTGGCTGGTGAGCTGCCCGCCCAGCCAGTCGGTCTCCTCGGTCAGCACGACGGTCCGGCCGCGCCGCAGCGCCGCCAGCGCCGCGGCGACCCCGCCCATCCCGCCCCCGACCACCAGGACGTCGGCTTCGGCGCCGGTCACGCCGCACCACCTTTCTCGAAGAAGTCGACCTCGCCGCGTTCCATGAGGACGATGAGGCTCAGCAGCGCGCCCCAGGTCTGGAACGGCTCGCTGTTCGGCTTGTCGCACGCGCCGCCGTGGCTGCTGGAGTAGTTCTCGTGCACGTGGCGGTGCTGGTTCCATTCCTTCAGCACGAGCCGGGAGCTGCCCTCGGCCAGCCACGCGGCCGCCGGCCGTTCCCCGGCGCGCAGCAGCCCCAGGTAGACGAGGAAGTTCACGGGCGGCCACGCCCGTCCCTCCCAGTAGCTGTGCTCGCCGACGTCGATCGGCTCGCTGCGGGGCGAGGTGGGCAGCAGCCACTCGCCGCCGAAGCCGTCGTCGGTCATCAGGTGCCCGGACACCATGCGCCGGGTCCGTTCCCCCGCGCCGACGCCGGCCAGCAGGGGATAGAAGCTCATCGTGGACAGCCGCTCGGTCGGAAGCCCGGTGTCGGTGCGCCTGCTGCGGTAGATGCCGCTCGGCTCGTCCCACAGGGACTCCATCGCCGCCACGACGGCCGCGTGCCGCTCGCGCAGCTCCGCCGCGGCCGCCCGCTCGCCGAGGACGTCGGCGAGGTCGGCGAGCGCCTCGCAGTCGGCCGCGTACAGGCTGTTCATCCCCACGTCGTGGGCGGCGAGCAGGCTCTTGGCCTGGTCGAAGGGCACGTCGTCGAAGACGGGGTGCCCGTCCCAGCCGGTCTCGCAGGTCGCGCCGAAATGCTGGTGGATGCGCGGGATGTCCTGCGGCGAGGGGAACTCGGGGTCGAAGTACGTCGAGCCGGCGCACAGCAGGTCGCCGTCCCGGCGCACCCGCCACCACCAGCGGTTCCAGGACAGCAGCGGCGCGAAGCACTCCTCCAGGAACCACCGGTCGCCGAACCTGCGATAGAGCTCCCGGGTCACCAGCGAGCCCACCGGCGGCTGGGACCCGTCATAGGTCTTGCGGCCGGTGCCCTGCTCGACGTTGGGGACGAAGCCCTCCGGCGTCAGGGCCCGCAGCATCTCGACGGTGTTGACGTAGGCGAGCTCCTTGCTCGACACGGCCGCCAGCAGCGCGTTGAAGAACGCGTCCCAGCAGAACAGGGCGTAGCCGCCGCGCTTGCCGACGTTCCAGAGCCGGCTGACCGTCGTGATCACCCGGGACTTCGCGGGGTCGTAGATCGTGTTCCAGGAGATGGCGTCCCGGACGATCTCGCGGTGCTGCGCCAGGGGATCGGCGCCGGCCGTGCCGATCCCGGCCGAGGCGCGGGCGACGATCTCCGCGATCTCCGGCAGCTCGCGGGCGCGGCCGGTGCTGATCCCGACCGCTCCGGTCAGCTCCATCGCCAGGTACGGCCCGTCGACGTCGGCGTAGGGGTCGTCGACGTGCGGGGCGGTGCAGAAGACCTGGACGGTTCCGCCGGGCCCGTCGGCGGTGATCCGGTCTCCGTCGCGGGTGACGGAGCCGGGCCGGTTCCACAGGTAGGCGACGCCGGCGGTCAGCAGCGCGCTCCTGTGCTGGTTGGCCGTGGGCGTCACCAGCACGACCAGGTCGTCGCCCGCGTGCGCGGTCTGCACCCGGATCGTGACGCCCGCCCACGTCACGGTCGTCTCGGTGTAGCCGCCGTCGTAGGCGTGCCGGCCCAGGGTGACCGTCTCCGCGCCCTCGGTTCGGCGGCCGATCTGGGCGGCGCGCAGCGACGTGCCCCGGTAGTACTCCTTCAGGCCGAGGGACAGGCCCAGGGCGTCGGGAAGTCGGACATGGGTGAGCACGCTGCGCGTGTCCCAGGTGTTCCAGCCCCGGGCGAGCGAGGTCTGGATGTCGGCGTAATTCGTCATTTCTCCTTCAGGCGGTCAGCTGGGGGATCCACACCCGCATGGCGTGCGGGCCGCGGTTGGCCCAGGCGTAGTAGGGGATCAGCGTGATGTCCACGGGGCTCGCCGGCGGAGCCGGCTGCCCATGGGGCCGGTAGGGGGACTCCGCG
This sequence comes from Nonomuraea sp. NPDC005650, assembly GCF_040605375.1. NCBI lineage: Bacteria > Bacillati > Actinomycetota > Actinomycetes > Streptosporangiales > Streptosporangiaceae > Nonomuraea > Nonomuraea sp. NPDC005650. The sequence continues at coordinate 207,624 of NZ_JBEXCR010000008.1, forward strand.
GGCCCCCGCGCGAGCGCGCCGCCGGCCCGCAGCACGACCACGCCGCCGAGCAGGTCCGGCCGGTGTTCGGGCCGCGGCGCGGTGGCGGGGTCGATGCGGACGTCCTCCAGGACGACGCCGGACGGTTGGTCGGGCTGTTCCATCGCGTAGACCAGCGGCCCCCGGGTCACGGCCACGCACCCCCGCGTGGCGTCGATCCGGTCGTCGGCCACCATGAGCCGGGCGGGCATGGGCATCCGCAGCAGCACCCGGTCGCCGGGCCGGAACACCCGGCGGAGGCGGGCGTAGCCGCCGGGCGGCACCGGCTTGTCGTCCACGGTGGCCCCCTCCGCCCAGTCCGGTACGCGCAGCGCCAGCTCGGCCTCCCGCGCGGGCGCCTCGCGCACGGTCACCGTGACCAGGCCGTCCCACGGGTACTCGGTGTCGACGTCCACCGTGAGGTCGCCGGAGGTCAGCGTGCTCTGCGCGTACAGGTGCACCTGGAGCCCGTCTTGCGTGCCGGTCGCCAGGTACGCCGGGAGGCCGGCCAGCGTACGCATCACGTTGGGCGGGCAGCAGGCGCAGTTGAACCACGGGCGGCGGCCGTGCGCCGGTGAGCGCTGCACGTCACCCCGCGCGCCGGTCCGGCGGTGGAGCGTGTTGACGTAGAAGTAGTCCGCCTCGGCCAGCGACACCGCCGGCAGCAGCGCGTTGTAGAGCAGCAGCTCGATCTGGTCGGCGTACAGGGACTCGCCGGTGGCCAGCAGCAGCCGCCACGCCCACTGCATCGCCCCGATCGCGGCGCACGTCTCCGCGTAGGCCCGGTCGGGCGGCAGCTCGTACGCCTCGCCGAACGCCTCGCCGTCCCAGCGCGAGCCGACGGCGCCGGTGATGTGCTGCTTCTGGCGGCGCATCGTGTCGTACAGCCGGCGAACCGTGTCCAGCAGCCCGGTGTCGCCGGTCTCGATGGCGACGTCGGTGGCGCCCGCGGCGAAGTAGACGGCGCGCACGGCGTGCCCCTCCACCGTCTCCGCCTCGCGCACGGGCACCCGGTCGGAGTAGTGGGCGGGGTCGCCGTAGTGCGACGGATCGAAGCCCGGCTTGCCGGCCCGGCCGTGCCCGCGGGCCTCGACGAAGTGACGGGCCAGGTCCAGGTACCGACGCTCGCCGGTCTCCCGATACAGCTCGACGAGCGCCATCTCCACCACGGGGTGGCCGTCTGTTTCCTCTCGCAGGCCCGGTCCGAACGTGCCGGCGAGATGGTCGGCCAGCCGGGTGGCGACCCGCAGCAGCTCCGTCTCGCCGGTGGCCCGGGCCGCGGCCACGGCCGCCTGCATCAGGTGGCCGGCGCAGTAGTGCTCGTGGCTCATCCACAGCCGCTCGTACCGCTCCTCGCCGCGGACCTGGATGGCGGAGTTGAGGTAGCCGTCCGCGCATTGCGCCGCCGCGATCGTACGGCTGAGCGTGCGCAGGCGGTCCAGCAGCGCGTCGTCGGGGCTGCGCGCGCACTCCCAGGCCACCGCCTCCAGCCATTTGTAGACGTCGGAGTCGCGGAAGCTCGCCCCCTGGGCCGCGCCGGTGGCCTCGCCCGCGGCGATCCGGAGATTGCCGAGGTTGCCCGCCTCGACCAGCCATTCATGGCCGAGCGGGATCGCGGCCCGGTTGGCCGCCAGCCGCCCGGCCCAGAACCCGCCGGCCACCCGGCAGGCCGAGACCGGCAGCGGGCGCAGGGCCACCGCGGCGGCAGAGCTGGGAACGGCCGTCATGCGGGCGCCTGCCGGCGGAACCGGACGGCGTCGGCGATGACCACACCGTTGGCCGCGTCGCTGAGCTCGACATATCCCTCGAGGCCGGCCCGGAAGGAGAAGGTGCCCAGCGACGTCCACTCGCCCATGCGGGGGTCGGGCACGCCGCGCACCTGCTGGTTGACGGCCACCGCGGTCGTGCCTGCGGCGTGGTGGACGACGTACGGGGCGTCGGTCGCCCGGTTGGGGTCGGCCGCGTAGGCGACGAGCACCTCGTACCGGTCGTCGCCCGGGAGCGCCGGCCGCCACCGCGCGGTGTTGGCGCCGGTGCCCTTGGCGTGCGTCAGGTAGTTGAACCCGTAGTAGCCGCTGACGCCCCTGCTGCTCGGCCAGGTGCCGGTGGTCTCGAAACCGAGCCCGCCGTTGTCGACGGTGACCTCCTCGCGTACGTCCGGCGCGGCGGACACCCGGATGACGCTCAGCTGGTCGAGCGAGATGGCCGTGCCGCCGCCCCGGCCGGCGCCGGCCAGCGTGAAGCGGATGGTGTGCGGGCCGGGCCGCAACGCCATCCGGCCCAGGAGGGCGACGTCGTAGCCGTCGGCGCGGAACGCCGTCAGATCCAGCGTGGAGTTGCGGGGCGCCTTCCCGTCCACGGTCACCGTCACGAGGCCCCCGTCGCCGGACCGGAAGTAGCGCAGCCACAGCTCGTCCCGCCCGCCGGGGGCGAGGATGAAGGGGTACTCGATGTAGTCCCCGACCGCGCCGGGGGTGAAGACGGCGCGGGCGCCGCCGCGCGCGGTGGCCTCGTTCACCACGCTCACCGTTCCGCCCGAGCGGCGGGCCCGCTCGGCCGGGCGGCCCAGGTCGTACGCCCGCTCGGTCAGCTTCGGACCCGTGGCCAGGCTGTCGCGCCCCTGCGTCAGCCACTCCAGGTTGAACCGGGCGGCGGCCACGCGCCGCGGACTGCCGTCGAGGTCGCCGTCGCAGCCGTAGAGGAGCACGATCGTGCCGTCGGACAGGCACGCCAGGTCCGAGTAGTATCCCCGGCCCGGGTTGACCGAGCGGCTGTACCTGAAGGAGTGGCCGTCGTCGTAGCTCACCGCGACGGTCATGTTCCAGCGCATCGGCGAGTCGGGCCGGCTGAACAGCACGCGGTTGACGTCCCGGCTGCCCGGCCCGCCGGTGTAGCGGATGAGGCCCGTGTCGACGCCGTTGAAGAGCGAGGGGCTGAAGTCCATCCTGGGCGGCGACCAGGTCACGCCGCCGTCCTGGCTGACCGCGATGTCCCGTGGCCAGTCGTTGCCCGAGCCGGGCCGGCTGTTCATCACCACCGTGCCGTCCGCGCGCTGCACCAGCCTGGCCTCCCCGACGACGGGATAGCCGTCGCCCATCGGCACCTCGCCGCCGGCCTGCCACGTGACGCCGTGGTCGTCGCTGTAGACGGTGGAGGCGCCGTAGTGGCGGTCCGTGGTGGGGACGCCGGTGATGATGGTGCGGTGGGAGACGGTGAGGAGCAGCCGGCCCGAGTCGAGCTGGATGCCGTGACCGGGCCCCGGGCCGTGCATCGCCCAGTTGTACGGGAAGTGGTCGAAGAGGCCGGCCAGGCTGCGCCGCTCGCTCCAGGTGACGCCGCCGTCCTTGCTGGAGATGACATACACCGTGCTGGAGTCGGCCGAGCAGCTGGTGTTCTCCGGTAACTGCTCGCAGAGCCCGTGGAAGAGGAACACCTCACCGGTCTCGCGGTCCACCACGAAGGTCGGGTTGGACCAGCTCTGGCCGTCGACGGACGGCTCCACCGCCTCGGACGGGGTCCACGTCTGGCCCTTGTCGGTGCTGCGGCGGACGAGCAGGTCGTGCGGTCCGGCGTCGCACACCTTGTGCCGCCCTTCGGTGCAGGCCAGGATCGTGTCGTCGGGCAGGACCGCGAGGCCGTACACGTGATAGCTGGCCAGCGGGTCCACGGCGGAGTCCCACAGGGTGGCCTCGGCGAAGAACGGTTCGGCCGCGTTCGACGAGGCGGCCGCGGGGGAGGGCAGGGCGGCCGCGGCGGCGCCCGCGGCGAGCCCGAGGGCGAAGGCCCGCCGGCTGATGGGCATGGTCATGCGACTCTCCTCGGGAGGAGCTTCCTGGAGGCAGGACTGGGGGGTGGCTCAGATCGGTTGCGGGTCGTGGGGGCGTACGAGGTCGTGGATCCGGGCCAGCGCGGCGCGCAGCCCGGCGAGCTCGGTCTCGGTGAGGGGCAGGAACGGCGCCGCGGCGTGCGGCGGGCAGAGCCCCAGCAGGTGCAGCGCGGTCTTGATGACGACCACGCCGCTGGCTCCGGGCCGGACTCCGAAGAGCGCGGCCAGCCGGTCGACGTCGTGCTGGAGCGCCGTCGCGGTGGCGTGGTCCCCGTGGCGGCCGGCCTTGAGCAGGTCGACGCAGAGCGCCGGCGCGAGCATGCCCACGCCCGGCACCAGCCCGGCGGCCCCGGCGCGCAGCCCGTCGGCGAGCTGCCGCTCCACGCCCTGGGCCACCTGGAAGCCGGGACGCTCCCCGGTCAGGGCGCAGAACCCGGCGAACAGGGCGGCGTCCCCCGAGCTGTCCTTCAGGCCGACGATCGCCGGCTCGTCGAGCAGGCGGCGCATCACGGACACGGGGATGGGGTTGCCGGTGTAGCCGGGGCTGTTGTAGACGACCACGGGGCGGCCGTGGCTGGCGGCGTCGCGGAAGTGCGCGTGCAGCTCGCCCTCGGTGTGCCGGAAGTAGGTCGGCGCGAGCACGACCACGGCGTCCAGGTCGAGGCCGTCGAGGCGCTCCATGCGCTCCAGGGTCTCCCGGGTGCCCGTGCCGGTGGCGGCCACCATGATCCGGGCGGACGCCCCGGCCAGCTCGCGCCACATGACGGACACCTCCGCCGCGTACGTCCGGACGGCGCCGGCGGTCAGCAGCGGGCCCTCGCCGTTGGTGCCGGCCAGCATCAGCGTGGTGACGCCCGCGCCGGCGAGGTGCGCCAGCAGCGGCCGGACGGCCGGCGGGTCGGGCCGCCCGCGCGGGTCGAGCGCGGTGACGAGCGGGATGATCACTCCGGCGACCGGATGGTCGGAACGGTCGATGTCGGTGGCCATGGCACCTCCCTCGGCAAACGCTCCGGACGGTATCCGTGATCCGCTCGGGACGCTAGATGCTTATAGGTATTAGCAATTCGCCACTGTTTCCTGCGTTCTTTCTCGCCCAGGTCCATTGACACCTCACAGAAGCGAGAGCCAGACTTTGCGTCCATCGCGTTAGGCGTATTAGCAGGAGGCCCGGGATGAGTCGCGGACCGGTGCGGAGGCCGACTCAGGCCGACATCGCGCGCCTCGCTGGAGTCAGCCAGGCCACCGTCTCGCTCGTGCTGAACGAGCGGGATTCGGACGTGCGGATCAGCCCGGCGACCCGCGAGCGGGTGCTGGCGGCGATGCGCGAGTGGGGCTACGTCGCCAATGCCTCGGCGAGGTCCCTCGCCGGCGGCCAGAACAAGATCATCGGCGTGTTCACCTTCGAACCCGTCTTCCCGACGACCAGCGTCGACTTCTACTTCCCGTTCCTGCTCGGCATGGAGCAGGCGGCGGCGGAGGTCGGTTACGACCTGCTGCTGTTCACCAGCCTCGGCGGCGAGCGGCAGGTCTTCCGCGACGGGTCGACCCGGTTGTCGCTCGCGGACGGCGCGCTGCTGCTCGGGCGTGACCCGAACGTCGAGGAGATCCAGCGGCTGCGCGACACCGGCTTCCCCTTCGTCTACGTCGGGCACCGCGAGGTGTCGGGCGAGCCGGTCTCCTACGTGGCGGCCGACTACGCCACGGCCACCCAGCAGCTCACCGAACGGCTCTTCGAGCTCGGGCACCGGCGCGTCGCGTACGCCCGCATCGGCGACGGTGACGCGCAGCCCAGCCGGGACCGGGAGAAGGGATTCCGGCGGGCCATGCCGGCCGGTGAGACCAGGCGGCTCACCGGCCCGGTGTGGACGCTGGAATCCGCCGACGACGTGGCGGGTCTCCTGGCGGAGATCCGGCACGGCGGCATCACCGCCGTGGTGGCCGAGCAGGTCCTCCTGGCGGAGGAGCTGCTGGCGTGCGCGCGACGGCAGGAAATGTCGGTCCCGGACGACCTGAGCATCGTCGTGCTCGGCGACTCCACCGGCGCCCACCGCACCGACACACCCTGGACCGGCCTGGTGGTCCCGCGGGAGCAGATGGGCCGGCAGGCCACCCACCTGCTGGTGCGGCAACTGGAGTCACCCGAGCCGGAGGCTCGCAGAGAGAACGTCGAGTGCCCCCTCGTGCCGGGCGCGACCGTGGCCCCACCAAGGAGAGAGCAGTGACCGAACCAGGGAAGCCCACATGATCAGGGTCATCGCCAGACGGCTGCTCGTGGGCGTGCTGGTGATGTGGGGCGCCGCCTCACTCATCTTCCTCATCGTCCGCGTCGCACCGGGCGATCCGGCGACGATCCTGCTGGGCCCGGACGCGAGCCGGGAGCAGGTGGCCGAGCTCACCGGGAAGCTCGGGCTCGACCGGTCGGTGTTCAGCCAGTACCTCGCCTACCTCGGCGACGTGGCCCGGTTACAGTTCGGCGACTCCTACCGCTTCGATCGGCCGGCGATGTCGGAGGTGTTCGAGCGCCTGCCCGCGACCGCCGACCTGATGCTCGCCGCCACCCTCATCGCCGTGTCCCTCGGCCTCGTGCTCGGACTGGTGGCCGGCGCCCGTCCCGGCGGCGCCGTCGACCGGCTGGTCACCGCCTGCACCATCGCCCTTCAGTCGTTCCCCACCTTCTGGATGGGCATCATGCTGATCCTGGTCTTCGCGCTGGCGTTGCGCATGCTGCCCAGCGCGGGGGCGGGCTCGGCCGCGCACCTGGTCCTGCCGGCGGTCACGCTGGCGCTGCCGTTCACCGCCATCGTGGCCCGCCTGACCAGGACCAGCGTCGCGGAGACGATGGGCGAGCCGTACATCCAGACGGCCCGCTCCAAAGGGCTCACCGAGCAGCAGGTGCTGCTCGGGCACGCGCTGCGCAACTCCCTCATCCCCGTGGTGACCATCGTCGGGCTGCACATGGGCGGCCTGATGGGCGGCGCGGTCGTCGTCGAGAACGTCTTCGCCTGGCCGGGGCTCGGCACGCTGGTGGTGGACGCGGTCTCCAACCGCGACTACGCGGTCGTGCAGGCGGCCACCTTTCTGATCGCGGGCATCGTGATGCTGTTCAACCTCGTCGCGGACCTGCTGTACTCCCAGCTCGATCCGCGCATCAAACTGGACGGTGCAGCATGACCGTTGTTGCCGGTGCCCTTCGCCGGCCCGTGGTGCGTGGCCGGTGGCTCGGCCGGATCCCGTACGCCGTGCTCGGCCTCTACCTGGTGGTCGCGGGGCTGGGCCCGCTGGTCATCGACTACAACCCCGTGCGCGTCTCCCTCGACGACCGGCTGCTCGGCCCGGGATCGCGGCTCGCGTCCGGCGGCGTCGCCTGGCTGGGCACCGACGGCCTCGGCCGTGACGTCCTCGCCCAGGTCGTCTACGGCGCCCGCACGTCGATGATCATCGGTGTCGCGACCGTCGCCGTCTGCTGCGTGATCGGCGTGAGCGTCGGCATCGTCGCCGGCTATGTCCGCGGCCGGCTGGACACGGTGCTCGCCCGCGGCATCGACATCCTGCTCGCCTTCCCGGCCATCCTGCTGACCATCGTGATCGCGGGCGCCTTCGAGCGCAGCGTCCTGGTGGTGGTGATCGCGCTCTCCGCGACGGCCTGGATCTCCTTCGCGCGGGTCACCCGCGGCGTCGCCCTGTCGGTGCGGGAACGGGCCTGGATCGACGCGGCCCGCGTGCTCGGCGTGCGGCCGGCGTCCATCCTGGTGCGGCACATCCTGCCGCTCACGGTCGGCCCGGTGGTCGCGCTGGCCACGCTGGAGTTCGCCCTCGTCGTGCTGGCCGAAGCCGGGCTCAGCTTCCTCGGCATCGGCCTGCCCAACTCGGCGGTGTCCTGGGGTCAGACCATCGCCAACGGAAAGCAGTACCTCGAAACCGCCTGGTGGATCTCGGCTCTGCCCGGCGTCGCACTGTCGCTGCTGATCATCAACATCGGGATCCTCGGCGACCAGCTCACCGCCCGATACGGACGCGGACACCTCAGGTGAGGCCCCGACCGCCGTCCGGCCGGCGGAAATCCCCTTCCATCACGAGCACCCCCCGAAGAACCATCCCCGGAAGGCGGGAAGACGTCCATGACCAGACCCCTTGCCTCACGTAGGCCGCGGCTCGCGGCACTGGCCCTCGTCGCGGCCGCGGCCCTCGTGCTCAGCGGCTGCAGCGCCGCCAGCGGCGGCGGCACGGGCGACGGCGGCGGTGGCGGCGGCGAGATCACCGTCGCCGGCACCTACGCGATCGACAGCCTCGACCCGGCCAGCCCCACGGGCGGCAGCGCCACCGGCACCCAGCTGGCGTCCAAGGCGATCTTCAGCCGGCTGTTGCGGCCGCGCGCGGACGGCACCCTGGAGGGCGACCTCGCCACCTCGTGGAAGCCCGACAGCTCCGCCTCGCAGTGGACGTTCACGCTGCGCCAGGGCGTGAAGTTCAGCGACGGCAAGCCCGTCACCGCGGACGACGTCGTGGCCTCGTTCAAGCGGATGATGGATCTCAAGAGCACGAACGCGGCCAACTTCGTCGGTTACACGATGACCGCCTCGTCGCCCACCGAGGTGGTGCTGAAGGCGCCGAAACCGGACGCGGCGGTCCCGTACAAGCTCGCCATCTTCTACGTGCTGCCCGGCAGCCTGACGGGTGAGAATCCGGCGTTCTTCCAGAACCCGGTCGGATCGGGGCCGTTCAAGGTGGAGAAGTTCGACCCGTCCGGGACGCTCGTGCTGGTGCCGAACCCCGGCCACTACGGCGGCGCGCCCCAGGTCAAGCGGGTGACCATCCGCAAGATGCCCGAGCTCGCGGCCCGGCTGACCGCGCTGCGGACCGGCGAGGTGGACCTCGCCTGGGGCATCCCCGACGACCAGCTCACGGAGCTGCAGAGCGACTCCAACCTCAAGGTCGAGACGGTGCCGAGCACCGCCGTGTTCACCATGTGGTTCAACTCCTCCACGCCCGCGCTGAAGGACGCCAAGGTGCGACGGGCCCTGTGGCAGGCGGTCGACTTCGCGACCATCATCAAGCGGCTGTATCCGCAGACAGGCACCCTGGCCGACGCCCCGGTCTCGCCCGTCACCCTCGGCTACGTCCCCCAGGAGCCCGTGCGCTACGACCCGGACGCGGCCAAGGCCGCGCTGAAGGACGCCGGTTTCGACTTCTCCGCCAAGCTGCGCCTGCAGTTCGCCAACGCCGAGTTCCGGCCCTTCAACCAGGCCATCGTCTCCGACCTGCAGAAGATCGGCGTCCAGGTGGACCTGCTGGAGAAGGAGCAGGCGGTGTTCACCAAGGACCTGCTGGCCCTGAACTGGGACGTCAACTTCCAGCAGCTCTCGAACCCCACGTTCGACGCGGCGAACACGCTCGGCCGGCTCTATCCCTGCGCGGCCAAGCGCAACGGCTACTGCAACCCCGAGCTCGACAAGCTGCTCGCCGCCGCCGGGGGGAGCTCGAACACCGACGAGCGGGTCAAGCTGTACGGCGAAGCCAGCAAGATCATCTGGCAGGACGCGGTCGGCATGTTCCCGATGGCGGTCAAGTACGCCTACGCCTGGAACCACCGCCTCACCGGCGTCGCACCGGACCCGAACGGGCTGCCCGACTTCGCCGGCGTGCGGATCAGCAGCTCATGAGCCGCACGCGGACCCCGGTCGAGGCAGCGGTCGAGGTGGACGAGCTGCTCGAGGTGGACGGGCTGGTCGTCGACCTGCCCGTCGCCGGCGGTGCCGTCCGCGTCGTCGACCGGGTGACGTTCGAGATCCCGCCGGCGACGACGGTCGGGCTCATCGGCGAATCGGGCAGCGGCAAGACGATGACCGCGAACGCCGTCATCGGCCTGCTCCCGGACGGCGCGGCGACCGGCGGGGAGCTGCGCTGGCGGGGCGAGGACCTGCTCCGGGCGAGCCCCGCCCGCCGGCGCCGGCTGCGGGGCCACGAGATCGCGATGATCTTTCAGGACCCGCTGGCCGCGCTCAACCCCACCCAGACGATCGCCCGCCAGGTGGGCGAGATACTCCGCCGCGCCGGCCGCCCCCGCGCCGAGGTGCGCCGGCGGGTGCTCGAACTGCTGGAGCGGGCGGGAATCCCCGAGCCGGCCAGAAGGATGCGCAGCTACCCCCACGAGTTCTCCGGCGGGATGCGGCAACGGGCCATGATCGCCCTCGCCCTGGCGGGCAGCCCGGCGCTGCTGCTCGCCGACGAGCCCACCACCGCGCTCGACGTGACCGTACAGGCGCGCATCCTGCGCCTGCTGCGCTCCATCCAGCAGGACGAGGGGCTGTCGATGCTCCTCGTCAGCCATGACCTGCGGGTCGTGGCGCACGTCGCGCACCAGGTCGTCGTCATGTACGCCGGGCGGGTCGCCGAGCGCGGCCCCACCGCGGAGGTGCTGGCCGGCCCGGCTCACCCGTATACCCGAGCGCTGGTCGACAGCGTGCCCGCGGTGCGGACCCGGACCGCGCTGGCGCACCCGTTGCCGGGCACGCCGGCCACCCCGGCGAGCCGGCCGCCGGGATGCGCGTTCCACCCGCGGTGCCCGCTGGCCCGCGAGCGGTGCCGCACCGAGGAGCCGGAGACCAGAGCCGTCGCGCCCGGCCGGTGGGCCGCGTGCCACTTCGCCGAGGAGCTGCTGCAGCGATGAGCGTCGATCTGCTCGAGGTGCGTGACCTGCGGGTCAGCTTCGGCCGGCGGGGCCCGTGGTTCCGGTCGCGCGCCGCCCGCCGGTCGGGGGAGTTCGTCGCGGTCGACGGCGTGAGCCTCACGGTGGCCCCCGACGAGATCGTGGGGGTCGTGGGGGAGTCGGGGTCGGGCAAGACCACGGTGGCCCGCGCGATCGTCGGCCTCGTCCGGCCCGACTCCGGCGCCGTCCTGCTCGACGGCGTGCCCCTGGGGCCGGTCGGGCGGCGTACGACGGCGCAGCAACGTGCCGCGCAGATGGTGTTCCAGGACCCGCGGTCCTCGCTCAGCCCGCGCATGACCGTCGCCGCGATCATCGACGAGGCCTGGCGCACCCATCCGAGCTCAGCCCCGCCCGGCGACCGCACCGCGGCGCTGCACCGCCTGCTCGACGACGTCGGCCTCGACGCGAGCGTCGCCCGGCACCGGGCGGCCGAGCTGTCCGGGGGGCAGTGCCAACGGGTCAGCATCGCCCGCGCGCTCGCCGTCCGGCCCCGGCTGCTGGTGTGCGACGAAGCGGTGTCCGCCCTGGACGTCTCGGTCCAGGCGCAGATCCTCCGGCTGCTGGTCGACCTGCGCGAGCGGCACCATCTGGCGATGCTCTTCATCTCCCACGACCTCGGCGTGGTGCACCAGATCGCCGACCGGATCGCCGTCATGCGCCAGGGCGTGGTGGTGGAGGAGGGGCAGGCGACGGACGTGCTGGGGGCGCCGCGGCATGAGTACACCCGCAGCCTGCTCGACGCCGCCCTTGAGCTGTCCGGCGCGGACTCCCCCGAGTAGACGGTCTCGGCCGCGGACACCCGTACCGCTCATCGGGGACGACTGAGGGAATCGGCCAGTTCGAGGACCCGTCGCAGGGCCGCGTCCGCGCGGGCGGGGTCGGGTGACTCGGAGAGGAAGACGAGGGCCAGCATCACCGCCGCGTCGAGCCGGCACAGCAGCGCCGGCGGCCCGGCGGCGGGCGGCGGCTCGGCGTGGCGTGCGTAGCCGGCGCGCAACGCCTGGAGGTCGAGCTGGTTCTCCGGGAGCCGGGCGAACTCTTCCAGGCGCCCGAACTCCAGGGCCGGGTGGGCATGCAGGGCGTTGGACCAGTCGAGCAGGGCGCGTACCCCGCCCTTGTGGCAGCGTACGTTGGCCCGGCGGACGTCCAGGTGGAGCAGGGCGGCGCGGCTCAGCGGCGCGGCGATCGGGAGCAGCCGCCCGGGGGAGGGCGGCGGCGGCCAGCCGTCCCTGAGGCGGGCGATCTCGCGCCAGCGGCGCAGGATCCTGCCGACCACGAGCCGGGGCGCCGGCAGGTGTTCGGCGGCGACGGGGCGCGGCCCGGGGAGCGAGAGCGTGTGGAGACGCGCCAGGAGCTCGCCGAGGTGGAAGCAGTCCAGCTCCGATCCGTCGTCGTCCACGTAGCGGCTGACCAGGAGGTCCGGCTCGTCGGAGGTTTCGGCGAGGACCAGCGTGACGGGCTCGGGCACGGGCAGCCCGTGGTCGCTCAGCCATCGGGTGAGCCGGTGTTCCTGGCTCAGCAGGGCGCGGGTGTCGACCCAGGGGTCGTTGACGTTGGAGTCGAAGCGCCGCTCGCCGACGCGGACGGCGAGCGGGGCCCCGCCGCCGACCGGCTCGGCGCGGAAGACGGAGAACTCCAGGCCCCGCCCCAGCGGTTCGAGGCGGGTGATCCCGAGGTCGGCCAGGCGCTCGTCCAGGCCCCTTGCCATGGGGGTACCTCCATCCAGGGCGCGGACCTGCGGCCCTGCCGGGCTCAGTGGTCGTCCTCCGCCTCCAGCCAGAACCCGGACCGCTCCAGCCACAGCTCAAGCAGGGCCGAATCCCCGGAAACCGCGACGTTCGGCGCGGGACGCCGGTAGACGAACAGGAGCAGCTCGCTCACCGGCCCGCGAACCGTCACGGAGGCGTCCCCGCGCCCGCGCCTCCACGCGGGCGCGTCCCCGCCGAGATCGACCAGCCACTCGTCGTTGAAGCTCAGGCCCCGCCCCGGGCCGAGGAGCCCGTGGCCCTCGTACGCCTCCGGCACGCAGCTGAACCCCAGCCACTCCTCCAGCCCCTCGGCGGCCACCTCGTCGTCGACCCGGAAGCCGGCCCCGAGGGCGAGCGCGGCGTCGGCCCGGTGCAGCACGGTCTCGTACAACGCCCGCCGGGCCCAGAACGCCGGCGTGTCCAGCCCCTGCGGCGTCCACAGTGGCCCCTCGGTCCCGCGCAACGCCTCCACCAGGCGCTCCGCGCCCTCCGCCAGCCAGGGGTCGAGCTCGCTCGCCACCTCGTCCGTGTAGCCGTCGAGGTCGTCGACCAGCTCGTCGGACACCGGCTCCACGGCCCGCGTGGCCGCGACCGTCTCCACCCAGCGATGAACCCCGCCGACATGCCGGACCAGCTGCCCCAGACACCATCCGGGGCAGGTGGGGACGGGGGTCTTCATGTCCGCGTTCTTGATCAGCGATCTCAGCAGCTCGGTCTGCCCGATGATCTCGGCCGGCATCCGGTCGTGGCTCGACAAGGACATGCCCGCCACCCTAGGGCGATCGGCAAGCCTCAGCAATCGCTCACGGCTCCGGCGGCTCAGGGGTGCGGTTCACCAGGACGCGGGCGAGGACGACCGTGACGGCGCCGGCCAGGACGACGGAGAGCAGGCCGACGCGCAGGCTGCTGAGGTCGGCCACGAACCCGACGAGGGGCGGGGACAGCAGGAACCCGCCGCGCAGCAGCCAGCTGACGATGGTCAGACCGGCCCCGTCGGGCAGTCCGGGCAGTTCGTCGGCGGTGTGCATGGCGGCCGGGATGAGGGTGGCCACGCCGAGCCCGGCGAGGGCGAAGCCGGCCAGCGCGGTCGGGATCGACGGCGCGGCGAGGGCGGCGCCCATGCCGATCGCGGCCAGCGCCCCTCCGGCACGCACGACGGTGCGCTGACCGAAGCGGTCCACGACGCGGTCGCCGGTGAGACGGCCGACGGTCATGGCGACCTGGAGGGCCACGACGCCCAGACCGGCGGTGGCGGCGTCGGCCCGCAGGTCGCCGCCGAGGTAGAGAGCGCCCCAGGACGCGCCGGCGTCCTCGACGAGGGCGCCGCACGCGGCCAGCACGCCGAGCGCGGCCAGCATCCGCACGGCGGAGCCCGTGAACGAGCGCCGCTCACCCTGCTGGGCCGGTGCGCCGTCGGCGGGGCGTTCGGCGTCTTCCGGGCCGGGGAGCAGGAAGCGGTAGGCGACGAGGGCGACGACGCTGAACAGCGCCCCCGAGATGCTCAGGTGCACCGCGAGGGGGAGGTCGAGGCCGGCGGCGGCCGAGCCCATCAGGCCGCCCAGGACCGCGCCGATGCTCCACACGCCGTGCAGCGAATTGACGATGGACCGGCCGTAGAGGCGCTGCACCCGCAGGCCGTGCGTGTTCTGGGCGACATCGACGATCGCGTCGAGGGCGCCCACGACGAACAGCACGCCGGCGAAGGCGATCCAGTTCGGTGCGAAGGGGATGAACAGCGTCACGACAGTGGTCACGACGATCCCGAACGACGCCACGCGCGCGGAGCGGAACCTGCGGATGGCGGCGACGGCGAGCAGCCCGGCCAGCAGCGCCCCGATCGGGGGCGCGGCCAGCGCGGTTCCGAAGGCGGCGTTGCTCAGCTCGAGGTCGGCCTTGATCTGCGGGTATCGCGGGACGATGTTGAAGTACACGGCGCCGTTGGTGAGAAACAGCGCGGCGACGGCGGCGCGGGCCCGGCGGGTCTGGCGAGTGGGCGCGGTGAGGGGGACAGCGGGCATCGGCTTTCCGATCGCGGAGGCGCAGAGGAGGGGATCAGCGCAGGTAGCGGTGGATGGCGTGGCGGATCTGCTCGGGCGTCATCGGGTCGGTCGACAGGGCGCTGTGCAGCACGAGTCCTTCGATGAGCGCGTCGAGCTCCCGGGCGGTGGTGGCGTCGAAGTGGCGTTCCAGAGCCCGGCGGCTGCGCGCCATCCACGCCTGGGTGACGGCCCGCAGGGCCGGGTTGCGCGCCGCGGCCACGTACAGCTCCACGGAGAGGACGAGGTCGTGCCGCGAGCCGAGCAGGTCGTCCGACACCAGCGCGATGACGGCCTCGATCGCCGCGTCGGGATCCGGGGCGGCGTTCAGCCGCTCGTCGAAGACGCGGGCCACCGAGTCGGCGTGCCGGGTGAACGCCTCGGCGAGCACTTCCTCCAGGGACGTGAAGTGGTAGGTCATCGAGCCCAGCGGCACGTCCGCGACGCGGGCGATCTCCCGGTGCGTCGTCCCGGCGACGCCGCGCTCGGCGATGACGGTGAGCGCGGCGTCGATCAGCCGGTCCCGCCGCCCGGGGTCGTGCCGGCGCGGACGCCGCAGGGGTTTGCTCATGTCGTGCCGGGCTCGATCGTGCGGATCACGCGGGCGGGATTGCCCACCGCGACGACGTTCGGCGGGAGGTCCCGGGTGACCACCGCGCCGGCGCCGACCACCGTGTTCTCCCCGATCGTGACACCGCCCAGGACGATCGCCCCGCTGCCCAGCCACACGTTGTCGCCGATGACGATCGGCCTGGCCGCCTCCCACTTCGCCCGGCGGGGCTCGGGGTCGACCGGGTGCGTCGGCGTCATGAGCTGCACGTAGGACCCGATCTGCACGTCGTCGCCGATGGTGATCGGCGCGACGTCCAGGGCGACGAGACCGAAGTTGGCGAACGTACGGGCGCCGATGCGCAGGTGGCTGCCGTAGTCGACCCGCAGCGGCGGCCGGATCTCCGTGCCCTCACCGATCGCGCCCAGCAGCTCGGTGAGCAGCCGCCGCCGCTCCCTCGGGTCGCGGGCCGAGGTCGCGTTGTAGGCGTCCATCAGGTCCATGGCCCGCAGGTTGTGCTCGGCCAGCTCCGGGTCGTCGGCGAGGTAGAGGTCACCGGCGAGCATCCGTTCGCGCATCGAACGGCCGTCAAAGTCGGTCATCATACGTACAAGCGTACACATCCAATGTACGTCCGTACATATCCGGCGGCGGGATGTCCTATAGATCGACCCCTTCACTCTGTGCGACGACTGAACTACTTTGAGTAGCGGACGGGTCGCGGAGTGCGACCTCAGCCTCGGAGGTGCCCACCCCCATGCCACGCATCCTCACCAGGATCGCCGCCGCCCTCGTGGCAGTCGCGACGCTCGGCCTCGGCTGCCCCGCCCAGGCGGCCGAAAGAGCCAACTTCGAGTTCACCGACATCACCGGCGAAAGGTTCGTCCTCCAGCTCACCAACCCGGAGAAGATCCAGCATGCCCGCGACCTGCTCTCCGGTGCGACACGGGATCAGCCTCACGTGATCGGGCGGATCGTCAAGCGTCCCGCCTTCTACAACCCGCGCTGGAGCTACCACTACGACCCCGACACGGTCAGCTTCTTCGACATGGCGATCGAGGTGTGCGACGCGACGATCCCGTACGTCGAAGACCACCTGGACGAGGCCGGCGGCGCCTTCCTGCCCGGCCTCCACTGGTGTCCGTGGAGCTCCAGGCTGGTGCGTGAGCTGCCCGTCTAGCCACGTCCTGTCCCGTGCCCGGGATCTTGTTGACACCACCGTGGCGCGCCGGAATGATCAATGCGCACAAGTGAATCGACGAAGACAGCGCCATGGTGGCAGGTGGGTGCGCTGTCGTGTTCGCGCACGTCGCGAACACGACCGACACCCAGGAGGTTGCATGTCCCACCACCGTCCAGGCGTTGACGTCATCGTGGTCGGCGCAGGTATGGCCGGCCTCGTGTGCGCGGAGCGCCTGCGCCGCAGCGGCTGTGAAGTCCTTCTCCTCGAAGCCCGTGACCAGGTCGGTGGCCGTACGGCCGGCACCGAGGTCGACGGCGAGAACGTCGATCTCGGCGGCCAGTTCGTCGGACCGGGCCAGGACCGGATGTACGCGCTGGCCGCCGAACTCGGCGTGGCCGTCTTCCCGACGCACACCGCGGGCGCGAACCTGCTGGAGACCGAGACCGGGCGGTTGCGCAGGTTCCGCGGCATGGTGCCGAAGCTCGGCCCGCTTGCCCTGCTGGACGTGGCGCGCGCCCAGTCCCGCCTCGACCGGCTCGCCCGTACCGTGGACGCCGAGGCCCCGTGGCGCGGCCCGGACGCCGCCGCGCTCGACGGGCAGACCCTGCGATCCTGGATCGACCGTACGCTCAGGACCGAGGGCGGGCGTCGGTTCCTGACCCTCGCCTGCCGGGCGATCTGGGCCTGCGAACCCAGCGAGCTGTCCCTGCTGCACGCGCTGTTCTACGTCAAGGCCGCGGGCGGCCTGGCCGCGGTGACCGACGTCGAAGGGGGCGCGCAGCAGGACCGGCTGGACGGCGGTGCGTACGGCGTGGCCGCCAAGCTCGCCGAACGGCTGGGCGCCGCGATCCGGCTGAACGCGCCGGTCCGGCGGATCGAGCAGGACGACTCCGGCGTCGTGGTCACCGCCGAGGACGGGACCGCCTGGCGCGCCGGTCGCGTGGTGGTCGCGGTTCCTCCGCCGCTCGCGGCCCGGATCACCTTCCACCCGCCGCTGCCGGCCGCGCGTGACAACCTGCTGCAGCGGCTCCCGATGGGCAGCGTGATCAAGTACGTCGTCGGCTACCCGGCGCCGTTCTGGCGGCAGGCCGGCCTGAGCGGCGCGGTCCTCAGCCTGCGCGGCCCCGTGGCGATGACCGCGGACAGCAGCCCGCGGTCCGGCCGGCGTGGCGTGCTGATCGCCTTCGTCAACGGCGCACCCGCCCGCGACCTCGCCGCCCGCGCCCCCGAGGAGCGCCGGAGGGTGCTGCTCGACGGGCTCGGCCGCCTGTTCGGCCCTGAGGCGGCGACACCGGCGAGCTTCGTCGAGCGGAACTGGAACGAGGAGCCCTTCGCCCGCGGGGCGTACTCGGCGCTGTTCCCGCCGGGCGCGTGGACCGGGCTCGGCGCCACGTGGCGCGCGCCCGTCGGCCGGATCCACTGGGCGGGGGCGGAGACCTCGCCGCGCTGGTACGGCTACATCGACGGCGCCGTACGATCCGGCGAGGCCGCCGCGGACGAGATAACGCAGGCCGAACCCCGCTGACGCGACCGGCCATCCGGGAGTCCCGCGCCATCCGGGAGTCCCGCGCCGACCGGCGGTCCGCGCCGACACGGCCGAACCGCTGCCGCCGATTCGCACCCCGCGCCGGGTCGGTGGCGCGGGATTCGTGGGCCGACCCGCGCGGCGGTCAGGACAGCAACCCGCCCGCGCGGCGGTCAGGACCGCAACCCGCCCGCGAGGGCCAGCGTGACCGCCACGGACAGCGCCGCCATCATCGCCATGGCCGTCGTCACCGAGGTGACCTGCGCGACCACCCCCGCGAGCGTGGCGCCCACGCCCTGCATGGTGAGCATGCCCGAGGAGTGCAGCCCGAGGGCGTGCCCGCTCATCTCCTCCGGCGTCAGCGCCATCAGCCGCTCCTGCAGCAGCAGGCTCGCCGCGTACCCGACCGACGCCAGCGCCACGGCCACCGCCGCCACGGGCATCCCCGGCTCCAGCGCGAAGACCAGATACGGTACGGCCAGCAGCAGCCGCAACGGGGCACCCAGGCGCCCCCGCCACCCGGCCGGGACGAACCGGCCCACCAGCACGTCCCCCGCCAGCATGCCCGCCGCCGCGACGGCGAACAGCATCCCCGCGTGCTCCGGCGCGTAGGAGACGAAGAGCGACTCGCTGCCGACGATCAGCCCGTTGGGCACCCAGAGCGCGAGGTACACGTAGCGGCGGGGGACCGAGGACCACAGCCGGGCGTTCGTCCGCCAGGTCTCGGCGACCGACGGCCGCCCGGCGGCCCGCGCGGGCCGGTCGCCGAGCCCGTACCGGGTGATGGCCGCCTCCGTCAGGTAGAGCGCGGCGCTGACGAGCAGGGCGCCGCGCGCGGAGAGCACGGTCACCAGCACGCCTCCGGCCGCGAACCCGCAGATCTGCAGGACTCCCACGCTCATGTTCAGCACCGACCGGCCCAGCAGGTAGCCGCTGCGCGGCAGGAGCTCGTTGAGCAGCCCCCACCGCACCCCGCCGCCCAGCGAGGAGACCAGCCCGAGCCCCAGCACGATCGCGAAGACCCCCCACACCGGCAGCCCCGGGGCGGCCAGCACCGCGGTGCCCAGGCCGAAGACCACGGCGATGCCCGTCAGCGCGGCCCGGGGCGGCAGCCGGTCGGCGGCCGACAGCAGCGCCGTCGCTCCGATCACCTGCGCCAGAGAGGGGCCGAACATGCTCAGCGCGGCCAGCAGCGGCGAACGCGTCGCCCCGTACACGAGCACGCCCAACGCCAGGCCGCTCACCGTCGAGGCCGCCACCTGCGCCGACGACGCCGCGAAGAGGGGCGTGAACTCGGGCGTCCGGAGAAGCTGTCCATAGGTTCGCATGCCGAGAGCTTCAAGGTCACGCCTGCCCGGGCGTTAAAGTTTCGCCGGGAGGCGAAACCATGGGATGGTGGCAGCTCAACACCGACACGCTGGCCGGCAGCAGGTTCGTGGTCTCGCCGCTGGCCGAGGCCACCGCGAGCCTGCTGACCCTGGCTGCAGGAGCGGCGGCGCATCCAGCCGGGAAAGAGTGGCTCGCCGCCCACGCGCCCGCCTACCGCGAGCGGCTCGACCCCATCACCGCGTCGCTCGTCCGGGCCGCGCTGGGCCAGGAGTGGCTCGCCGACTTCTGCACGCCTCCGCCCACCGGGGATCAGCGCACCTTCGCCGAGGAGCTGGACCAGATCCGCCGGACGCCGCCGGAGGTCGCCCGCGCGGATGTGGCCGTGTCCATGCGCGGCTCGCTGCCCGCCGAGCTCGACCGCTCCGATCTCCCTGAACGCATCGCCGACCTGCTGGAATGGGTGTGGACCCGGACGGTGCTGCCCCACTGGCCGCGCCGCCGCCGCATCATCGAGGCCGACGTCGTCTCCCGTACGTCCCAGCTCGGCCAGGGCGGCTGGGCCGCGGCCCTTGAGGACCTGCGCCCCGGGCTTCGCTGGCTGGGGGAAGGCCGCCTGCAGATCAACGCCCGCAACTACCCGCCGCGGGAGATCTCCGGCGCCCGGCTGCTGTTCGTCCCCGTCACCCCCGGCCACGCCTGGGTCGCCTGGGACGAGCCCCACACGTACGCCGTGATCTACCCGTGCTCGGGCGTGCTGGCCGAGCCGGACCGGCCGCCGGTGCCCGAGTCACTGGGCAGGCTGCTCGGCGCCGCGCGGGCCGGTGTCCTCGTCCTCCTCGGCACGCCGAAGAGCACCACCCAGCTCGTGGCGCTGACCGGGCAGGGCCTGGGGTCGGTGGGCCGCCACCTGAGCGTGCTCCTCGACGCCCACCTGGTGCGCCGCCGCCGAGCCGGGCGATCCGTGCTGTACTACCGCACCGAGGCCGGGGACGTCCTGGTACGGGCCCAGGGCGAAGGGTGAGGACGGGTTACTGAGGTGATGCGTCAGCCCGCGACCGTACGACCGAACCACACGTTTCGAGCGCGGAAATAGGTGTCGCCGTCGGGGCCGGGCCGCTGGTTGGCCCAGCCGGCGTCGCCCTCCTCGATATTGGAGGAATAGGCGCCCATCTGAAGATTGATGATGAGCGTCTGCGGGACATTGACCCAGCCGGGCACCGTGTGGGTGTCCACATAATCCCCGTCGAAATAGTAGTCGAGCTTCACGTCGGTGCCGCTCTTGTACATCCAGACGCGATACTTGTAAAACCGGGCGTTGGGGTCGTCGACGGGGACCTCGGAACGGTGGTAGGTCGAGTCTCCGCTGGCCGGCTGATACCAGGAATTGAAGAAATTGACGGCATTGCCCTGGTCATTGACGCCGACATATTCCAGGATGTCGCTCTCCGGCGGCCAGGTCGGCTCCATTCCGGTGGTCCAGAAAGCCGGCCAGATGCCGGGTCCGGTCTGTGTCTGGAACTCGCCTTCGATGTCGTATTCGGGATACTTGTCGCTGACGATGATCTTCTTCTGGGCGTGGATGGCTCCGGAGCGGTACCACAGCGGAGCGTGCGGATTGTGCGGGCTGAGCCCGGGCGACGTGGACAACCGGGTCGCCTTGAGGGTCAGCACGCCCTGGTTGAGGGAGATCTGGCCGGCGTTCATCTGGGCGGCGCCATTGTGGGTGTCGGAGTCCGCCCAGGGGTAGAGATAATTCCACGACTGGGTGAAAGCCGCCTGGCTGTTGAAGGAGGATTTCTCGACGAGGTTCTCCCAGGTGGCCGCGGCACGGCGGGTGCGGCCGGCCGCCGAGGATTCTGCCTGGGCCCCGGACGGGATGAGTGAAATCCCCAGGCTCATTCCGCCGGCGGTCGCCGCCGAGGCCAAGAATTTACGCCGATTGATTCCCTGATCGGGCATGTATTTCCCTTCCATCGCTTCCGGCAATGCCGAATACGGCCCTTTGTACAGCTAATGATCATGGTCGGGCGGAATCAGTATGCCGTACGGGCCGCCGCATTCGCGACAGATGGGAATAACTAACATTGCATGGTGGCAGAGGAGGGTCGCCGACCCGGCGGCGACGGCAGCGGGCCCGGCGACCCGTGGTGGGTCGCCGGGCCCGGCAAACTGGTGGTCAGCTCGGGATCGGGCTGCCTCCGCAACCCTTGCCGATCCGGCCCGTCTCGAAGTACCGCACCACGTCGGCGGCGCACTTGGGCATCCGGGTGGTCGACACGTGCACGTCGTCGGCGACCGTGTAGACGGTGCCGCCGATGGCCCGCCGCGTCTGCAGCGTCCAGTCGTACACGGACATGAACTCGTACAGGTGCCCCGCCAGCACCAGCGACCCGCTGCTCCGCTTCAGCGTGGCCTCCTGCACCGGAAGCGGCCAGCCGGCGCACATGACACCCAGTCCCCAGGACCGGCCGGTCGCCGGGTTGCGCTTCACGAGCTGCTGGTAGGCGCGCCAGGCGGTGTCGAAACCGGCCCGGCTGCTGTCCTCGTTGCACGCGACGGCCAGGTTCATGGTCATGTTCAGGGTTTCGGGCGCGCCGGGAAGGGGCGCCCCCATCATCGGAGCGCCGAGCAGCTCCTTGACGGTGGGCGGGGCGGTGGTGCCCGTAGCCGTCCGCAGTTCGGCCAGCGCCTTGCCCACGCTCACCCACTCGGTCGAGTTGCGCTTGGCCAGGTCGGCGACGGCCGAGCCGTCGACGGGCCGCTGCATGTCGGTGTAGATCTTGGGGCTCTTGTCGTACGCGCGGACCAGCTTGGCCACCTCCTGGCGCACCTGCCGGGCGGTGGCACCAAGACCGTAGGTCTCGTCGCGGCGGGCCAGCCAGGCGGCCATGCGCCCGAAGTCGCGCTCGGCCGCCGCCGCGCTGTCCTTGACGTGCTCGTCGAAGCGGGTCCACGGCGGCGCCACGCTGTCCAGGAAGGCCCGTCCGGTGTGCCCGGGGAACTGGCTGCGGTACACCATGCCCAGATAGGTGCCCCAGGAGAAGCCGAGCAGGTTGAACGTGCGCTCGCCCAGGGCGGCCCGCACCAGGTCCAGGTCCTTGGCCACGTTCGTGGTGGTGAGCTGTCCGAGGAAGGCGGGGTCGGAGCCGGCGCACTTCTGGTTGGTGGCGACCTGGCCGTCGTAGATCTGCTTGGCCGCCTCCTCGGTCATCGCGCCCGGCTGCTGCGGGCCGGTGGGCGAGAGGGAGCAGGCGACCTTGGAGCTGTAGCCCACCCCGCGCGGGTCGAAGCCGATGATGTCGTATCGCTCGTTGAGCTTGGCCATCTCCTGGTTCCTGAGCACGACCCTCAGGACCGGGTCCAGGTAGCCGTTGTTGCCCGGCCCTCCCGGCAGGACGGCGGTGGCGCCGAGCCGGTGGGCCTTGTCCGTGGCGGCCAGCCGGGTCACCGCGATGTCGATCTTCCGCCCGCCGGGGTCGCGATGGTTCAGCGGGACGCTGACCGTCCCGCACTCCAGGCGCTTCATCAAGGCGCGGAAGGCCGGAATCTGCTCCTCCGTCACGCGCAGGCTCCGGATCACCTCATCGGAGTAGGCCGGGCAGGCTTTCCACTGGAC
The DNA here is from genome assembly GCF_040605375.1 of Nonomuraea sp. NPDC005650. Taxonomy (NCBI): domain Bacteria; kingdom Bacillati; phylum Actinomycetota; class Actinomycetes; order Streptosporangiales; family Streptosporangiaceae; genus Nonomuraea; species Nonomuraea sp. NPDC005650. The sequence continues at coordinate 230,161 of NZ_JBEXCR010000008.1, forward strand.
GGACGGCACGTCGGGGGCCGTGGTGGCGCCCGCCGCTGAAGGGTGCGCCGCCAGCCCCGCCAGCGCCAGTGCCAGCGCCGTCAGTGAAGTTCGGTACGTCATGCGGATCAGTAGTAGAGCAGCGGTTGTTTCCTCACCGTTTCCATGAGGACGGCCGCCACGAGCGGCCCGGCCCAGGACCATGGCGCCAGCGGGACCCCGGCGATCAGTCCTCCTCGGCGGGGACGGGCCGCTTGCCAGGTGGAGGCGGGGGCGGGAGGGCGAGGACGGCGCGGACCGCGGCCTCCAGGCGTTCTCGTCTGTCGGATCCGATCATGGGCCGGCCGTCCGCGGAGGGCTCGGACAGCGCGCGGCGGAAGAAGGCCGTCGGCAGGTCGACCACGCACATCGTCACCACCTCGACGCTCGCCCGGTCCGCCCGGCCCCACAACGCCCGCGACAGGCGGGTCAGCAGGGCGATCAGGCGCCTGTCCAGGGCGTACATCGCCTCGGCGAGCTCGTCGGGCACCTTGGGGCCGAGCAGTTGGTCGCGGCGCACCGTCGTGAGCATCCGCGCCGCCGCGGGCCGCCGGTCGGCGAGGATGGCGGGCACCATCGCCGCCGCCGCCACCGCCTCGACCGCCGCCTCGTGGCCGCTCCCCGGTGTCGCGTCGACGAGCTCGACCTGGAGATCCAGAAAGTCTCCCGCCGCTCTCAGCCACAGCCGTCCGAGCAGCACGGGAAGTGAGCCGAACGCGTGGTAGATGGCTCCGTTCGACACCCCGGAGGCGGCCGCGAGCCCGCGCACCGTGAACCCCTCCGGACCGCCGTCGGCCACGAGCTGCTCGGCGACGTCCAGCAGTTGATCGAGATCGTGCATCCGGGGACGAGGCATGTTCACCAGAATAATAGCAGAGCGTGCGCTCTAAAACTGGAATCGGATCATAAGCCCAGGCCAAGGAGCACCGTGTGGGCGTTCTCCGGGCCGTGGACGTGCTTTCGCAGCTTCGCCAAGGAGGACACCTTCTCCGCCTTGAGGACCTCGACGAGGTGCCGCGCCAGCCGATCGCCGTCCACGTCGCCCGGGCCGCCCGCGTCGAGCGTCCACGAGCGTACGGTCCGCTCGACCTGCTGCGACCAGCCCTGGTCCGCGTCCGGCGAGAAGTGCTTGAACCAGCCCTTGACGGTGAGCCGCTCGCCGGAGCGGATGGCGAGGACGGAGCGGGTTCCGGCGAACAGGGTGACGCCTACGTGCCTGCCGATCGCGCCCGTCTCGGCGGGCAGCGTGCGGAGGAGCGCCCCGAGCAGGGGCGGGAGCGCCGCCCACCGGGGCACCCGCCATCCACCCGGCGTGCTGAGCCCCTCATTGGCGGCGGTCGGATATTCGATGACGAACCCACCCGGCGCCTGCGACGGCTCTCCCCACTCGAACGTGGCGTGCCGCCACTCCTCATAGGGCTCCGTCGGCTGCAGGGAGAGCTCCGCGCCGGTCACGGTGGCACGTAATTCGAGCGATTCTGCGCCCGGCCGCCGCCAGCGCAGGAACGGGGCTCCCCAGTCCGGCGACGCCTCGTACCAGGGGCCGATCGGGCCGTGGCTCCCGACGCTGTCGGCCGGGCCGATCGCGGCCTCCACCGCCTCGGCATGCCGCCGGAAAGCGGCGGCCGGTTCGCCTTCCAGGGCGAGGGGGACGGCGAGGCCGCGATGTTCCCGGTCGCCCGCGTACCTCCGCTCGTGCTCCGCCACCGGGACCAGCCGGCCGCGCCCCTCGGCCGCCGGCCCCAGCGCCGCCCCCGACCAGTCGCCGGGATCCACCTCGTGCCACAGCCACCCGGCGATGCCGGCGGTGTCGTCCTTCGTCATGGGCGCGATCTTAGGCGGCCCCGCGTCCGCCGTTCCGAAGATCGCGGGTCGCGCCCGGCCGTCCGGGCTCGGGTGCCGGGGTCAGGTCTTCTCGGGGTGGCGCTGCCGTACGGGCGTGGCCAGCGCGATCAGCGCCAGCAGCAGGCACGACGCCCCGGCGACGACGAACACCGTCGTCGCGCCGTAACGCGCGGCGCCCCAGCCGAGGGCGGCCGCGCCCACCGGCCCGAGCGAGAAGTGGATGGTCCAGAACGCCGACGTCACCCGGCCCAGCAGGTGAGGGGGCGTCACCTGCTGCCGCAGCGACATGGAGTTGATGCCGGCCAGGCTCACACATGCCAGGTAGAGGGCCATGATGGCGGCCACGCCCCACACCGAGCCGGCGAGCCCGAGGCTGAGGATGGCGAGCCCCGACACGATCTGCGCCCCGATCCACAACGGCCCGAACCCGAGCATCCGCCGCATCCGCGCCACCAGCGCCGAACCGGCCATCGTGCCGACCGCCGCGACCCCCAGCACGACGCCCACCACGGAGTCCGGCTGGCCGAGGTCGTGCTTGAGCCGGTAGATGACGATGTCCGTCAGCCCGAGCGTCATGAAGATGAAGAACGACAGCAGGATGGTCAGGGTGCGCAGCACCGGGTGCCGGAGCAGGAACTCCGCCCCGGCCAGCAGCTCCCGCCACGGCCGCCGGCCGGGCGCGGGCTCGGCCGGCTCGACGGCCTCGACGGTGTACCGGGAGGCGTGGGTCAGCAGGACGCCGAGTGCCGACAGCCCGAAGCTGCCGGCGTTGATGGCGATCGCGGCGGTCGGGCCCAGGTGACCGCTCACCACGCCGGCCAGGGTGGGGCCGAGGATGCCCGCCGCGGCGGCTGTGGCGTACAGCATGCTGTTGGCCTCGGTGACGCGCTGCTCGCCGGCCAGGCCGCGGACCGCCGCCACGTACGTGACCTGGAAGACCATGCCCACGGCGGCGGCCAGCGGCAGCACCACGTACAGGAGCCAGACGTACTGGCCGAACACCCAGGCCACCGGGATCGCCACATACAGGACGAGCCGGATGACGTCGCAGGCGATGAGCAGCCGGCGCCGGTCGAACCGGTCGGCGAGCACCCCCGCGAACACCCCGGCCGCCACCGACGCCACCCCCGACACGCCGGTGAGCAGGCCCATCTGGGCGACGGAGCCGGTGACGTTCAGGATGAGGAGGGGCACCGCGATGAGCGCGAACGAGTCGCCCGCCACGGACAGCGTCTGGGCGCACCAGAAGATCAGGAAGTCGCGATCCCGCCACAGCGAGCGCGTCACCGGCCGCGCGTCAGCGCGCATCGGTCACGGCGGGGGAGGGGCCTGCCTGGGGCGATCGGTACGTGCCGAGCCGGGGGAAAATCACGCGGGCAACCTTATCCCGCCCGGTTCCGGCCACGCCGCTCAATTTCCGGCAGCCCGCGAGGACCGACGGGCCCGGCCGGTGGCTCCGTCGTGGTTCTCAAGGTCATGGCGGCCATCGTGCCGGATCGCGGACCCGTCGAGCAGCCCGGGGCACCATGGTCGTCATGACCGAGGAACCTCTCACCGGCGGCAACAACGCCCTGGAGGTCGTACGGGTCGGCGACACGGTGCGCCGCGCCCGCGACGCCGGAGCCGCGTTCGCCGCCCGCGTGCTGACCCAGCTGGAAGCCGCCGGCTACCCCCACGCGCCACGACACCTCGGGATCGACGAGCGCGGACGCGACATCCTGAGCTTCATCCCCGGCACCACCACCGACCACCCCGCGCAGCGGGCGCCCGGCGCGTACGCGGCCGGCGGCCGGATGCTGCGCGAGCTGCACGAGGTGACCGCCGGGCACGTCCTGGCCGCCGGCCGGGAGTGCGTGATCCACGGCGACCCCGGCCCGTTCAACGCCATCTTCCGGGAGGGCCTGCCGGTGGCCTTCATCGACTGGTCCTCCTGCCGCCCGGGGGACCGGCTCGACGACCTGGGGTACATGGCGTGGACCTGGTGCATCCTGTCGCAGGGCCGGGTGCCGCCCGTCGAACAGGCCCGGCAGCTGCGCGAGCTGCGTGACGGGTACGGGCCCGTCGAGCCGGGGCGGCTCCTGGACGCGATGGTGCGCGCGCAGTCGCGCATCGTCCACGCGGAGGCGGCGAACGTCGACGACCTCACGCTCCCGCCCACGCGCCGCCGCCACGCGCAAGCGGCCGTCGCCTGGGCGACGGCCGATCGCGAGTTCGTCCGGCGGCACCGGACCCTGCTGCTGTCCGCACTTCGGTAAGGCGAGAGCCGCGGTGCTGTCCGGACTTCGGCGAAACGAGAGGTGCTGTGGTGAGGGGCGCGGCGCCCCCGCGATCAGTTGCCGCGTAGCACCGTCGTGGCCTTGTTGCCGGCGTAGTCCTCCAGGACCGCGACCACCTTGCTCCCGCTCCCGGACATGGTGACCGTTTCGGCGGCCCGGGTGGTGCGGCCGCGGACGATGTACGGCTTGGCGCCCGACCCGTACGTCGTCGCGAACGACTTCGTCTGCCCGTCCTCCAGGATCGTCAGGGTGTGCCAGTCCGGCAGGGCCGGCCGGGAGAAGGTGAACGTGTTCCCGCTGATCTTCACCGCCGACGCCGGGTAGGGCGCGATCTCGGTGTCGGCGAACCTCCCGCGTACGGCGGTCGCCGTGCCCGGTCCGGCCCGCAGGGTGAGCAGGTAGCCGTCGCCGTTGACGGGCACCCCGGTCAGCGTCGTGCCGGTGCTCGTCGCGGGCAGCTCGACCTCCTTGCTGTAGGGACGGGAGGTGTCCAGGCTCTGGACCTTCAGCGTGACGGGCCGGCCGTTCGACGGGGCGGTCCAGGACGCGGCCAGCGTGCCGTCCGGCTTCGCCGCCGCCGTCACCTTGCCCGGCGCCGTGGCCAGGTCGAACGAGGTGGTCGCCGCCGGGCTCTCGGACCCGTCCGGGCCGACCGCCACCAGCCTGATCGTCCCCGAGGTGGCCGTGAAGCGCTTGACGTAGTAGACGTCGTCGTAGATCCCGCCGAGATAGGTGTCGTCCAGGTAGACGTCGTAACGGCGCACCTTGTCGTATCCGGCGCGCTTCCAGGACAGGAACAGCTCGCCCGTCTCGGGGAGCAGCTGGGTGATGCGCAGGTCCTCCGGCGCCGCGGGGGTGTGATCCTTGCCGTCCCGCAGGGCCAGCGCGCCGAGGTTGACCTGGTAGCCCTGGACGGGGCCGGCGCCGGCGGCGACGACCAGGCCGAGCGCGGCCACGCGCTGACCGGCGTACGCCGACAGGTCCACCGACCGCGTGGTCCAGCCCGTGGTGCGCCGGCCCGAGCCGGTCAGCGGCAGCTGGACCACCTTGGTGGGGTCGGAGGCGAGGACGAGGCCGAGCCGCAGCTCGGAGTCGTCGGTGGCCGAGGGCTTGTTGTAGGTCAGGTCGAGGGCCGAGCCCTTGGCGAGCTGCAGGTCCGTCTTGTAGAGCCGTACGGTGTTGTCGCCGTCGAGCGTGCCACTGAGCACCAGGGAGCTGCCGCCGTTGTAGGCGCCGATCTTCTGGTACGAGAACCGGCTCGCCGGCGTGTACGCGGGACCGTAGTCGAAGTCGGCGCGGAGCGGCGTTCCGGCCGCGTCGATCCACCACTGCCAGGTCACCGGGAGGTCCTGGAGGTTGATGTTGCCCCACTCCTTCGGGCTGGACAGCCGGCCCTTGGTCCAGGTGGACAGGCCGTGCCCGGTGTTGAAGGAGGTGGCGAACGTGGTGCCGCCGATGACGGAGCGCTCGGCGACGTACTTGGAGATGCCCTTCCAGGTGCCCTCCGGGGTGGTGGCGCCCGTCGAGGAGCCGGTCCACCAGCGGCGCTCCCGGTCGAAGACGTCCCGCTGGGCGGCGTCGTCGGTCTTGTTCGCGTAGTCGGAGGAGACGAAGTCGGCGCCGAGCGTGGCGATGGCGTTCATCGGCGCGCCGCCGGCGTCGAGGTTGTCCTCCAGGTTGTACGGCTGGTTGAACTGGTACTGCCCGGCCTCGACCCCGGCGAAGACGCTCTTGCGCGAGTCCAGGCCGAGCCCGGCGGCGTAGCTCTTGGAGTTGGTGAGCTTGGTCCGGTTCCACCAGTAGTTGAGGAAGATGGAGTCGGACACGTCGCCGAGCCGCGCGTCGCGCACGAACGGGCCGTTGACCGCGTTGAACTCGTTCTGGTACGAGATGGCGCCCGTCGAGTTGTCGATGGAGTCGTACCACTGCACGTAGAGGCCGCCGTCGCGCAGCTGCTTCAGGAACTGCTTGTACACCGGGATGTCGGCCGGGGCGACCCGCGCCTCCTGATTGATGAAGTAGCCGTCGAACCCGTAGAACTTCGCGACCTGGACGAGCTTGGCGGCGACCGGGAACCCGCCGGCGGCGTCGCGGGCCAGCAGCTCGGAGTAGGTCTGGTCGCCGCGGTCGTTGTCGGAGAAGAAGATGCAGCCCAGCGAGCGCACCCCGTTCGCGTGGGCGGCGTTGGTGTACCCGGGGTTGGGCAGGTTGAGCATCCCGAACTCGAACCACTTCTCCCGCCAGTCCGCGGCCGGGTCGTAGTAGTTCACCGGGACGCCCTGGGTGGGCATGCCGTGCCAGGAGCCGTAGAAGTCGGCGTACTGCCAGTAGTTGAACAGGTACTGGCTGAACTCGTTGGTGTAGTGGTGGCTCTCGAAGAAGGCGTTGCCGTAGTCGCCGGCCAGGGTCAGCAACTGGGTGCCGGCGGGCAGCGCCGGGTTGCGCTGCGTGGCGGCGTTGGCGGCGTTGCGCTGCTGGAGCGGCACCTTGGCGCGCAGCAACTCGGCGCCGGCGTCGTCGGCGGGGTTCCAGCGCAGCAGGTCCGTGGTGGAGTAGCCGTGCTGGTAGGGCTGGTTCGCACTGACGGCACTCTCGCCCGTCCAGGGCAGCGTGTCGCTGGCCGCGGCGCCGGTGGCGGTCAGCGCGACGGCGAGCATCGCGGCCAGTACGGCGGTGCCGGCGCGCGTCACCGCCCTTCTGCGGATGCGATGTGATCGGGCCATCACGACTCCTCACTGTTGGGAAGGGGGTCGGCCGGTCCGGGGGGACGGACGGCCGGGCGGATGGTTGCGTGCAGGTCCGCGAGGTAGAGGTCGGTACGCGCCCGGCCCGCCGCGCCCTCGGCGAAGCAGCGCGCGGCGGGCAGGTCCCAGGCGACGGTGGCACGGTCGCCCGCCGGGACGGTGACCCTGCGGAAGGCGAGCAGCTCGCGGACGCGCGGCAGCACCCCGCCTCCCGCCCGGTGTCCGAACAGCGGCACGACGACCTCGGCCGGGCCGCCGCCGGGGTTGGTGACCTCGACGCTCACCCGGACCGTGTCCGCGCCGGCCTCGGCGGTGAGGCGGGCGAAGTGCACGGGCCGGTAGCGCAGGCCGTGGCCGAACGGGAAGAGCACCGGGTCCGGCGCGTCCCGGTAGACGTCGCCGGCCGGGTGCCGGTCGTTGTAGCGGACCGGCACCGCGCCCGGATGGCCGGGCGCGGTGAACGGCAGGCGCCCGACCGGCTCGTACGCGCCGAACAGCGCGTCGACGATCGCGTGGCTTCCGTGCGGGCCGGGGTAACCGGCCCACAGCAGCGCGTCGGTGTGCGCCAGGACGCCGGTGAGCACATGCGGCCGGCCCGCGATGACGACGGCCACCACGGGGCAGCAGGCCCGCTCCCGTACGGCGGCGACCAGGTCGTCCTGGTCGCCGGGCAGGGAGAGGCCGGCCAGGTCGACGCCTTCCCCGGCGGTCGCCGTGGCCGCCTGGCCGGCGATCGCGCCGTTGGCGGCGAACTCCTCGGCGTACGAGCGGTGGCTCGTCCCGCCGAGCGCCAGGATCACGAGGTCGGCGCCGCTCAGGTCGGCCGCCGTGGGGATGCCCGGCGGGCACACCACCTCGGCATCCGGCAGGGCCTGCCGCAGGGCGAGGTCCAGGCCGGCGGCCGAACCCGGCGGCAGGGGCGGCACGTAGTCGCCCAGCAGGGCGGTGACGTCGCGGGCGTTCGGACCGGCGAGGACGACCTTGGCCGGCGACCGCGGTTCGAGGGGGAGGAGGCCGCCGGCGTTGTGGAGCAGGACCAGGGACTGCCGGGCCAGGCGCCGCGACAGGCCGTCGGCGGCGCGCCCGGCCAGGACGAGCGCCTCACGGCGGCCCCCCAGAGCGGCCCCAAGCACGCCGTCGGGTGTGGTGTCCCCGAGGAGGCCGACGCGGTGCTTGAGGGTGAGCACCCGGCGGCAGGCGGCGTCGACCAGCTCGGCCACCCGCGGATCCGCCACCGCGGCCTGCTCCAGCAGCGGGAAGGACTCGTCCCAGAGCGACAGGTCCACCCCCGCCTCGATCGCGGCCACGGCGGCGCTCACCGGGTCGCCCGTCATCGTGCTCAGCCGGTCCACCGCCAGGCCGTCGGCCATGACGATCCCGTCGAATCCGCATTCGTCCCGCAGGAAACCCGTGAGCAGCCCGCGGTTGGCGCAGCACGGCACCCCGTCGATGTCGTTGTAGGCCGCCATGAACCCCAGCGCCCCCGCCTCCACCGCGGCCCGGGCCGCCGGAAGATGCAGCTCGCGCAGGTCGCGGGGGCCGATGACGGCGGACTGGCCGTTGCGCCCGCCGACCGCCTCGCCCTGGGCGGCCAGGTGCTTGAGCACGATCGCGACCCCGCCGCGGCCCACCGCACCGCGCTCGGCGCCCTGCATGCCGATCACCAGCGCCCTGGTGAGCTCGGCGGCCAGCAGCGGATCCTCTCCGAAGCACTCCTCCGCCCGGCCCCAGCGCGGGTCCCGCAGCAGGTCGAGCGCGGAAACCAGGGCCAGGTGCACCCCGCTCGCGGCGAGCTCGGCCGCGACGGCGGCCGCGGCCTCGGCCAGCAGGGCCGGATCCCATCCGGCGGCCACCGCGAGGTTGGTGGGCAGCAGCGTCCCGCCGAGCGCCTGGTGCCCGTGGGGTGCCTCCTCCGACAGCAGCACGCCGATGCCGTGCCCGCCGGCCCGCGACACCTCGTCCTGGACGAGGGCGGCGACCTCGGCGCGTTCCTCCGGCCGGATCCCGTCGGCCCAGGTGCGGCCCGACCAGGCGTCGGCGCGGAAGACCCCGTACAGGGCGCCGAGCCCGCCCCACCGGTCGAGCTCGGCGCGGGCGAGGCCGGTGAGCCGGAACCCGCCCCGAGGGTCCCGCTCGACGGCCTGCCAGCCGTAAAGGCGCTGGTTGAGCTGGCCGACCTTCTCGCGCGGCGACAGCTTGGCGAGCAGCCGCTCGACCCGCGAGGTCCGCGACGGCGTGCTCGCCGGGCCGGCCTCAGCGCTCGGCATGGGCGGCCATCCGGTCCAGGACCTCCTCGTCGCTGACCGAGCTGTAGAAGGTGCGGCCCGTCGGCTCGGCGTGGACGAGCCGTTCGACGCCGCGCGCGCGCAGCTCGGCCGGGTCACCCGCGCTCGCGGAGGTGACCAGGGCGGGGCGGGCCCCGGCACGGGCGCGGCCCATCCACGTCTCGAAGACGCCGCCGCCGGGGGAGAGCTCCGCCCGCGACACGGGGACGTCGTCGGCGTCGACGGGGACCACGACGGCCTCGGTGCGCGGGGCGGGGCGCGGCCGGTCGCGCAGCTCTGCGGCCAGCTCGGCGAAGCGCCGCCCGATCGGCTTGACCGCGCCGTCCGCGCCGATCAGGCCGAGGCTGTGTTCCAGGTCGGGGAAGTCGGCCAGCCGGCGCGTCACGTCGTGGGAGCACCACCACGTGACCCCCCACAGGGCGTCGCTGTCGGCCGCCGCCCGCACGGTCCCCTCGCAGAAGCCGGGCGCCTGCTCCTCCGTCAGGTGGTTGAGCGGCGCGCCGACCTCCTGCAGCCACACCGGGCGCGCCGGGTCGAGGGCGAAGGCGCGCGACAGCTCGATGAGGTACGCGGCATGGGTGACGCTCTCGTACGACATCGCCCCGTACCCCTGGGCCGTGCCGTTGAAGATCCACGAGTGGATCACGCTCATCTGGCCGTGCCGGGTGGAGTGCGCGGGGGTGAAGGGGTGGTCGTCGGCGTACCAGACGGCGTCGTACTCGGCGTTGAGCCGGAAGTGGCGCGGGTCGCGCGGGCCCTCGCCGTGCAGGGCCCGCAGCCAGGCCGTCACCTGCTGCGAGGTGGCCGGCATCGGGCTCGGGTGCAGGGCGGAGGTGAACTGGTTGACCTCGTTGCCCAGGGTCAGGCCGAGGAAGTTGGGCAGGTCGCGCAGGTGCCCGTCGAGCGCCTCCACCAGCTCTGCCTGCGCGGCGATCGCGTCGGGGTCGGTGAACATGCTGCGCCGGTGCCAGTCCGTCAGCCAGCTCGGCACGAAGTCGAAGCCGGACAGGTGCCCCTGCAGGACGTCGACGCTCGCGTCGAGGCCGGCTTCGCCGGCGATCTCCACGACGCGGCGCACGTCGTCGAGGGCGCGGCGGCGGATCAGCGTCCGGTTCGGCTGCAGCACGGGCCACAGCGGCAGGACGCGTACGTGATCCAGGCCCAGCCCGGCCAGGGCCGCCAGGTCCCGCCGGGTGGCCGCCCAGTCCGGATCCAGCCAGGAGTAGAACCAGTCCTGGGAAGGCGTGTAGTTGACCCCGAATCTCAGCATTTCAACCTTTCAAGCCTCCCGCTTCGAGCCCGCGGAAGAAGTAGCGCTGCAAGATGGCGAAGAACGTGACGATGGGAACCAGGGCGATGATCGTGCCGGCCGCGATGAGGCGCGGATCGTCGTAGAAGGTGCCGCGCAGGCGGTTCAGGCCGACGGTGAGGGTGTAGTTGTCCTCGTCGGACAGGACGATGAGGGGCCACAGGAAGTCGTTCCACGAGCCGACGAACGCGAAGATCGCCACGACCGTGATGACGCCCTTGACCTGGGGGACGGAGACGCGGATGAACCGCTGCCAGGCGTTGGCGCCGTCGACGATGGCCGCCTCCTCGAATTCGGCCGGCAGGTTGCGGAACGCGTTGCGCATGAGCAGCACGTTCAGGGCGGCCACGATCGTCGGCAGGACGACGCCCAGCAGGGTGTTGGCCAGCCCGGCCGCCCTGACCAGCAGGAACTGGGAGATCAGCACGGTCTCGGCCGGGACGAGCAGGGCCGCGACGCAGATCCCGGCCGCCACCCCGCGCCCGCGGAAGCGCAGCTTGCCCAGCGCGTACCCGGCGCAGGTGGCGCCCACGACGTTGCCGGTGACCGCCATGGCGGCCACGACCAGGGAGTTGAGCAGGTAGTGGGGCACCGGGACGCGGTCGAGCACCGTCGCGAAGTTCCCCAGCGTGGGATGGCCGGGGATCAGCTCGGGCGGCCGGGTGTAGAGCGCGTCGCCGGCGCCCTTGAGCGACAGCGAGACCTGCCACAGCAGGGGGCCCGCCAGCAGCACGGCCATCAGCAGGAGGATCAGGTAGCGCACGACCAGGCCCGGCGAGAAGCGGCGTCGTGCGGACGGACCGGACATCAGGAGGACCTCTGCTTGCGTTGCAGGACGAGCTGCGCGACCAGCAGCCCGCCGAGGATGACGAACATGACCAGGCTGATCGCGCCCGCGTACCCGGTGCGGGCCTGCAGGCCGGTGCCTTCGCGCTGGATGAGCATGGTCATCGTGAGATCGCCGCCGCCCACGCCGCCCGTGCCGTCCGTGAGCACGTAGATCTCGCCGAACACCCGGAAGGCCGCCACCGAGGACAGCACGCCGATGAGCCCCATCGTGGAGCGCACGCCCGGGACGGTGACGTTGAGGAAGGTACGCACCGGGCCCGCGCCGTCCATCGCCGCCGCGTCGTACAGGCTCGGGTCGATGTTCGCCAGCGCGGCCAGGTAGATGACCATGTAGTAGCCCAGGCCCATCCACACGGTCACGAACATCGCGCTGAACAGCAGCAGCCACCGGTCGGTCAGGAAGGGGACCGGCGCGGTGACCGCTTTGAGCGTGCCGAGCAGCTCGTTCACCAGGCCGCGCTTGTCGAGCATGTTCGTCCAGATCAGCCCGACGACGACCGGCGACATGATCACCGGCAGGTACATCGTGGTGCGGAAGAACCCCATCAGCCGCCCGGCGCCGCTCAGCAGCGAGGCGAGCACGAGCGGCAGCGCCACCATGAGCGGCACCACGCACACCGTGTAGAGCGTGGAGTTCAGCAGCGCGGTGGTGAAGCGCTCATCGGTGAACATCCGCAGGAAGTTGTCCAGCCCGGTGAACTCCCCGGTCCTGAGCAGGGTGGAGTCCGTGAACGCCAGCCGCAGCGTGTTCAGGAACGGCACCAGGACCAGGACCACGATGACGGCCAGCGCGGGCAGCAGGAAGAGCCACGGGGTCGCGCGCCACCGATGCGTGGCCGGCGCGCTGCCCCCGTCGTTCTGGGCGGAGCCGGTCATCCGTGCGCGGCCAGCCGGTCGTTGGAGTACTTGACCGACTCGTCCAGCGCCTGCTGCACCGTCTTCTTGCCCAGCAGCGCCTGGGCGATCTGCTCGCGCAGCGTGTCGGCGTCGGCGGAGCCGGAGAACGCCGGAGGCCACCACACGACCGCCTTCTTGACCTGGGCCGCGCTCTCCAGGCGCACCTTCGTGGCGGGGTCGCCGTCGTCCTTGGTGAAGTACTCGTCGTCCATCGACCCGGCCGAGGAGGGGAACACCGAGGCCTTCTTGGCGAAGGCGAGCTGGTTGGCGGTGTTGGTGACGTACTTGGCGAAGGCCGTGGCCAGCGGCTGGTTCTTGCCGGCGGCGTTCACGACCAGCGACTCGATGTACATGTTGGGGGCGGCGTTGCTGATCCGTGGCCCGATCCCGAGCGTCTTGTAGACGTCGGGCGCGGTGTCCTTCAGGTCGTTGAGGGTGTACGAGCTGCCCGACAGGTACGCCAGCCGCCCGGCCTTGAACTCCTCGACCTCCTTGGTCTGCAGGTTGTTCAGCGCCTCCTGGGTCAGGCCCTTGCTGGCGAACAGCTTGCGGAACCGCTCGACGAACTCCGCGCCCTTGGCGTCGTTGTAGGTGAACTTCTTGCCCGCGGCGTCCATGAGGGGCACGCCGTACTCGCCGAACATCTCGATGACGGGCATCCGGGCGATCATCGACACGTCCGAGCAGTTCTTGGCCATGGTCTCGGCCTGGTTGAAGAGCTCGTCGTAGGTGGCGGGCAGCTTGGCCGGGTCGAGACCGCACTTCTTGAACAGCGCCGTGTTGAAGAACGCCGGCCCGGTGTTCAGGTACCACGGGTAGCCGTAGGTCCCGCCGCCCAGCCCGCCGAACGTCATCGCCTGCCACGCCTTGTCCAGGTACAGGCCCTTGGCCTGCGGGTCGGCCTTGTTGAGGTCGAGCAGGACGCCTGCCTGGGCCAGCGTGTAGGCGGCCTCGGGCCCCATGTCCACGACGTCGGGCAGCGCCCCCGCCGCGGCGTCGGCCGACAGCTTGTCCTGGTAGCCCTCGGCGGGCTGGTCCACCCAGGTGATCTTCGTGCCCGGGTGCTCGTTCTCGAAGGCCGCGATCAGCTCGGTGAAGTAGGGCGTGAACTTCTCGTTCTTCAGGTTCCACGTCTGGAACTTGATCGATCCCGCCAGCGCCCCGCCCGAGGCCTGCGGCGTCGCGTCGCCGCCGCACCCGGACAGCAGCAGCGATCCCAGGGCCAGTGTCGCGACGCAGGTCCATTTTCTCATTGGACGTCCTCCTTGAGTGATGCATGAGTGGCGATCCGCAGGGTCGCCACCTGGAAGGGGCCGAGGTCCAGGCGCGCCTCGCCCACGGGACGGCGCGTGCCCGCCGGGCCTATGGCGGCGGGCAGGTCCCCGTCCGCGGCGAGCTCCCGTTCGAGCAGGTCGGTCTCCCACACGACCGCTCCCGCGCCGAGCTCCTCGTGGCAGTGCAGCCGGGCGCCCGCCCGTGCTCCCCGCGTCTCGTACACCCGTACGACCAGGTCTCCGGAGCCGTCGTCGGCCTGCTTCACCCAGTCGACGAGGGCGTGACCCGTGAGGAGCTCCAGCCGCACCAGCGGCGCCGGCAGCCCGGCGAGGTCGGGGGCGTTGAACGCGTACGCGGCCTCGACCGCGGCCGGCACGTCCGCGCCGGGCAGCACCGCCCAGCGGAAGGTGTGCGTGCCCGCGTCGGCGCGGGGGTCGGGGAAGCGCGCGCCCCGGAGCAGGGACAGCCGGACGACGGTGGAGTCGCCGTCGGCGCGGGCGTCGGCCCCGTACATCGTGTCGTTGACGATCGCGACGCCGAAGCCGCCGTCGTCCACGTGCACGTAGCGGTGCATCGCGGCCTCGAACATCGCCTCCTCGGCCGCGGTGTTCGTGAGCAGCGGGCGCTCGACGTAGCCGTACTGGGTCTCGAACCGCGCGGTCCGTGCCAGGACCCGCACCGGGACCGCGACCTTCAGCAGGCGTTCGCGCTCCTGCCAGTCCACGGTGCACTCGGTCTCGAACCGCCCGGTGCCGGCCCGCAGCCACATGGTCAGCGTGATCGTGGACGCGCCGGTCCGCCGGATCACCTCCACGCCCGCGTCGGGCCCGCTGCGGACGACCCTGCGGCCGGTGACGTCGTCGAGCGCCTGGGGGTGGCGCAGCACGTGGCGGTCCACGTCCCAGGCGTCCCAGCGCACCGGCTCGTCGCGGAAGAGCTGCAGCTCGTTGAGGCGCCGGCCGGGCGGGACGACCTCCCGGCCGCCGCGCAGGTCGAGGAGCGAGACGACGTGGCCGCCGCCGTCCACCACGACCCGCAGCAGGCCGTCGTCCAGTACGGTGGCGCCGGCCTCGCCGTCGGTGACCGCGACGGCGGCCGCACCCGGATTCGCCGGCGTGACGAACGGGGGCAGCCCGCCTTCGGCCCGCTCGCCGCCCAGCGCCGCGCCGGCCTGCTTGATCAGGTCGTGCAGGCGTTCCTCCAGCACCTGATAGGTGTCGCGGGCCTCGCGGTGCACCCAGCTGATCGACGTCCCCGGGAGGATGTCGTGGAACTGGTGCAGCAGCACGGTGCGCCAGATCTCGTCGAGCTCCGCACGCGGATACGGGGCGCCGCGCAGCGCGCTCGCCGCCGTGCTGAGATATTCGGCCGCCCGCAGCAGCGACTCGCAGCGCCGGTTGTGCCGCTTCATCTCCGCCTGGGAGGTCAGGGTGCCCCGGTGCAGCTCCAGGTAGAGCTCGCCGCGGTAGACCGGCTGCAGCGCCCCGGCCTCGCGCAGCTCGGCCTCGGCGTCCTCGAAGAACTCCGCCGGAGGCCGGGAGATCACGCGTGGCGCGCCCTCCAGATCGCCGAAGCGGCGCAGCCGCTCGGCCATCTCCCGGGTGGGGCCGCCGCCTCCGTCGCCGTAGCCGTAGGGGAGCAGCGAATGGGAGGCGATCGCCTTGTCCTTGAACGTGGCGACCGCGTGGTGCAGCTCGCGGGCGCTCACCTCGGCGGCGTACGTCTCCGCGGGCGGGAAGTGGGTGAAGATGCGCGTCCCGTCGATGCCCTCCCACCAGAAGGAGTGGTGCGGGAAGACCGTGCTGTCGTTCCAGGAGATCTTCTGCGTCAGGAACCAGCGGGACCCGGCCCTGCGGGCCAGCTGCGGCAGGGCGCCCGAGTAGCCGAAGGAGTCGGGCAGCCACATCTCACGGGGCTCGCGGCCGAAGCGGCTGAGGAAGTACCTCTTGCCGTAGGTCAGCTGGCGCACCATCGACTCGCCGGTGGGGATGACGCCGTCCGCCTCCACCCACATGCCCCCGACGGGCACGAACCGGCCCTGCTCCACGTAGTGCCGCACCCGGGCGAACAGCTCCGGATAGTGCTCTTCGAGCCAGCTGAAGTGCTGCGCCGCCGACATCGTGTAGACGAGGGCGGGGTCGGCGTCGAGGAGGGCGAGGGCGTTGGAGACCGTACGGGCGAGCTTGCGGACCGTCTCGCGCAGCGGCCACAGCCAGGCCGTGTCCATGTGCGCGTGCCCGACGGCGGTGATCCGGTGGGCGCTGGCGTGCGCGGGCGTGGCCAGGAGGGGAGCGAGGACCGCCCGCGCCCGCCGGGCGCTCTCCTCGGCGTCCGCCTCGTCGTAGACGTCCAGGGCCTCCTCGATCGCGCGCAGCAGCCGCCAGTGCCGCGGCTCGTCCGCGCTCAGCTCGGCGGCCAGGCCGCCGGCCACGTCCAGGTCGCAGCACAGGGCGTGGATCTCGGGCGAGAACGCGGCGATCTCCGCGCGGCGCAGCCTGAACTGCTCGAACGGCTCCCGCGCGCCCTTCTCGCCGTGCTCGGTGACGACGAAGGGCGGCAGGCCGAGCAGCAGGGGATTGGCCGCGGCCTCGACGTGGAGCACGAACGAGCCGTCGGCGCCGACCAGCCCGTCTTCGCCGTCGCGTAACCGGACGGCGGACTGGCGAGGGTGCAGACCCTTGACGATCGTCCCGTCCGGGGTGAAGACCAGCCCCTCGCAGTGACCGCCCACGGAGTGGTCGAACCAGCCCAGGTCGAACACGAGGTCGATCGGCCCGGTCAGCCGCGGATCGACCGTGCCCCGGACCCGGAACCACGTCGTGGACCAGGCCTCGCCCCAGGCGGTGCCCAGGGGGAAGGGGCGGTATTCGGGGGCGCTCCGGCCGGCTTCGGGTTCGAGCCCGAGGGCATGGCGGGCCCGCACCGGCTCCCCGTCGTCCGGGACCGTCCAGGCCTCGACCTCGACGCCGCCCAGCCGGGTGTGGAGCCGGGGCTCGATCCGTTCCCGCCGCACGCGGGCGAGCCTCTCTAGCGTGCGGCTGAGGTGGTTGTGCATCTCGTACCTCTCCGTAGCGGAGGTATCACAATCGGCCTAATACGTTTTAGTACGTTATGATCAGCAAGCGACCGCAGACTAATACGTTTTAGGTCCAGCGGTCACCCGGGGGGCTCATCAAGTTTGCATAACGACGGCGATGGAGGAGCGATGCTGCCGAACGACCAGGTTCCGCCCCAGGACCCTGCCGCCGCCGCGCCGGAGCCTGCCGAGCCCTCTCTGGCGGGTGCCGCCCCGGCCCGCCTGCGGAGCACCGACATCGCGCGGCTGGCGGGGGTCTCGGTGTCGGCGGTGTCGCTGGCGTTCAACGCCCGCCCCGGCATCAGCGACGCCACGCGCAAGCGCATCCTCGACGTCGCCGAGGAGCTCAACTGGCGCCCGCACCGGGCCGCCCGCGCCCTCAAGGGGGCCAACAACGACGTGGCCGGCATCGTCATCGCCCGGCCCGCCCGGACGCTGGGCGTCGAGCCGTTCTTCGCCCACTTCCTGTCCGGCCTGCAGTCCCGCCTGTCCAACGGGGGCATCGCCACGCAGCTCCTCATCGTCGAGGACACGCAGGCGGAGGTGGCGGTCTACCGCCGCTGGGCCGCCGAGAACCGCGTCGACGGGCTCGTCCTGCTCGACCTCACGGTCGACGACGTCCGGCCCCGGGTCGTCGCCGACCTGCGCGTCCCCGCCGTCATCCTGGGCGGCCACGGGGGCCCGTTGCCGCTGAGCAGCGTCTGGGTGGACGACCATGCGGCGATGACCCGCATCCTGGAATATCTCGCCGGGCTCGGCCACCGGTTCATCGGGCACGTCAGCGGCATACCGTCCTACCAGCACACGCGCCGGCGCCTGGAGGCCATCGGCGACGCCCGCGAGGCGCTCGGCCTCGAGATTGCCAGCGTGGCCACCGACTACTCCGACACCCAGGGCGCCTCGGCCACCCGCCGCCTCCTGCAGGCGAGCCCGCGCTGCACGGCGATCATCTACGACAGCGACGTCATGGCCGCCGCGGGCCTCGGCGTGGCCACCGAGATGGCCGTGCCGGTCCCGGGCGAGGTGTCCATCGTGTCGTTCGACGACTCCATCCTCACTCATCTGCCGCATCCGCCGATCACCGCCCTGACCCGCGACACGTACGCGCTGGGCATGCTGACGGCGACCGAGCTGCTCCACACGATGGCCGAGCGCCCGGAACCCCGCGCGGTCCAGGCTCCGACGCCCGATCTCGTCGTCCGCGGGAGCACCGCCCCGCCGCCCCATGGATGATCGCCTCAGAGCCACCGGTCGAACCACGCGCGGGTGCGCCTGAGGAGGTCGAGCTGGTGGCCGCGGCCCTGGATGGAGTGGCCTTCCCCCGGATAGACGACGAACCGGTGCTCGACCCCGAACCGCCGCAGGGCGCGGTGGAAGTACACGGCCTGGCCGACCGGCACGTTCGTGTCGTCAGCGCCGTGCAGGATCAGCACCGGGGTGCGGATCCGCGAGGCGTAGGAGATGGGGCTGACCTGGTCGTGGCGGTGCGGGCCCGGGCCCTCCCAGCCGCAGCTGCCGCCGAGCCCCGCCTCCAGGGTCCCGCCTTCGCCCGTCGCGACGAGCATGCCCCAGTCGCTGATCCCGGCGCCCATCAGCGCGGCCTTGAAGCGGCCGGTCTGCCCCACGGCCCACGCGGCCATGAATCCGCCGTGGCTCCATCCGCCGATCCCGAGCCGGTCCGGGTCCGCGACCCCGTCGGCGATCAGCAGGTCGATGCCGCGGAGGATGTCCGTCCATTCCGCCCCGCCGACCGCGCCCGCGACGGCCGCCGCGAAGTCGTGCCCGTGGCCCTCGCCGCCGCGCGGGTTGGGCAGGAAGACCGCGTACCCGGCGGTCGCGAGCCACTGCCCCGACGGGATCGGGCCGAGCATGAACTGGTCGGCGTGCCTGGCGTACGGGCCGCCGTGCACCAGCGTGACGAGCGGGAACGGGCCGTCGCCGCGGCTCCTTCCGGGCGGCAGGATCAGCAGCCCGTCGAGGTCGAGCCCGTCGGACGCCTGGTACGAGAGGCGTTCCTGGCTGCCCCAGCCGA
Organism: Nonomuraea sp. NPDC005650; assembly: GCF_040605375.1. Taxonomy (NCBI): domain Bacteria; kingdom Bacillati; phylum Actinomycetota; class Actinomycetes; order Streptosporangiales; family Streptosporangiaceae; genus Nonomuraea; species Nonomuraea sp. NPDC005650. The sequence goes on from NZ_JBEXCR010000008.1 coordinate 248,767, forward strand.
CCCGGCGCAGCTCGGGCCGGGTGTCGCTGAGCCGGGTGAGCGGGCCGGCGGGCGGCCCGGCGTGGACGTTCACCGGCTCGTACGACGTGCTCGCCAGCACGGCGGCGACCTCGCCCGACCGGCTCACGACCAGTGCACCGGCGAGGCCCCGCACGGAGGACACCTGCCCGAACCCCCGCGACTCGGGATCGAGCCGGTGGATCGCGCTGTCGAGCCCGTCGGCGAACAGCGCCAGCGGCGGCCCGTCCGCGACCTGCGCCAGGCCGGACGGGCAGACGGTCATCCCGAGGGTCAGGTTGCGATGTCCCCCCGCGGGGCCGGGCCCGGAGCCGGTCTCGGGGACCGCCACGTCGAAGACCGCGCGGCCCCCGACCGGGCCGGGCGGGGTCGTCGCCAGGTAGCACAGGTGCCAGCCGCCGACCGCGTTCCACCAGGTCGGACAGGACGCCTCCGGCATGGTCCCGCCGAGCTCCCGGACGTCGCCGGTCTCCGGGTCGACCACGTGCAGCCGGCAGTCGAGGCTGCCGGGGTCGAGGTCCGGGGTGGCCCAGCTGAGCACCGCCAGCGGGCCGCCGTCCGGCCGCTGCCGCACCTCGACGACGTGCCTGTCGCCGAGCCCGTCCACCGCCCGCGACCGGCCGGTGTCCAGGTCGAGCAGCCGCAACCGGGCGTACGGCACCCCCTCGCCCCACACCACGACGTCCTCATGCGCCGGCCGATCCGCGGCCACCACCGCGACCAGCCGGCCGCAGGCGAGCGGGAGGTGATCGGAGATCCCGCCCGCCCAGGCGGTCAGGGCCTCGGCCGCCCCGCCGTCGAGCGGGATCCGATGCACCTGGAGGGGGCCCCGCCGTACCCGGTCCGACCCGAAGAAGAGCGTGGCTGAGTCCGGGGCCCAGCGCGGGAGGCAGTCCCTGGCCGCACCGGCGGTCAGCTTCCTGGGCGGCGAGCTCCCGTCGGTCGCGGCGACCCAGATCGCGCTGCGCGGATGCTCTTCCCCGCGCCCGATCACGGTGACCGGGTAGGCGACCCAGCGGCCGTCCGGGGAGATCGCGGGCGGCAGCGGCACGGCACCGTCCACGACCAGCTCCGGCGTGAGTTCGCCCATCAGCCCTGCCCTTCGTGATTACGCGCGAAAGCGGAGACCCTCGATGATCTAATATCCAACTTTATGATCATTCGTCTATTAGCCGGGACGGCCGCCGGCCTGGCGCTCTTCTCCGGTACGGCGCTCGCCGCGCCGGTCAAGGGCGCTCCCGAGCTCACCAACAACGACCTCTACAAGGCGGCCGGCCTGCGTACGGCCGCCTGCAAGCTGGACAAGGGCACGAGCGCCGCGTCGACCAGGAAGTACATCACCAAGCTGGTCGGCTGCCTGAACACGGCGTGGAAGCCGGCGATCAAGGGTTTCACGCCGGTGAAGGTGGAGTTCAAGGCCGCGGACGACAAGGAGTCCTGCTCCACCGGCATGGACGTCTCCGGCTCGTTCTCGGAGATCTGCACCACGTCCATCCGCGTCCGAGTGGCCGATGACTGGATCAAGGCCAAGAACGACCTCGCGGTGTTCACGTCGATCACGCGGACGTGGGGCGGGGTCGTGACCGGGCAGAGCGGCATCGGGCAGGCCTGGTGGGGGCTCGAGAACGATGCGGACGAAGCGGTCATGAACGAGCAGAACCGCCGTTACTACCTGCAGATCGACTGCTTCGTGGGCGTGTCGGCGAAGGCCGTGGGGCGGGCGGTCAAGGACTGGAAGCCCGTCGCCAAGGTCCCGGTGTTCTGGAAGAACCGGTACCAGGGCAAGACCGCCAACCGCCTCTACTGGCTGGAGAAGGGTTACAAGTCCGGCAAGCCGGGCGCCTGCAACACCTGGACGGCGAGCTCTTCCAAGGTCGCCTGAGCCGCCTCACTGGCCACCGCCCCGTGCGGTGGCCGTCACCTCAACCGTTCTCCTTCGCGATCGCCTCGCGTACGGACGGGGCGATCTCCCGGGCCCAGCGGCCGAGGGTGACGGGGTCCGGCGAGCCGTGATCGGGGGAGAAGAGCATGAACCCCGACGCGCCGTGCTCCAGCACGGCCCCGGTCAGCTCCTCGACCCACTGGCCGGCCGATCCGCCGATCCACCGGCCGTCGCGGTCACGCGTGGCGGGCAGCGGCCGGTCGGTGATGCGCCCGGGGAAGTTGAAGACCGTCCGGATCTCGCGCGGATCGCGGCCCACGGCCGCCGCCGCCTCGTCGATGACCGGCCGCGACTCCCGGTACCGCTCGCTGAGCCAGTCCGCCGCGTGGCCCGGGAGCCAGCCGTCGGCCACCCGGCCGGTGGCGGCCAGGGATTTGCGGCCGACCGATCCGGTCCACACGGGCGGCGCGGCCACAGGAGCCGGCTCGATGCGCTCCACCCGGTAGTGACGCCCCCGGAAGGTGGCCGGCGGGCCGCCGCCCGACAGCGACTTGACCAGGACGATCGCCTCCTCGAAGGCGTCCACGGCGTCGGACGGCGACAGCCGCGGCACTCCCATGTCGGAGATCCGGTCCCACAGCCCGCCCGCGCCCATGCCGAGCACGACGCGGCCGCCCGAAAGCGCAGACAGCGACGTCACCGCACGCGCCAGCATGGGAGCCGGCCGGGTCGGCAGGTTGGTGACGTTGGCGAAGCCCGAGAGGTGTCGCGTGCGTCCGAGGACGAAGCCGATGGTGGCGTACGCGTCCAGCCGCCGGCCGAGGTAGGGGTGGTCGGACAGGGAGAAGAGGTCGAGCCCGTCGCGGTCGGCCTGTTCGGCCATGCGCAGCAGCTCCGGCCCCTCGTCGATGTCGCTGTGCGCGCCGAAGCCGAACACGACTTCTGGTAGAGACAATGTTCTGCCCTTCTCCGAGATATGCGGTTCGGTATACGAACTATATTAGTTCGTATACCGAACCGCAAATTCCCGGTGGTGGCAGGCGGACGGCCCGCCGCGGCGGGCCGTCCGGTTCAGTAGCGTTCGCTGAGGTTGAGGTTGATCTCGGTCAGTACGGTCGTCGCCTTGGTGTACTTGAGCAGGTTCGCGAGGTCGTCCGGCAGCAGCAGGGTGACGTGCGCGTGGCGGGCGGCCTGGGCCACGGACTTCAGCTCCAGCGCGGCGGCGACCAGCGACGAGATCTTCGTCGCCGCGTTGATCCGCCGGTCGGCGAGGTTGAGGTAGGTCGTCAGCAGCTGGGCCCGGAGGAGGTCCGACTGCCTGATCGACAGGGCGAAGACGGCGTTCACCTCGGCCCGGGAGAGAGCGCCGTCCGGGGCCGAGCCGTCGGCGCCGTCGAAGCGGGCGTCGGTCGCCTGGATCCGGGCCAGCACCTCGGGAGTCTGCTGGTCGGGGTGCAGCTGCCAGATCAGCTGGGCCCACGGGTTCCTGGTGGGGGTGACTTCGGTGACGGTGGTGGAGGCGGTCGCGGTGACCGGCTCATAGACGCAGCCGTTCCCGTTCTGGTACGAGGTCGAGGCGGAGTCGGGGAGCGCGTTCCCGGCGACGAACAGCAGGCTCGGCCGGGCGGTGAACTGCACGCTGGAGGTCGCGCCGCCTTCGAGCGACCCGAGCGACCAGGTGAGCGTGGTCGTGCCGTCCGGGTTGGCGGTGACCGACGAGGGCTTGGGCCCCGTGCCCTGGTCGAGGGCGCGGCTGTAGGTGACCTCGGCAGGGAGCGTGTCGGTGAGGGCCACGTGGGTGGCGGTGCCGCTGCCCGCGTTGGTGACCTTCAGGTCGATCGTCATGGCCTCGCCCGCGTTGACCGTGCGTGGCGCGGTCTTGGCCAGGGTGAGCTTCGGGGCGTGCACGGTCGTCTCGGCCTTCGCGGTGTTGTTGGCCGTGTTCGCCTCGGCTCCGCCGCCGGTGTCCTTGGCGGTCGCCGTCGCCGTGTTGGTCAGGACGGTCCCGTTGGCGGTGTCGCAGGGGATCGCGTAGGTGAACGTCTCGGTCGTGGACAGTCCCGAGCCGAGGTAGGGCACCTGGCGCGTCTGATCCGGGCCGCCGGGCGGGGTGTCGGTCAGGCCGATCGCCGTCGCGGCGCCGGTGCCGACGTTGTCGAGCTTCACCTGGTAGGTGAGGGTGTCGCCGGGCTCGGCGTCGTGCTTGTCGACGGACTTCGTCGTGGCGACGTCGGGGTCGTACTGGTTGAAGAAGGAGATCTCCTGCCGTACCGACGTGTCGAAGTCGAGCTCCCTTTCTGACCCGCCGCCCGCGCCGGCGCAGAGCGACCCGTGGGTGCCGGTTCTGTAGCCACTGCAGGCGAGCCCATCGGCGGTGGGGGACAGGTCCGCCCGGAACTCGATGTCCGACCAGTCGTCGTGATCGGTGAGGGGAGGGCTGCCCTTGGTGTCGTTGATGTCCACGTCCACCGTGCCCGGATCGATGATCGGCCTGCCGGCGGCGTCCTGGTTGTCGTTCCAGTTGAGCGGCCCGTTGCCGATGCCCGTCCGCAACAGCCTGGGGCCGCCCGCGGTGGGGTTGTCATGCCACCAGAAGGTGTAGTCGGTGCCGTCCTTTATCCCCTTCGACTCATCCAGCTGTCCCTCCTTCAGCTCGTCCAGCTTTCCGAGCGAGTAGCCGAGGCGGACCGCCCCCTTCTTCCAGTCCCGCATCGCGTCGACCAGCAGCGGCGGCGGGCTGTTGGGAATGCCTGTCTGGAAGAAGTAGTTCATGACGCTGAGGTAGTTGGGCTTCCAGTTCTCCTCGGAGTTGCCGCCGTGGCGCAGGCTCAGCGCGTGGCCGAGCTCGTGCATGATGGTGCCGGCCTGGTCCTGCACGGTGCCGAGCCTGGCGTCGTCGGCGCCCGTGCCAGGCGTGAGCACCTGCCGGTCGGTCGGGTGCGCGCTGGTCGTGTCGCACTTGCGGTCGGGGCCCACGTGGATCTGGGTCCCGCCCACCAACTCGTCGTCGCCGGCCGGCGAGGTCTGCAGTCTGCCGTCGCCCCCGTAGTCGCGGCCGAAGTCTGCCACGCACATGGTTCGCCATGAGCCGAGGGTGACGATGAAGTCCTTGTTGTTGTCCCTGGTGGGTTCGCAGCACTCCCCCGACGTTCCCGGGTCGGGCCTGCTCGCGGTTCCGCTGCCACGCATGATGTCATGCGCGAAGATCGCATAATGGGCGTACCGGGCCAGTTCCTCGGGGAGGTCGGCGTTGCGGGCATTGCGGAAGTCGCCGTTGTTGTCCAGGCCCATGGTCGGCTGTTCGGCTATCTGCCTGCCCGGGATGTGGATGAAGTCGATGCCGTCCGGATGCGTCCCCGGATAGGGGCATGGATTCGCCGCCTTCGTCGGCGCCGCGGCGAAGGCGTTCTTCACCAGGGCGATCGCCGCGTCCTTGGGCCGATGCGAGTGGTTGCCGTTCGCCATCCAGTCGGTCTGCAGGATGATCGTCTTGCGGCACGGGTCGGCGCCGAGTGCCGGAAGGTCGGCGAGCACCGTGCCGTTCCGGTCCCGCACCCCGGAAAGCTCGACGATGTCCGGGATGCCGTCCTGGTCGGTGTCGGGCTGCACGGTGGTGACGCTGATGCCGATCTTGGTGATCCTTCCGTCGTTGTCCTCGGGGTAGCCGTGGTCGCCGTTGCCCTGGACGCAGCTCTGGCCCCTGGACCGGCCGTTCGTGTCGACGCAGGGCGTGCCGGGGACGAGGCCGTCCCCCGAAAGGGTGCCGGAGCGGAAGTCGTAGACGAGGTTCAGCTCGTTGTCCTGGGGCTGGGGGCTGATGTCCATCCGGTCGTCGTTGGTGCGCAGGCCGTTGTCCCAGTCCCACATGGCGACGGTGATGTTCACGGTCGGCTTGTCGCCGGGCAGGTCCGACTTGGTGAAGACCCAGCCGTTGGGCGCCTCGGGCAGGCCCAAGGGTGAGAATTCGTCGTCCTCGATCCGCGGGCCTTCCTGGATGGGCCCGTCGGCGATCTGGACTTTCGGGTAGTAGTCCCCGTCTCCCCCGTCTCCCAGGAGCCCGTCGTCGGGGTTCTCGATCTGGCGGAGATAGTCGATGGAGAAGGTCAGGGAGAGGTTCGGGGCCGCCGCCGCGGCAGGCGTGGCCAGCGCCGGGATCGATGCGACGACCAGCGCGCCGATCGCCCCGATGGTGAGCCGCCGGCGCCATAAGGCCGGCCGCCCCCGCCACGTTCTCGGTCCATGTTTGACGCCCACGGTCGTTTCCTCCAGAAGAGTTCGCCTTCCGGAGGATCGTCCGGCTTCTTGCCGCTCTCGCGCATGAGTAGCCCCTACTCAGGTTGGGAGCGCTTCCCCCTCACCGGCCGCCGCCACACGCCCGCCCGGCTCGGCCGCGCCGTCGCCGAACCGTCCGAGCAGCGCAGGCAGGCACCCTGATCGGCGACCGCCCGAGCGGCGTCGGTGGACCTCCTGATCGCCGAGCCGCCTGGAGAGCTGCCTGGAGGGACGCCTCGACGGCCCGTCGGCGTCGAGACCGTGGAGCCGGCGGGTTCACCGTCGTGGATCGATGTGGATCTTCGGACCGGGGCCGGCGCCGGCGGGGCGGCGGCCGGACAGGGCGTCGGCGGTTTCGGCCAGGCCGATGGTGGCGGCCACGAGCGGGCGGGCGTCGACCGAGCCGTCGGCGTACGCGGCGATGGCCCCGGCCAGGCCCGCCGAGCCGCCCAGGATGCCGACGGCGGTGACGTCCTTGAGGAGCAGGTCGCGGGTGTCCAGGGTGCTCGGGGTGCCGGCCAGGCCGATGTAGACCACCCGCCCGGCCGGTTCGACGAGGTCGAGCGCGAGCGCGGGTAACTCGGGCGCGTTGGAGGCGTCGACGACGGCGTCCCACCGCAGCGCGGGCAGCGACGACCGGGTCCACGCGCCCGTGAAGCCCAGGGACCGCGCCAGGTCCAGCCCCGCGACATCGCGGCCCAGCAGGTGGACCTCGATCCCCTGAGCCCGTGCGAACAGCGCCCCCAGCAGGCCGATCGCGCCCGTGCCCAGGATCAGCAGCCGCTCGCCGGGTCGCAGGCCGGCGCCGCGGACGGCGCGCAGCGCGTTGCCCCCGGGCTCGACGAGCGCGCCCAGCGTGGGGTCCAGCGGGTCCGGCAGCGCGTGCAGCGCCGTCACCGGCACGGTGAGTTGCTCGGCCAGCGCCCCGGCCCGGCCGAGGCTGATGCCGATCTCCGACAGCTCGGCGCACACGTGGTGGCGGCCGGCACGGCAGCGCTCGCAGTGCCCGCAGCCGAGCATGGTGTCACCGGTGACGCGGCGGCCCAGCCAGCCGGTGTCCACGCCTTCGCCCACGGCGGTGACGTGACCGCACCACTCGTGGCCGGGGCGCAGCGGATACCACGACCGTCCGGTGTGCAGGTAGCTCATCTCGCCCGTGAACAGCTCCATGTCGGTGCCGCACACCCCGGCCCGCTCGACGTCCACGATCACCTGCCCCGGCGCGGCGACGGGCGGCTCGACCTCCTGGACCTCGGCCTTGCCCGGGCCGGTCAGGACCAGCGCGCGCACTACCGGGGCCTCGGGACGAGCGGGCCGGGGGTGAGGTCATCCATGCGGAGGAGGGGCAACTTGGACATGTTCCGAAGGCTAGACCACCGTTCCGGAAAGTGGAAGTTATCCGCAATGGGAGCTTCCTCCGATGAGTGAGTATCGGCTAATCTCGCAGCAACTTCCAGAAAATAAATCCTCGTTCCAATTATTGAAATATTGGCTGCGGACCGTCGGCCCGGTGCCGTACGAATCCCACGGAAAGGACCCCATGACCTCCTGCCGCACCGCCCTCATCACCGGAGGCGTCAGCGGCCTGGGCAAGGCCGCCGCGCTCCGCCTGGAGAAGGAAGGCGTCTCGATCATCACCGCCGACGTCGCCGAGGGTGCCGACCTCGTCCTCGACGTCACCGACGCCGCCGCCGTGCAGGCCGCCGCCGACCGGGTGGGACCGGTCGACATCCTCGTCAACTCCGCCGGGATCGTCGGTCCCAACGCGCCGCTGTGGGAGATCCCGCTGGACGGCTGGCTGCGCACGTTCGAGGTGAACGTGCACGGCACCTTCAACACCTGCCGCGCCTTCGTCCCGGGCATGCGCGAGCGCGGCTGGGGGCGCGTCGTCAACATCGCCAGCATGGCCGGCAAGGACGGCAACCCGAACATGTCGCCGTACTCCGCCTCCAAGGCCGCCGTCATCGCGCTGACCAAGTCCCTCGGCAAGGAGCTGGCCACCAGCGGCGTGCTCGCCAACGTCATCGCCCCGGCCGTCATCGCCACCCCGATGAACGCCAGCACCGGCCCCGAGGCCCTGGCCCACATCACCGGCCTCATCCCGATGGGCCGCATCGGCCGGCCCGAGGAGGTCGCCGAACTGATCGCCTGGCTCACCTCCGACAAGGTCAGCTTCTCCACCGGCGCCGTCTACGACATCAGCGGCGGCCGGGCCACGTACTGACGCTTCGCGAGGACCGCGACGATCGATGAGCCCACGGCATGGTTGTCAAAGGCGGCGATCGTGATCGACGATTGATCCGTGGAGCTGCAACAGATGCGCTATGTGGTCGCGGTGGCGGAGACCGCGAACTTCACCCGGGCCGCCGAGCGTTGCCAGGTCGTCCAGTCCGCGCTGAGCCACCAGATCGCCCGCCTGGAGCGGGAGCTGGGCGCCCGGCTGTTCGACCGCACCAGCCGCCGGGTCACGCTGACCCCCGCCGGGGAGGCGTTCCTGCCCGCCGCCCGGCAGGCTCTCGACGCCGCCGAACGGGCCCGCGCCGAGGTGGCGGCCGCCTCCGGCGAGCTTCGCGGCCGGCTCGCCATCGGCACCATCCCCACCGTCACCGCGGTCGACCTGCCGAGCGCACTGAAGAGCTTTCACGTGCGCCATCCGCAGGTGCGCATCACGCTGCGCGTCGGGGCCAGCGACGAGCTGGCCGAACAGGTGCGGCAGGGCACGCTGGACATCGCGTTTCTCGGGCTGCCGCCGAGCGTGCGGCCGAAGGGCGTACGGGGCCGCGCCCTGGCCCGGGGCGAGCTGGTCGCGGTGGTGGCGCCCGGCCACCCGCTGGCCGACGCGGCGGGCGTGGATCTGCACCGGCTGTCGAGCGAGGTGTTCGTCGACTTCCCCGTCGGCACGGCCGCGCGCGCCCAGTCGGACGAGGCGTTCGCCGCCGCCGGGGTCAGCCGCGAGGTCGCCTTCGAGATCACGAACGCCGACCTCATGGCGCGGCTGGTCCGGCTGGGCCTGGGCATCGCCATGATGCCCGCCGCCTTCGCGCCCGAGCTCCCCGGCGTGCGCCTCGTCGAGCTCCGCGATCCGCCCACCCGGGTGGAGCACCTGATCTGGAGCCGCCTGCGCCCCTCGCCGCCCGCCGCCGCGTTCCTGGCCGCACTGGACATCGGGGCCACGGGGGAGACGCCGGAGCCGCCGCCCTCCGAGTAAAGGTCGTCAGGGGGCGGTCAGCGGTTCGGCCTGGTAGGCGCGGTGCAGCAACCGTACGAAGGACTCCGCCTCCGGCAGGGGCGCGGAGCCGATCCGGTGGACGGGCACCCCCGGCATCCACGAGTTCATGACCACGGCCCCGGCCAGGTCGGGCAGGTCGGCGAGGGTGAGCTCCTGGGCGCGCTGGGGGATGCCGAGGCGATCCAACTGGCGGCGGACGACGGCCATCGTGGTCCCGGTCAGCATGTCGGCCACGGGCCACACGACGGCGGTGCCGTCCCAGAAGGCCAGGTTCCAGATCGAGCCCTCGCTGAGCCGGCCGCGCCGGTCGACGAAGGCGGCGTCGTCGAAGCCCTGCCCGGCGGCCTGGCGGAGGAAGTACGTCTTGGCCACCTCGCCGACGTGCTTCACCGCGGGCAGGACCCGCTCGTGCTCGACCGCCGCCAGCGTCAGCGGGCCCGCCGGGCCGGAGGCGGCGGGGCCCGTACGCACCAGCACCTCGGGCTCCACCTCGGGCCCGGCCACGGTGAATTCACCCGCCGGTGAATACACCGTGGCCGTCAGCGAGACGTCGGCCGGCCCGGCCCGCAGCGCCGCCCGCAGGGCGGACAGCACCCGATCGTCGGGCAACGCCCGGCCGAACAGCTCCACCGAGGCGCGCCGCAGCCGTTCCAGGTGCAGGTCCAGGCCGCGGACCCGGCCTCCGCGCACCTGCATGGCGGTGAAATGCGCATAGCCCGCGAAGGCCAGCGGCGCCAGCTCCTCGGCGGTCACGGGCCGGCCGTCGCGTTGAGCGGTGAACATCGAAATCTCCCCTTCACCTGGTGGTCAGGGAAGTCGAGCCTGCCGCAGCCCGGCCGGATCACCCAGAACCCCGCTGGTCCTACTACTGGCAGGGTCAGCCTTGTCCGGCGTCCTATGCGTACGATCGGGTGTTATGACGGAAATAGCCGATATCGGGGAGTTCCTGCGTAGCCGCCGGGCGCGGTTGAGGCCGGAGGACGTCGGGCTGCCGGTCTTCAACCGGCACCGGCGCGTGCCGGGGCTGCGCCGCGAGGAACTGGCCCAGCTCGCCGGCGTGTCCGTCGCCTACCTCACGCGGCTGGAACAGGGCAAGGGCAACAACGTGTCGGCCGAGGTGATCGGGGCGATCACGCGCGCGCTGCGGCTGAGCGACACCGAGCACGAGCACCTCACGCGGCTCGTCAAGTGCCAGGACCGCAGGAAGTACGGGCCGCCGCCGCTGCAGCAGGTACGCACCGCGCTCGGGCAGCTGCTCGCCTCCTTGGAAGGGGTTCCGGCGTACGTGACCGGGCCGCGCTCGGACCTCCTGGGCTGGAACCCGATGGCGGCGGCCCTGTTCGGCGACTGGGACCGGCTGCCGCCCCAGGAGCGCAACTGGGCGCGGCTGGTGTTCCTGGAGCCCGGCCATCGGCGGCTGTTCGCGGACTGGGAGTCGAAGGCGGCCGACGTCGTCGGAGCGCTGCGCCTGTACGCCGGCTGCTATCCCGACGACCCGCGGCTGCTGACCCTGGTGGGCGAGCTGTCGGTGAAGAGCGAGACGTTCCGCCGCCTGTGGGCCGGGCACGACGTCAAGGAGAGCAACCACGGGGTCCAGCGCCTGCGGCACCCCCTGGTGGGCGAGCTCACGCTCTCCTTCGAGTCGTTCCGCCTGCCCGACGACCCCGAGCAGTCCCTGACCGTCTACCACGCCCCGCCCGGCTCCGCGGCGGCGGAGAACCTGCGGCTGCTGGCCAGCTGGGACGCCTCCGTCAGCACTCGATGACGTTGACGGCCAGGCCGCCGCGCGAGGTCTCCTTGTACTTGTCGAGCATGTCGCGGCCGGTGTCGCGCATGGTCTTGATCGCCTTGTCCAGCGAGACGAAGTGGCGGCCGTCGCCGCGCAGGGCGATGCGGGCGGCGGCGATCGCCTTGATGGAGGCCACCGCGTTGCGCTCGATGCACGGGATCTGGACCAGGCCGCCGATCGGGTCGCAGGTCAGGCCCAGGTTGTGCTCGATGCCGATCTCGGCGGAGTTCTCCACCTGCTCCGGGGTGCCGCCCAGCACCTCGGTCAGCCCGGCCGAGGCCATCGAGCAGGCCGAGCCCACCTCGCCCTGGCAGCCCACCTCGGCGCCGGAGATCGAGGCGTTCTCCTTGAACAGCACGCCGATCGCCGCCGCCGTCAGCAGGAAGCGCACCACGCCGTCGTCGTCGGCGCCGGGGACGAACCGCGTGTAGTAGGTGAGCACCGCCGGGATGATGCCCGCGGCGCCGTTGGTGGGCGCGGTGACGACGCGGCCCCCGGCGGCGTTCTCCTCGTTGACCGCCAGCGCGAACAGCGACACCCAGTCCATCGCGTGCAGCGGGTCCTTCTCCGGCGCCTCCGCCAGCAGGCGCCGGTGCAGCCCGTGGGCGCGGCGGCGCACGCGGAGCCCGCCCGGCAGCACGCCCTCGGAGGCGATGCCGCGGCGGACGCACTCGCCCATCACCCGCCACAGGTCCAGGATGCCCGCGCGGATCTCCTCCTCGGTGCGGCCGAACGCCTTCTCGTTCGCCAGCATCAGCCCGGAGATCGACAGCCCGGTGTTCGAGCAGTGCTTGAGCAGCTCCTCCGCGGTCGTGAACGGGTAGGGCAGGACCGTGTCGTCCGCCTTGACGCGGTCGGCGCCGGTGGCCGTCTCGTCGACGACGAAGCCGCCGCCGACCGAGAAGTACACCTTCTCCCGCAGGACCCCGCCGTCGGCCCCGAGGGCGGTGAAGCGCATCCCGTTGGGGTGGCCGGGCAGGGAGATCCTGCGCTCGAAGACCAGGTCCTCGCCGATCACGAACGGCACCGGGTGCGTGCCGCAGAGCGCCACGGTGCCCGACTCCCGCATGGCCAGCAGCCGGGCGTCGACGGAGTCCACGTCGACCAGCTCCGGCTGCTCGCCGGACAGGCCGAGCAGCACGGCCTTGTCGCTGCCGTGGCCCTTGCCGGTCAGCCCGAGCGAGCCGTAAAGGATCACCCCGACCCGGGCGACGGACTCCAGCAGCCCGTCCTGCCGCAGGCCCCGGACGAACCGGTGCGCCGCCGCCATCGGCCCGCCCGTGTGCGAGCTGGACGGCCCGATGCCGATCTTGAACAGGTCGAAGACCCCGATGCTCACGTCACGTACTCCGCCGCCGCGTCCAGCAGCCACTCCGCCAGGTAGGCGGCGAAGGACGAGCGCACCAGCACCAGGAACCCGTCCTCCCGCGGCACGAGCACGACCTGCGCCCGCGCCAGCACGGTCTGCGCGCACCGGCCGGGCCCGAACCCGCTCGGGTGCAGGTCCAGCGCGCAGCCGTGGGCGAGCAGGTCACGCGCCCTGGGCCCGCCCACGAACAGGGTGGTGCGCTGCGCCGAGACGTCCACGGTCGAGCCGTGCCGCTCGCCGAGCGCCTTGCGCAGCAGCTCGGGCCGATACCCGGGCGGGGCGATCACCAGCCACTCGTCCGGCCCCAGCCAGGCAGTGGTGACCTCGCCGGAGGTCACCGCGGTGTTGGGCTCGACCGGCAGCGGGACGCCGAGCTCGGTCCCTGGTCCCACCCGCACGTTGACATGGGTGAGGAAGGGGATCTCCCGCAGCGTCAACGCCCCGCTCCGCGAGGCCGCCTCGAAACGGCCGGCGAACGCCGCGGCCGGACTCCTGCGCTCAACCATCGCGACGCGCTCCTTCGGGGTCATAAAGGACGTGGGACGTGACGGTCACCGGCACCATGGCGTCGCCGACGGGCGCGTACAGCCGCTCGCCGTGCCGCGACTGCCCGCCCTTGAGCAGGGCCAGCGCGAACGTACGGCCGAGCGCCGCGCTGCGGTAGCTGGAGGTGACGTGGCCCAGCATGGGCACCGGCGGCTCGGGCAGTTCGGCGGAGGCGACCAGGTGGGCGCCCTCGGGCAGCAGGAAGCCATGGTCGTCCGGCAGCAGCCCGACGAGCTGCTTGCGGTCGGGCCGGGAGGTGTCGGCCCTGGCGTGGGAGCGCTTGCCCACGAAGTCGGGCTTCTTCTTCGACACCACCCACGACATGCCCAGGTCCTGCGGCGTGACGGTGCCGTCGGTGTCCTGGCCGACGATCGGGTAGCCCTTCTCGGCCCGCAGCACGTGCATGGTCTCGGTGCCGTACGGGGTGACGCGGCCGTCGGACATGATCGCGCTCCACAGGCGGAGCCCGTCCCAGGAGGTCACGTTGATCTCGTAGGCCAGCTCGCCGGAGAAGCTGATGCGGCACACCCGGGCGGGGATCCCGGCCACGCCGGCCTCGCGCCAGGTCATGAACGGGAAGTCGGCCGCCGAGACCGCCAGGTCGGGCGCCAGCGAGCCGAGCACCTCGCGCGAACGCGGCCCGACCAGCGCGACCGTCGCCCACTGCTCGGTCACCGAGGTGAAGTGCACCCGCAGCGACGGCCACTCGGTCTGCAGCCATTCCTCCATCCAGTCCAGCACCGCGGCGGCGTTGCCGGTCGTGGTGGTGACCAGGAAGTGGTCGGCCGCCAGGCGGATGACGGTGCCGTCGTCGAAGACCATGCCGTCGGCCCGGCACATCACGCCGTACCGGATCGAGCCGACGGCCAGGGAGCTCATCAGGTTCGTGTAGATCCGGTCGAGGAACTCGCCCGCGTCCGGGCCGATCACGTCGATCTTGCCGAGCGTGGAGGCGTCCATCGCCGCCACGTCCTCGCGGGCGGCGCGGCATTCGCGCAGCACGGCGGCCTCCATGTCCTCGCCCGGGCGCGGGTAGTACCAGGGCCGCCGCCACTGCCCGACGTTCTCGAACAGGGCTCCGTGCCCGGCGTGCCACTCGTGCAGCGCCGTCACCCTGACGGGGTCGTGCAGCGCCCCGCGGTCGCGCCCGGCCAGCGCCGCGAAGCTCACCGGCGTGTACGGTGCCCGGTAGGAGGTGACCCCGACCTCGCCTACCGGCACGCCCAGCGCGTGGGCCACCACGGCCGAGGTCAGCAGCCCCGACGTCTTGCCCTGGTCGTGCGCGGTCCCGGCGGTGGTGTAGCGCTTGACATGCTCGACCGAGCGCAGCCCCGCGCCGGTGGCGCGCAGCACGTCGGCCGCGGTGACGTCCCGCTGCAGGTCCACGAAGTGCCCGCCCCACCCTCCGACAGGGTCGTCCGCCGGCACCAGCCAGTACGGCATCCCGCCGGGCCCTGGAGGCACCGGCTCGCCGTCCCCTGCGCCGTCGATCAGGCAGCCCTCCAGCGTGAACACGCCCCTGGCGGCCCCGGCCACGCGGACGGCCTGCCGCGAGACCCCGGGCACCAGCGCGGCCAGGTCCTCGTCGTAGCGCAGCGTCCCGCCCGACTGGCTGAACAGGTGCACCACCGGGTTCCACCCGCCGGACACCAGCAGCAGATCGGCCTCGATCTCGGTGCCGCCGGCCAGGACGGAGGAGACCTCGCCCGCGCCCCTGGCGGCCTCGATCGCCTGCCCGGCCAGCACCTCGATGCCGCGCCGCCGGGCTTCGTGCAGCGGCCCGGGGGAGGGGCGCACGTCCACGATCGCGGCCACGTCCAGGCCCGCGTCCGCCAGGTCGAAGGCGGCCTCGTACGCGCTGTCGTTGGTGGTGAAGACCACGGCCCGGCGGCCGGGCAGCACGCCGTACCTGACGGCGTAGGTGCGCGCGGCGCCGGCCAGCATCACGCCGGGCAGGTCGTTGCCCGCGAAGGCGATCGGCCGCTCGTGCGCGCCGGTGGCCAGCACGACCCGGCCCGCCCGGATGCGCCAGATCCGCTCCCTGGCCACGTGGGCGGGGGCGGCCGCGCCGAGGTGGTTGGTACGGCGCTCGACGGCCATGAGGTAGTTGTCGTCGTAGTAGCCGAAGACCGTGGTGCGGCGGAGCACCGTGACGTCCGGCAGACGTTCCAGCTCGGCCGCCACCGCCGCCGCCCACTCGTGGCCGCTGACCTGCTCGTCTCCGGAGGACACCCGCTCGGTGCCGCCCAGCAGGCTGCCGCCCGGCCGGGGCTGCTCGTCGGCCAGGATCACCCGGGCCCCGTCCCTGGCGGCGGCCCGGGCGGCGGCCAGCCCGGCCGGTCCGGCGCCGACCACCAGCACGTCGCAGTGGGCGTGCACGGCGTCGTAGCGGGCCGGGTCGGGCCCGTCGGCCAGGCGGCCCCGGCCGGGCAGGCCGCTCGCCACGAGCCCGTCGTACAGCTCGACCGTGGTGGCCGGCTGCATCGGCTCGGGGAAGGGCCACTCGATCTGGACGAGCGCGCTGGGCTCCTCGCTGCCCGCGGCGAAGATGCCGCGCGGGCGGCCCAGCCTGACGCTGGTGGCGGCCTGCCGCACGCCGTTGGCCAGCAGCGCGGAGGCCAGGGTGTCGCCGGGGTGACCGGTCAGCTCGCGGCCGTCGAAGCGGAAGCGCAGCGTGTGGCCGCGGTCGATCAGCCCGCCGGTGGACAGCCTCATCGGGCCTCCAGGATCTCGTTGGTGGCGGTGTCGCGGACCAGGTTGAACCAGCGGCGGCAGCCCGCCGAGTGACTCCACCGCTCGGCGAAGGGGCCCTTGGGGTTGTCGCGGAAGAACAGGTAGCGCGCCCACTCCTCGTCCGACAGCGCGGCCGGATCGGCCGGGTAGGCGACGTGGGCCTGCCCGCCGTAGTGGAACTCGGCCTCGTCGCGAGGGCCGCACCAGGGGCATGGGATCTGCAGCATCGGCGGCTCCTCAGTGCGCGACCGCGGCGGCGCCGTGCTCGTCCACGAGCGCCCCGGTGGTGAATCGGTCAAGGGAGAAGGGGGCGTTGAGCGGGTGCGGCTCGTCGTTGGCCACCGTGTGCGCGAAGCACCAGCCCACGCCGGGCGTCGCCTTGAAGCCGCCCGTGCCCCAGCCGCAGTTGAGGTAGAGGTTCCGGACCGGGGTCAGGCCGACGATCGGCGAGGCGTCGGGCGAGACGTCCACCACGCCGCCCCAGGTACGCAGCACGTGCGCGCGGGCGAAGATCGGGAACAGCTCCAGCGCGGCGGCCATCTGCCGCTCGATGATGTGGAAGGCGCCCCGCTGCCGGTAGGAGTTGGCCGCGTCGATGCCGGCGCCCATGACCAGCTCGCCCTTGTGAGCCTGGCTGACGTAGACGTGCACGGCGTTGGACATGACGACCGTCGGGTGCACGGGTTCGAGCAGCTCGGACACCAGCGCCTGGAGCGGGTGGCTCTGCAGCGGCAGGTCGATCCCCGCGGTCTTGGCCACGACCGAGGAGTGCCCCGCCGCGCACAGCGCCACCCGGCCGGCCGCGATCGTGCCCCGGGTGGTCTCCACGCCGGTGACCCGGCCGTCGCTCACCTCCAGCCCGGTGACCTCGCAGTGCTCGATGAAGTCCACGCCGAGGGCCGCCGCGGCGCGCGCGTACCCCCAGGCGACGTGGTCGTGCTTGGCGATGCCGGCGCGGGGCTGGAAGGTGGCGCCGAGCACCGGGTAGCGCACGTGGGGCGAGATGTCGACGATCGGGCACACCTCGCGGACCTGCTCGGGGTCCAGCCACTCGGCGTCGACGCCGTTGAGCCGGTTGGCCTCGACGCGGCGCACGCTGTCGCGCACGTCCTGGAGGCTGTGCGCGAGGTTGAGCACGCCGCGCTGGCTGAACAGCAGGTCGTAGCCGAGCTCCTCCTCCAAGCCCTCCCACAGCTTGAGCGCGTGCTCGTAGATGCCCGCGCTCTCGTCCCACAGGTAGTTGGAGCGGATGATCGTGGTGTTGCGCGCCATGTTCCCGCCGGCCAGCCAGCCGCGCTCCAGGACCGCGATGTCCGTGATGCCGTGGTTCTTGGCCAGGTAGTAGGCGGTGGCCAGGCCGTGGCCGCCGGCTCCGACGATGACCACGTCGTAGGAGCGCTTGGGCTCGGCGGCGCGCCACAGCCACTCGGGGTGCTCGGGCAGGTTCATCGCGCCTCTCCGTACAGCGGGTGCTTGCCGGCCAGGACCTCGACCCTGTCGCGCAGGAACGACAGGTCGGCCTCCGGCGTCAGCGCGGTGGCGATGATGTCGGAGACCTCCGCGAAGTCGGCCGCCTCGAATCCGCGCGTGGCCAGCGCCGGGGTGCCGATCCGCAGGCCCGAGGTGACCATCGGCGGGCGCGGGTCGAACGGCACGGCGTTGCGGTTGACCGTGATCCCGGCCGCGTGCAGCCGGTCCTCGGCCTGCTTGCCGTCCAGCTCGGACTCGCGCAGGTCGACCAGGACCAGGTGCACGTCGGTGCCGCCGGTCAGCACCTTGACACCCGCGGCCGCCGCGTCGGGCGCCAGCAGCCGCTCGGCCAGGATGCGCGCGCCCTCCAGCGTGCGGCGCTGCCGCTCCCCGAACGCGTCCCCGGCGGCGATCTTGAAGGACACCGCCTTGGCCGCGATCACGTGCTCCAGCGGGCCGCCCTGCTGGCCGGGGAAGACCGAGGAGTTGATCTTCTTGGCGAGCTCCGCGGTGGACAGGATCACCCCGCCGCGCGGGCCGCCGAGCGTCTTGTGCGTGGTCGTGGTCGTGATGTGCGCGTGCGGCACGGGGGAGGGGTGCAGCCCCGCCGCCACCAGCCCGGCGAAGTGCGCCATGTCCACCATCAGGTACGCCCCCACCTCGTCGGCGATCCGGCGGAAGGCCGCGAAGTCCAGGTGCCGGGGGTAGGCCGACCAGCCGGCGATGATGAGCCTGGGCCGGTGCTCGCGCGCCAGGCGCTCGACCTCGTCCATGTCCACCAGGTGGTCGCTCTCGCGCACGTGGTAGGCGACCACGTTGTAGAGGCGGCCGGAGAAGTTGATGCGCATCCCGTGCGTCAGGTGGCCGCCGTGGGCCAGGTCGAGGCCCAGGATGGTGTCGCCGGGCTCCAGCAGCGCGGCCATCGCCGCGGCGTTGGCCTGGGCTCCGGAGTGCGGCTGCACATTGGCCGCCTCGGCGCCGAACAGCGCCTTGATCCGGTCGATGGTGATCTGCTCGATCACGTCCACGTGCTCGCAGCCGCCGTAGTAGCGCCGGCCCGGGTAGCCCTCGGCGTACTTGTTGGTGAGCACCGAGCCCTGGGCCGCCATCACGGCGGCGGGCGCGAAGTTCTCGGAGGCGATCATCTCCAGCGTCGAGCGCTGCCTGGCCAGCTCGGCGCCGATCAGGGCGTGGACCTCGGGGTCCACCACGTCCAGCGGGGTGTCGATCATATGAGGTCCTTTCCCTAACCGCGCAGCCGGGTCATCGCCGGGTCGAAGAGCGGCTCCTCCGCCACGACGGCCGGGACGCGCTGGTCGAAGTAGCCGATGTGCAGGGCCTGGCCCGGGTTCGCGAGAGCGGCGGGCAGCCAGGCGTAGGCGATGCCCCGGCCGACGGTGTAGCCGTAGGCGGCGCTGGTGACGTAGCCGGCGACCCGGTCGCCGTCGTAGACCGGCTCCTTGCCCATGACCACCTCGTCGGTCAGCAGGCAGGTGAGCTTCCTGCCGACCGACTCCTTGCGCTCCAGCAGCGCCCGGCGGCCGACGAAGTCGCCCTTGTCCAGCTTGACGGCGAAGCCGAGGCCGGCCTCGTACGGGTCGTGCTCGAAGGTCATGTCGGTGCCGAAGGAGCGGTAGCCCTTCTCCAGGCGCAGGCTGGTGAAGGCGCCCCGGCCGCCGGCCAGCACGCCGTGCTCGCCGCCCGCGGACCAGAGCGTGTCCCAGAGCTTGAGCCCCATGTCGGCGGTCGTGTAGATCTCCCAGCCCAGCTCCCCGACGTAGGACAGTCGCAGCATGGTGACGGGCACGTTGCCGATGAAGCCGCGGGCGCCGCGGAAGTACTTCAACGCGGTCAGGTCGATCCCGGTCAGCGGCTGGACCAGGTCGCGGGCCCTGGGGCCCCACACGCCCAGGCAGCAGGTGCCGGCGGTGATGTCGCGGATGAACACGTCGGCGGAGCGGTGCCGCTCCAGCCAGTCCAGGTCCAGGTTGCCGTTCGCGCCGACCTGGAAGCGGTCGGGGCCGAGCCGGGCCACGGTGACGTCGCTGCGGATGCCGCCGTCGGTGTCGAGCAGCAGGCAGTACGTCACCGAGCCGACTGACTTGTACACGTCGCCGGTGGTCATCCGCTGCAGGAACGCCAGTGCGCCGGGGCCGCTGATCTCCAGCCGCTTGAGCGCGCTCATGTCGTACAGCGCGACCGTCTCGCGGGTGGCCTGCGCCTCGGCGCCGACGACCGGCGACCAGTACTGCGCGGCCCACGGTCCGGGCGTGGGGAGGTCGCGCCCGTCCAGCAGGGGCGCGTTGGCGCCGTACCACTGCGGGCGCTCCCAGCCCGAGGCCTCCAGGAAGACGGCCCCCAGGTCCCGCTGGCGCGGGTGGAAGGGGCTCAGCCGCAGCGGGCGCGGGTGCTCCATCGGCTGCAGCGGGTGGATGATGTCGTAGACCTCGACGTAGTTCTGGCAGCCGCGCTCGCGCACGTAGTCGGGCGCGAGCTGGTGCGGCTCGAACCGGTTGACGTCGCACTCGTGCAGGTCGAACGAGGAGCAGTGGCCGTCGACCAGCCACTCGGCCATCGCCCGCCCGACGCCCGCTGAGTGGGTGACCCAGACCGCCTCGGCCACCCAGAAGCCCTCGACGTCCGGGGACTGCCCCATCAGCGGCAGGTGGTCGGTGGTGAAGGAGAACAGCCCGTTGATGCCGGACTCGACCTCCGCCTTCTGCATGTCGGGCAGCAGCGCCTGGGTCTCGTCCCAGGCCGCGGCGAAGTCGTCGGGCGTGAAGGTGAGCACCGACGGCATCACCTCCGCCTCGTCCACGGAGAGGATCTCGTCGGCGCCGATCGGCATCGGCCGGTGGCCGTAGTAGCCGATGCCGAGCGTGTCGTAGCGCTCGCGGTAGTACAGGTCGGCGTCCTGGTGGCGGAGGATCGGCCGGGTCGCCTCCTCGGTCTGGCCGGCCAGCCCCGGCACCTGCCCGGTCCAGGCGAGCTGGTGGGCCAGCGGGGTGAGCGGCAGCTCCATGCCGACCATGCGGGCCACCCGCGGGCCCCAGATCCCGGCGCAGCACACGACCACCTCGGCGGGGAGGTCGCCGTGGTCGGTCACCACCGCGCACACCCTGCCGTCCTGGGTCCTGATGTCGAGGACCTCGTGCCGGGGCAGCACCCGCACGCCGCGCTCCTGTGCCCTGGCCAGCTGGGCGTCGACCGCCTTGACCGCCTTGGCCAGCCCGTCCGTGGGGATGAACAGCCCGCCGAGCACCTTGGCCTCGTCCAGCAGCGAGTGCTTGGCGAGACACTCCTCCGGCGTGAGCAGATGGGCCTCGAGCCCCCACGCGACCGCCCAGCCGTGCCGGCGGCGCAGCTCGGCCAGCCGCTGCGGGCTCGTGGCCACCTCAAGCCCGCCGACCTGCAGGAAGCTGTCGAGCTCGACGAACTTCTCCGCGGTGTAGCGGGCCATCTCGGTCATCGTCTTCGATCCGTTGACCTGGAAGACCAGGCCGGGGGCGTGCGAGGAGGAGCCGCCCGTGGCGGGCACATCTCCCTGGTCGACGACGGTGACGTCGGTCCAGCCTCGGGCGGACAGCTCGTCGGCCAGGGCGGCGCCGACCACGCCCGCGCCGATGATGACCACGCTCGGGCCCGTCATAGCCACCTCCGTTGTTGCGGTATATGCAACCAAACGCGCTTTCCGCAACAAGCGTCGCTCGCTGCATTCCGGGTGTCAAGAGGTATTCCGTACGGCTTTCGGCCGGTGAACGCACACGTACGCCCGGCCCGATCGCGGCAGGACGATCGGGCCGGGCGCACGGCGGAGGAGCGGTCAGGTCGCGGGGAGCCAGGCCTTGACCTTGTCCGGGTTGGCGGCGACCCACTTGGCGGCCGCCTCCTCGGGAGTCATCTTGTCCTCGGCGATGTAGCGGGCCACCAGGTTCTGGTCGTCGTTGGTCCAGGTGAAGTTCTTGACCAGCGTGTAGGCGGGGCTGCCGGAGTCCGCGAACTTCTTGCTCACGATCTTGTCCAGCTCGTACGGCGGATAGTCGCAGGCCACCTTGGCCGCGTCGGCGTCACACCCCTCGGTGTACGCGGGCAGGTTGACCTTGACCAGCTTCACCTCCGACAGGAACCACTGCGGGTCGTAGAAGTAGCCGATGAGCGGCGTCTGCTGCTTCTCCGCCTGCCGGAAGGCCTGGATGAGCGCGGTCTCGCTGCCCGCGTAGACGACCTTGTAGTCCAGGTCGAGGTTCTTGACCAGCGCCGCGTCGTTGGTGACGAAGGACGGGTCGCCGTCGAGCAGCTGGCCCTTGCCCCCGGACTCGGAGGTCTTGAACAGCGAGGCGTACTTGTTGAGGTTCTTCGAGTCGGTGATGTCGGGGTACTTCTTGGCCATCCACGGCGGCACGAACCAGCCGATGACGCCCTTGTTGCCGGTCGGCCCCGCCGAGACGGCGACCTTCTGCTCGTCGATGTACTTCTTCTTCAGGTCGTCGTGGGCCCAGTTCTCCACGACCGCGTCGACCTCGCCGGTGGCGAAGCCCTGCCAGGACACCTCCTCCTTCAGGTCCTTCTTCACGACCTTGCAGCCGAGGTTCTTCTCCGCGACGAGCGCGATCACCGCGGCGTTGGCCTCGTAGCCCACCCACGGGTTGACCGCGAGGTTGAACGTGCCGCACGTCTTGCCGCCTCCCGCGGCGGCCTGCTGGGTTTCGCCGACCTTCGCTCCGCTGCACGCGCTGAGCAGGAGGCCGCCGCCGGTCACGAGCGCGAGCGCCCTGATCCTGCCGCTTCTCGACATCGCCACTTGGTCCTCCTGTGTTCCTGTTCCTTATTTGTTCGCAAGCCCTCCGTGGGCGGCGGCGTCGGCCCGTTGCGTGGCGGCGCGCATGACGCGGTCGAGCACGATGCCGAGCACGACGATCGCGATCCCGGCGGCCAGCCCCTTCCCGCGGAGCTCGTGCTGGGAGAACCCGGCCACCACGTCGTAGCCGAGCGCCCCCGCGCCCACCAGGCCGCCCACGACGACCATCGAGAGCACGTAGATGAGTCCCTGGCTCGCGGCCAGTGTCACGCCGCTGCGCGCCATCGGCAGCTGCACCTTGGAGATCAGCTGCCAGGTGCCCGCCCCGGCCGAGAGCGCCGCCTCCACCGTGGTGGGCGAGACCCGCCTGATGCCCTCGGCCACCAGCTTGATCGCCACCGGCGCGGCGAAGACCACGGCGGCGATGATCGCGGTGAACCGCGTCGGGCCGAACAGGCCGAGGATGGGCACCAGGTACACGAAGGCGGGCATGGTCTGTCCCGCGTCGAGCACGGGGCGCAGCAGGGTGTCGGCCCGGTCGCTGCGGCCCATCCACACGCCGACGACCACGCCGAGCACCATCACCAGGATGGTCGCGACCAGCGTGGAGGCCAGCGTCACCATGCTGTCCTGCCAGAGCCCGAGCGCCAGCACCATCAGCAGCCCGATGGCGGTGACCAGCGCGGCCCGCGCGCTGCCCACCAGCAGGGCCACGGCCACCGCCACCAGGCAGACCAGCCACCAGGGCGAGCCGGTCAGCAGGGCCTCGAACGGGTTGAGCAGCCCGTTGGTGAGCGCGTTCTTGAGTGCGTCGGTGTAGGTCACCAGGCTGTCCTGCACCCAGGCGCTGGCGGTGTCCGCGGCGTTGCGCACGTACGAGCCGATGTTCGCCTCGACGGGGAAGTCCGCGGCCCAGAGGTAGGTGTAGGACTGGTACGCCAGCACGGCCGCGATCCCGAGCACGCCCGCCACCTCGATGCGGCGCCGGCGCGCGGTCCGCAGCCGGCCCGCGCGGCGCTGGACCTCCACCCGGCGGCTGGCGGCGGAGGTCACCCGGTCGAGCACCACGGCCATGATCACGATCGCCAGGCCGGCGTTGAAGGCGGTGCCGACGTCCAGCGTCTGCAGCGCCTTGAGCACGGTCTTGCCCAGGCCGGGCGCGTCGATCAGGGCCGCGATGGTGGCCATGGACAGTGCGGCCATGATCGTCTGGTTGACGCCCACGATGATCGTCTGCCTGGCCATCGGCAGCCGCACGTGCCGCAGCGCCTGCGCGGGCGTGGCGCCGAGCGACGTGCCCGCCTCCATCGTCTCCGGCGAGACCTGCCGGATGGCGTGCGCGGTGATGCGGATCGCCGGCGGGACCGCGTAGATCATCGTGGCCACGGTCGCGCTGGCCGGGCCGATGAGGAAGAACAGCGTCAGTGGCGCCAGATAGACGAACGTCGGCATCGTCTGCATGAAGTCGAGCACCGGCGTGACCAGCCGCAGGAACCGGTCGCTCAGCCCCGCCCAGATCCCGAGCGGGATGCCCACGGCCAGCGACAGCACGACCGCCGTCAGCGTGAGGGCGAGCGTGTCCATGCTCTCCTGCCACAGGCCGAGCAGCCCGAAGGACAGGAAGCCCGCGGCCGTCAGCGCCGCCACCTTCCTGTTGCCGTACAGCAGGGCGACGGCCGTGGCGATCGCCACCACGCCGAGCCAGCCCAGCACGGGCAGGGGGCGGCCGAAGGACGGCTGGCTGATCAGCGCCTGGACGAAGGTCACGGCGTCGTCCAGGAAGAGCCGGATGTAGTTGACGAAGTAGAGGAAGAACGGGTTGCTGTTGCGGCTGTCGTCGATGACGTCCATGGCCTGGCTGAGGTCGCGGTGCAGCGGGGTCAGCTCGGCGCCGCCCAGCTGCTGGGTGTCGCGCCCGCCGAACACCGCCCAGCCCACCACCCAGGCGGCGACGACCAGGGCCAGCAGCAACCGGCGGTCGGGCAGCTTGTGCAGCCTTGCGGCGACCGCCGTGACGGCCGCCATCAGTGCTGCCCTCCGGCGATCACTTCGAGGATCTCCGCGCTGGTGACCACGCCGAGCAGGGTGCCGTCCCCGACCACGCGCACCGGGCGGTCCGCCGACAGCACGGTGTGCACGGCGTCGCGGATGACCACGTCGGGCCCGAGCTCCGGGCCGTCGAGCGGCTCGTCGACCAGCGGCGGGCGCATGATCCACGACAGGGTCAGCACGTGCGAGCGCGGGACGTCGCTGACGAAGTTGGCGACGTACTCGTCGGCGGGCGCGCCCACCACCTCGTCGGGCGTGCCGACCTGGACCAGCTCGCCGTCGCGCATGATGAGGATCCGGTCGCCCAGCTTGAGCGCCTCGCTCAGGTCGTGGGTGATGAAGATCATCGTCTTGCCCACCTCGTGGTGCAGGCGGATGACCTCGTTCTGCATCTCGCGCCTGATCAGCGGGTCGAGCGCCGAGAACGGCTCGTCGAACAGCAGCATGTCGGGATCGGCCGCGAGCGCGCGGGCCAGGCCGACGCGCTGCTGCATGCCGCCGGAGAGCTGGTCGGGGTAGGAGTTCTCGAAGCCGGTCAGCCCGACCAGCCCGAGCACCTCGCGGGCCCGCGCGTAGCGGTCCTTCTTGGGGGTGCCGCGGATCTCCAGCCCGAAGGCCACGTTCTCCAGCACGCACCGGTGCGGCAGCAGCCCGAAGTGCTGGAAGACCATCGCCATCCGGTGCCTGCGCAGCTCGCGCAGCTTGCGGGCGTCGGCCGCGCGGATGTCCTCGCCGTCGAGGACGATCTCGCCCGCCGTGGGCTCGATCAGCCGGGTCAGGCAGCGCACCAGGGTGGACTTGCCCGAGCCCGACAGGCCCATGACGACGAACACCTCGCCCCGCCGGACCGAGAAGGAGACGTCGCGGACCGCGGCGACGCAGCCGGTCTGCTCCTTGAGCTCCGCGCGGCTCAGGGTGCTGCCGACCACGCGGCCGGCCTTGGGGCCGAACACCTTCCACAGCCCTCGGACGTCGAGAATGGGGGGTGCCTCGGTGTTGAGTGGTGTGCTTTCGGTCAGTGACGGGACGGTCATGACCACCTCTTCGTCGTCGGAGCGTCAGTTCTCTGGGAACCACCGCTGTGGGCGCGGGCGGATGTTCTGCCAGACGTGCTTGATCTCTCGGTACTCGTCCAGGCCGGTCGGGCCGAGCTCGCGGCCGTTGCCGGACTGCTTGAACCCACCCCACTCGGCCTGCGGCACGTAGGGGTGGTAGTCGTTGATCCACACCGTGCCGTGCCGCAGCCGGCCGGCGACCCGCTGCGCCCTGCCGGCGTCCTGGGTCCAGACCGCGCCGGCCAGGCCGTACTCGGTGTCGTTGGCGAGGCGGACGGCCTCGTCCTCGGTCGTGAAGCGCTCGACGGTCAGGACGGGGCCGAAGGACTCCTCGCGTACGACGCGCATGTCCTGCCTGCACTCGTCCAGGACGGTGGGCCGGTAGAAGTGTCCGGGCCCGTCGAGGCGGTGGCCGCCGCAGCGCAGCACGGCTCCCTCGGCCAGGCCCGCCGCCACGTACTCCTCGACCTTGGCCAGGTGGGCGGCGGAGATGAGCGGGCCGGTGTTGGCCTTCGGGTCGAAGGGGCCGCCCAGGCGGATCAGCTCGGCCCGCCGTACGACCTCGTCGACGAACGCGTCGTGCAGGGAGTCCTCCACCAGCAGGCGCGCGCCCGCCGAGCAGACCTGGCCGGAGTGCAGGAAGACCGCGGTGAGCGCGAAGTCGACGGCCGTGTCGAAGTCGGCGTCGGCGAAGACGATGTTGGGGTTCTTGCCGCCCAGCTCCAGCGCCACCCGCTTCACGGTGGCCGCGGCGGCGGCCATGACGCGCCGCCCGGTGGCCAGGCCGCCGGTGAAGGAGACCATGTCCACGTCCGGGTGCTCGGCCAGCGGCGCGCCCACCTCCGGGCCGGTGCCGAGCACGAGGTTGGCCACGCCGTCCGGCAGCCCGGCCTCGGCCAGCGCGCGCATCAGCAGGATGGCCGTGCTGGGGGTCAGCTCGCTCGGCTTGAGCACGAAGGTGTTGCCCGCGGCCAGCGCCGGGGCGACCTTCCACGTGGTCTGGAGCAGGGGGTAGTTCCACGGCGTGATGAGGCCGCAGACGCCGATCGGCTCGTGGACGATGCGGCTGATCGCGTCGTCGCGGCCGGTGTCGACCACCCGGCCCGCGTCGGTGCCCGCCACGCCGGCGAAGTAGCGCAGGCTGGCCACGCAGTCGTCGATGTCGTACTCGCTCTCCACCAGGCGCTTGCCGGTGTCGCCCGACTCGGCGTGGGCGAAGGCGTGGCGGTCGCGTTCCAGCAGGTCGGCTACCTTGGACAGCAGCGCGCCGCGCTCGCGGGCCGGTGTCGCGGGCCAGGGGCCGCTGTCGAAGGCGCGCCTGGCCGCCGCGATCGCCGCCTCGGTGTCAGCGGCGGTGCCCTCGGCCACGGTGGCCACGAGGCTTCCGTCGGCGGGCGAGTGGATGCGCCGCTGACCGCCGGCGAGTGGCCTGGTCCACACGCCTGCGATGTAGAGCTCGGTCATCGACACACCTTTGATCGTTGCGTATCGCGCAAGGCGCTGCTCAATGAGGAACAGGATTGACTTGTCTTCGAGCGTTCGTCAAGGGTTTGCCGGAATCACTGCCCAAATAAATACGTTGTGCTGACGTTTGCCCTTCTCTCCCCTTGACGCGGTAGCCCCCCGCCTGCAGTCTGTTGCGTATAAATCTCTTATTTGCGTCATACGCAACACCGGGAGGGTGTGATGTCTCCACGTCCCGATCCTGGCCGCGAGTTCATCCTCACGGTGTCCTGCTCCGACAAGCCGGGCATCGTGTACGCGGTCAGCAGCTTCCTCGTCCAGCACGGCGGGAACATGCTGCAGAGCAAGCAGTTCAACGACCGCAGGGGTGGCGGCTTCTTCATGCGGGTGCACTTCGCCGCGCATGACGAGATCGAGCGGCTGCGCGAGGGGTTCACCTACGTCGCCGAGTCCTTCCAGATGAACTGGCAGCTGAAGGACGCGGCCACGCCCACCCGCACGCTGGTCATGGTCTCCAAGTTCGGCCACTGCCTGAACGACCTGCTGTACCGCCGCCAGGTGGGCGCGCTCAACATCGAGATCCCCGCGATCGTCTCCAACCACCCCGACATGGAGGCGCTCGCCGCCTCGTACGGCGTGCCGTACCACCACGTGCCCGTCACGGCCGCCACCAAGGCGGAGGCCGAGGCGCGGATCCTGGAGCTGGTCGAGGAGTGCGACGCGGAGCTGGTGGTCCTGGCGCGGTACATGCAGATCCTCTCCGACGAGCTGTGCAAGCGGCTGGAGGGGCGGGCCATCAACATCCACCACTCCTTCCTGCCGGGTTTCAAGGGCGCCAAGCCGTACCACCAGGCGCACGAGCGCGGGGTGAAGCTCATCGGGGCGACCGCGCACTACGTCACGGCGGACCTGGACGAGGGGCCCATCATCGAGCAGGACGTGGCCAGGGTCGACCACGAGCTCGACTCCGAGGACCTGGTCGCGGCCGGCCGGGACGTGGAGGCGCAGGTGCTGGCCAGGGCCGTGAAGTGGCACAGCGAGCAGCGCGTCCTGCTCAACGGCAACCGCACGGTGGTCTTCCGCTGATCACCATGAGGAAAGGGCGGTGGGGGGAGCCCCACCGCCCTTTCCTCATGCCCGGTGACGGTAGAACTCGGTCGTCTGCGGCGCCAGCGGCGTGTTGCCCAGGATGAGGTCGGCCGCCTTCTCCGCCAGCATCATGACCGGCGCGTAGATGTTGCCGTTGGTCACGTACGGCATGGCCGAGGCGTCCACCACGCGCAGCCCGTCGACGCCGTGCACCCGCATGGTGTCCGGGTCGAGCACCGACATCGCGTCCACGCCCATCCTGGCCGTGCACGAGGGGTGCAGGGCGGTCTCGCCGTCCCTGGCCACCCAGTCCAGGATCTCCTCGTCGGTCTCCACGGACGCTCCGGGCGACACCTCGCCCGTGCTGAACTCGGCCAGCGCCGGCGCCCCCAGGATCTTGCGGGCCACCCGGACGGCCTCCACCCACTCGCGCCGGTCCTGCTCGGTGGACAGGTAGTTGAAGCGCAGCGCGGGATGCCGCCGCGGATCCGTGCTCTTGATCTTCACCGAGCCGCGGGCGTCGGAGTACATGGGCCCGACGTGCACCTGGTAGCCGTGCCCGCCCGCCGGCGCCGAGCCGTCGTAGCGCACGGCCAGCGGCAGGAAGTGGAACATCAGGTTGGGGTAGTCGACCTCGTCGTTGCCGCGCACGAAGCCGCCCGCCTCGAAGTGGTTGGTCGCGCCCGGCCCGCCGCGCAGGAACAGCCACTGCGCGCCGATCCACGGGTGGCGCCACTTCTGCAGGTTCGGCTGCATCGAGACGGGCTTGCCGCAGCCGTGCTGGATGTAGACCTCGAGGTGGTCCTGCAGGTTCTCGCCCACGCCCGGCAGGTCGTGCACGACGTCCACGCCGAGCTCGCGCAGCTCGCCGGCGTTGCCGATCCCGGACAGCTGCAGCAGCTGCGGCGTGTTGATCGCGCCGCCGCACAGGATGACCTCGCCCGCGCGGACCCGGCCGCCGTCGAACTCGACGCCGACGGCCCTGGTCCCCTCGAAAACGACCTTGGTCACCAGTACGCGCGTCTTGACGGTCAGGTTGGGCCGCTTCATGACCGGGTGCAGGTACGCCCTGGCGGCGCTGAGCCGGCGCCCGCGCCGGATGTTGCGGTCGAAGCGGGCGAAGCCCTCCTGCCGGTAGCCGTTCACGTCGTCGGTCAGGGGATAGCCGGCCTGCTGCACCGCCTGGAAGAACGCGTCGTACAGCGGCGTGCCGGCCGCCCCGCGCTCCAGCACCAGCGGCCCGCCGTGGCCGCGCCACGGGGTGTCGGGGTCGGCCAGGCAGTTCTCCATCCGCTTGAAGTACGGCAGGCAGTGGGCGTAGTCCCAGCTCTTCATCCCGGGATCGGCGCCCCACCGCTCGTAGTCCAGCGGGTTGCCGCGCTGGAAGATCATGCCGTTGATGCTGCTGGAGCCGCCGAGCACCTTGCCGCGAGCGTGGTAGATCCGGCGGCCGTGCATGTTCGGCTCGGGCTCCGACTCGTAACGCCAGTCGTAGAAGCGGTTGCCGATGGGGAACGGCAGGGCCGCGGGCATGTGGATGAACACGTCCCACGGGTAGTCCGATCGGCCCGCCTCCAGGACGAGCACCCGCGTGGCAGGGTCCGCGGAGAGCCGGTTCGCCAGCGCGCTGCCGGCCGAGCCGCCTCCGACGATGACGAAGTCGTACTGATTGGGCGTCATGGTGCCTCGTCTCGCTCGCGCGTTTCGCCAAATCGTAGCGCTATACGCATTGCGTTTCACTACTCGCAACAGGAGATCTTTTGGGCTTGTGTTAGACGGAGTTCCCTCTAGCACTTAGAGTTTCGCTATGGGCAACGATTCGGGCAGTGGGGGCGTGCAGTCGGTCGATCGGGCCATCAGCGTGCTGGAGATCCTCTCCCGGCGGGGCGAAGCGGGAGTCAGCGAGGTCGCCGCGGAGATCGACGTGCACAAGTCGACCGCGTTCCGCCTGCTCGGCGCGCTCGAGGCGCGCGGCCTGGTCGAACAGGCCGAGGAGCGCGGCAAATACCGGCTCGGGTTCGGCATCATCCGCCTGGCCGGCGGGGTCAACACCCAGCTCGACGTCACCCAGCGGGGGCGCCCGGTCTGCCAGCGCCTGGCGGAGGAGATCGGTGAGACGGTCAACATCGCCGTGCTCCGCTCCAGCTACGCGGTCAACCTCGACCAGGTGCGCGGCGGCTCGGCGGTCACCGCGTACAACTGGGTCGGGCAGATCACGCCGTTGCACGCCACCTCCAGCGGGAAGGTGCTGATGGCCCATCAGGACGAGCGCCAGCGCCGGCGGGTGCTCGCCGACGGAGCCCTGGAGTCCTTCACGCCCCGCACCGTCACCGACGTCGCCAAGCTGGAGGAGCAGCTGGTCGAGATCAAGCGGACGGGATACGGCTACTGCCTGGAGGAGCTGGAGGAGGGGTTGAACGCCATGGCGGCGCCCATCCGCTCCTACCACGGCGACGTCGTCGCCGCGGTGAGCGCCTCCGGCCCCGCCTACCGCTTCACGGCCGAGCGCATGCACGAGCTGGCTCCCGTCCTGATCGAAGGGGCCGACGAGATCAGCCGCCGCCTCGGGTACGCCGGCTGAGCCGGATCACGATGCTCTTGGAGGCCGGGGTGTCGGAGGTCTCGGCCACCGAGTCGAGCGGCACCAGCACGTCGTCGTGCTCTCTCACCTGAGGCGGTCCTGGACCCACTCGTGGAAGAGGCCGATGTGGTGCTCGCTGGGCACCAGCACGCCGCCCTTGGCGTACGTGCGCGAGCCCATCTGCGGCTGGCACCGCTCGCACGCCTCGAAGTCCTGCTCGTTGACCCGGTGGAACAGCTCCACCGACTTGTCCAGGTCCTTGCCGCCCGCCACGACCTCCGGCAGGTAGAGCCAGTCGCACTCGACCACCGTGCGGTCCACCGCCAGCGGGAACATGCGATGGACGATCACGTGGTCGGGCACCAGGTTGATGAACACCTGCGGCTTGATGGTGATCGCGTAGTAGCGGCGGTCCTGGTCCTCGCTGACGCCGGGGATGCGGTCGAGGCCCTGGGACCCGTCGACGGTGAAGCCCTGGATGTCCGTGCCGAACTCGGCGCCGTGGCCCACGAAGTACTGAGCCGCGTAGCCGTCGGCGAACTCCGGCAGCACCTCGGTCAGCTCGGGATGGATCGTGGCGCAGTGGTAGCACTCCATGAAGTTCTCGATGATGAGCTTCCAGTTCGCCTTGACGTCGTAGACGATCCGGCGGCCCACCTCCAGACCGGCCACGTCGTAGTTGTCGATCAGCTCCAGCGAGCCGAGCCGCTCGGTCACCGCGCCCAGCACGTCCTGCTCGAAGGAGGGCGGCTCGTCGGCCAGGCACACCCAGACGTAGCCGAGCCACTCGCGCACGTGCACCTTCACCAGGCCGTACTCCACCCGGTCCAGGTCGGCCATCTTGGTCAGGTTGGGCGCGGCGACCAGCTTGCCGTCCAGGTCGTAGGTCCAGGCGTGGTACGGGCACTGGAAGGCCCGCTTGACCTCGCCCGACTCCTCCGTGCGCAACGTCGCGCCGCGGTGGCGGCAGACGTTGAAGAACGCGCGCACCGCCCCGTCGCGCGCCCTGGTGACGAGGATGCTCTCGGAGCCGACCTGAACGGTCTTGAACGAGCCCGGCTTGGGCAGGTCGGACGAGCGCACCACGCAGAACCACATCGACTCGAAGATCTTCCGCTGCTCCGCGGCGAAGATCTCGGGGTCCACGTAGTAGCGACCGGGGAGGGTGGGGATCACGCTGGACGTGGTGGTGGTCACGGGCAGTACTCCTCTGAGATGGCCGGGTCAGTGCCCTCGGCGGATCCAGTCCTCGAGCTGCGGAGCCTCGGCTCCGATGCTGGTGTCCTCACCGTGTCCGGTGTGCACCACGGTCTCGCCGGGCAGCGTCAGCAGCGTCCGGCTGATCGACGAGATGATCGTCGGGAAGTCGCTGAACGACCTGCCCGTCGCGCCGGGGCCGCCGTTGAACAGCGTGTCCCCGGAGAACAGCACGCCGAGCTCCGGCACGTACAGGCACACCGCGCCCGGCGCGTGCCCCGGCGTGTGCAGCACGTGCACGGCGGAGCCGGCCACCCGCAGGAGCTGCCCGTTGGCCAGCCGCCCGCCGGGCACGGCCGTCCGGTGGGTGAGCTTCCACAGCTCCTCGTCGTCGGGGTGCAGCAGCACGGGCGCGCCGGTGCGCGCGGACAGCTCGGGGGCGGCGTTGACGTGGTCGTCGTGCGCGTGCGTGCACGCGATCGCGGTCACCCGGCGCTCGCCCACGGCCTCGGCGACGGCGGAGGCGTCGTGGGCGGCGTCGATGACCAGGACCTCCTTGTCGTCGCCCACCAGCCACACGTTGTTGTCGACCTCCCACGTCCCGCCGTCCAGGCTGAACGTGCCCGAGGTCACCAGACGTTCGACGCGCATCACTGTGCCTCCTTGGCCGTGCTCCGCCCGGCGAGGACGTCCATCACAGCACCACCACCGAGCGCAGCACCTCGCCGCGGTGCATCTTGGCGAAGGCGTCCTCGACGTCGTCCAGCCCGATGGTCTCGCTGACGAACGCGTCGAGGTCGAACCGTCCCTGCAGGTAGAGGGAGATCAGCATGGGGAAGTCGCGGCTCGGCAGGCAGTCGCCGTACCAGCTGGACTTCAGCGCCCCGCCGCGGCCGAACACGTCCAGCAGCGGCAGCTCCAGCGTCATCTCCGGCGTGGGCACGCCGACCAGGACCACGGTCCCGGCCAGGTCGCGGGCGTAGAAGGCCTGCTTGTAGGTCTCCGGCCGGCCGACCGCGTCGATCACGACGTCCGCGCCGAACCCGCCGGTCAGCTCCCTGATCGCCTCGACCGGGTCGCCGTCCTTGGCGTTGACCGTGTGCGTCGCGCCCAGGCCGCGGGCCCACTCCAGCTTCCTGCCGTCCACGTCGACCGCGATGATCGTGGTCGCGCCGACCAGCCGCGCGCCCGCGATGGCCGCGTTGCCGACGCCGCCGCAGCCGATCACCGCCACCGAGTCGCCCCTGCTGACCCCGCCGGTGTTCACCGCGGCGCCGAGACCGGCCATCACGCCGCAGCCGAGCAGGCCCGCCGCGGCCGGGGAGGCGGCCGGGTCGACCTTGGTGCACTGGCCTGCGGCCACGAGCGTCTTGTCGGCGAACGCGCCGATGCCCAGCGCCGGGCTGAGCGGCGTGCCGTCGGCCAGCGTCATCTTCTGGGTGGCGTTGTGCGTGGCGAAGCAGTACTGCGGGCGGCCGCGCAGGCACGCCCGGCACGAGCCGCACACGGCCCGCCAGTTCAGGATCACAAAATCGCCGGGCGCCACGTCGGTGACGCCCTCGCCGACGGACTCCACCACGCCGGCCGCCTCATGGCCGAGCAGGAACGGGAAGTCGTCGCTGATGTCGCCCTCGCGGTAGTGCAGGTCCGTGTGGCAGACGCCGCAGGCCTGCACCTGGACCAGTGCCTCGCCGGGCCCCGGGTCCGGCACCAGGATCGTCTCCAGGCTGACCGGCTTGCCCTTGCCGGTCGCGACGACCCCGCGTACTTCATGAGCCATGATCCACTCCTGTTCTCAGCCGACCTGAACCGGCGCCGTCTCAAGCTGCCGCCGCCAGCGGGTGAACAGCCGTACCTGGTTGACCCCGAGGACCGCGACCGGGCGCTCGCCCTGCCGGTAGACCGCGAGGAAGCTGTGCGCGGCCGGATCCCCGGCCTCCACACTGACCGTATCCGCGTCCGCGGCGTGCCCGATGAACTGGATCTTCACGTCGAACTGATCGGACCAGATGTAGGTGGGCCGCCGGGCCTCCGCGCGGGCGGTCCCGCCGGACAGCAGCGTGGCCGCCGCCACCGAGGCGCGCTGCCGGGCTCCCGTCCAGTGCTCGACCCTGTGGTGCCTGCCCTGGACGGGGTCGAACCAGGCGGCGCAGTCGCCCACGGCCACCACGCCGGGGACCGAGGCGCCGCCCGCCTCGTCGCACAGCACCCCGTCGCCCAGGTCGAGGCCGCTGCCCTGGAGCCAGCCGATCGTGGGTACGGCGCCGATCCCGACGACCACGACGTCCGCGGGCAGCAGGGTGCCGTCCGCCAGCCGTACCCCGTCCACCCGGTCCTCGCCGGTGAGGCCGGACACGACCGCGCCGGACAGCAGCCGCACGCCGCGCCGCACGTGCAGCGCGGCCAGCGCCTCGGCCATCGGCACGCCGACGACGCGGGCCAGCGGTGCCGGGCCGGACTCGACCAGCGTCACGTCCAGGCCGAGGTCGCGGGCGGTGGCGGCGACCTCGGCGCCGACGAAGCCGCCGCCGATCACCACCAGGCGCCCGGCTTCCTCCAGGTCGGCGCGCAGGGCGCGGGCGTCGTCGAGGGTGCGCAGCGTGTGGACGCCGGCCAGGTGATCGGCGCCGGGCAGCCGGCGGGCGGTGGCGCCGGTGGCGATGACGATGCCGTCGGCCCGTACCGAGGTGCCGTCGCTCAGCTCGACGCGGCGTTCCCTGGCGTCCAGGGCCACGGCGGCCACGCCGAGCCGCCACTCCGCGTCCAGCTCCTCGCCCTCGCCCTCCAGAGCCAGGTCGGCCTCGGCCAGGTCGCCGCGCAGGAAGTCCTTCGACAGCGGCGGGCGGTCGTAGGGGCGGTGGCGCTCGTCGCCGACCAGCACCAGCCTGCCCTCATATCCCTGGGCGCGCAGCGCCCTGGCGGTCAGCAGCCCGGCCAGCGAGGCGCCGACGACGCAGATCGTGTTCACGCCTGCCCCTTGACGGTGACGCCTGGCGGCAGGTTGGGTGGCGCTTCGGACTGCTTGACATAGATGACGCCGTCGTCGACCACCACCTCGTGCGTGCGCACGGGGAGCTTGGCCGGCGGCGCGTCCACCCGGCCGGTGCGCAGGTCGAAACGCGAGGCGTGCAGCGGGCACTCGATCTCGCACCCCTCCAGCCAGCCGTCGGCGAGCGAGGCGTCCTGGTGGGTACAGGTGTCATCGATGGCGAAGATCTCGCCGTCCTCGGTGTGGAACACCGCGATCGGCGGGTCGGCCTCGACGCGAAGGGCCTCGCCTCGAGGGAGTGACGCCAGTGGGCACGCTGGGATCATGCTGTCACCCCGGTTTCGTAAAGAGAAACGTCTAGCGCTATACGCAACAGAGTGAAGGTGGGGCGGGGAGATGTCAAGGATGATTTGTCGGACTTGTGGCCCTGGTGTCCTGTGGAAATCGGCAGAGCGGTCCATGGGCCGCCAGGCCGGTCCACCAGTCCCGCGTCCCAGCGCGCGGGTCGTCCTCATCGACGCCTCGGATCGGCTCCTGCTGTTCTCCAGCCGCAACCGCGACGGCACGCTGCGCTGGTACACGCCGGGTGGCGGCCTCCAGCCCGGGGAGCGCCATCGCGACGCGGCCCTGCGCGAGCTGTACGAGGAGATCGGGTTGACGGATGTGGCGCTGGGGCCGGAGGTGTGGCGAGGGCGCCCCGCCGGGCTGCCGCGCCTGCTGGCCGCGCTCCTCGCCGCCGGCCGGCCCCGCCGACCGGTCCTCGTCGACGGGTGACCGAGGGTGTCGTCCGGTCAGCGGCGCGTCGCGGGCGTCTCATTTGTCGTAGTCGCGGCGTACCGTGCCCACCATGACGGACACGCACGCACCGCTCGATGGCGAGCAATGGCAGCCTGGAGACCTTGTCGTCGATGCCGAGGGTGGTCTGTTCACCCGCGCGAGCGCGCAGGACCAGGACAGCGGCCGGCCGTGGGGGCATCCGGGTGACGTGACACGCCGTCCCGACGGCGGCGTTCAGGTGCCGGACGGCGAGGTGGGGGAGACGGTCCCCGTCCGGCCGCTCACGCTCCTGATCCGCGACGGACAGCCGGCCTTGCCCGCCGCGCCCGCGAACGCCTCCACGGTCCTCGGCACCCAGGCCCAGCAGGTCGCCACCTTGGCGGGCGTCGGCGGCCTGTTCCTGGCCGCCACCGCCTTCGACCCTGACGGGGCAGGCGATCCGAGAGCGGCGAGGCTGCGCGCGGACCTGCTCGACACCGTCGTGGTGGTGGACAGCGAACAGGCGCTCACCGCCATGTTCGGCGGGGCCGCCGACGGGCTGCTGGTCGAGCTGGCGGAATGGCACCGGCGAAGCGTCGAGGAAAGCGCCTGAGGGGCCGTCGCGGGTCCCTGGCGACAGGTGGTGCGCAGGGAGCCCGCAGAATGGCCGGTCGCGAGGAAAGCGGGAAGGCTAGTTTACTTTTCCAAAAGTGAGAAGGAAGCCCTCCCATGGCCTCGCGATCCCCACGTTATCAGGCGGGGATCGGCTCGCGCCGGGAATGGAGCCGAGGAGGCGGAAACGGGCTCCCGGCGCTTCTACGCGCGGGCGCGGAGGGGCAGTCTACGCGCGGGCGCGGACGGCCAGCCAGCCGGCCATCGCGCGGACGCCGTGGCCGATGGCCCGCTCGTCCGGGTCGAAGGGGCCGAAGTGCGGGGAGCCGGTCTCGATGGCGGCGCCGGGCGCCCGGACGCCGAGGAAGGTGTACGTGCCGGGCATCCGGTCAAGGAACAGCGCGAAGTCCTCGCCGTTGAACGGGAACGCGGCCCGCATCGTACGCACCCGGCCGGAGCCGGCGGTCCGCTCCAGGTACCGCTTGATCGCCTGGCCCTCCCGTTCTGGACAGACCATCGCGGGGAACGGGGCGTCGGGGAAGATCACCGCCGCCGCGCCATGCGCTCGCGCGAGACGGCGGACGTCCTCGCGGATCTCGACGTGCCGGCTCTCCGGCCAGCAGCGGTAGAACACCCGGACCTCCGCGTCGGACGCCTGGGCCTGCATGAAGACGAACCTGCTCAACGGCCCGTCCGGGATCTGGACGTCGGCCACGAGCCGTTCGAGGTCCGCGGGGGTGACGGGAGGCGAGACCGTGCCGAGCGCGCCGATCTCGCCGGCGAGCCGCCGCGCCCGCTCCGTCGCGTCGGGACCGGCGAACGTGACGACGCCCCGGTCCAGGCCGGGAAGCCCGAACCCGGCTGTGACGCCGAACTGGCCGACCGGGAAGGGGCCGCAGTGCAGCGCGTGGATCTCCGCGGGACGGGTCCGGGCGAACACGCCGTCGTCGAGCATCGCGGCGGCGCCGGTGAGCGCCTCCTCGGCAGGCTGGAAGACGAACACGACGGTGCCGGCGAGCCGCCGGCGCAGGCGCGCCAGCACCTGCGCCACGCCCACGCCCACCGCCGTGTGCACGTCGTGCCCGCACAGGTGAGCCGCCTGCGGGCCGCCGCCGATCTGCTCGTCCGGCGGCACCGCGTCCATGTCCGCCCGGTAGGCGACCGTACGGCCGCGGTGGGCGCCGGCGAGGACGGCGACGAGCCCGTGCCCCCCGACGCCCGTGGTGACGTCGAGGCCGGCCGCGCGAAGGCGCTGCGCGACCACTGCGGCGGTTCGCTCCTCCTGACCCGCGGTCTCGGGGTGGCGGTGGAGGTCCCGGCGTAACTCGATCAGCTCGCGGTCCAGCCGGGAGGCCACCGCGTCCACGGAATCGGCGTCGATCGGCCGGCCCGCCGGGCCGGCGGCGGCCCGCGCCGCCCAGGCCGGCGCCAGCCCGGCTCCCGCCAGGCCGAGAGCGGCGCCCCTGAGCACGGCGCGCCGGCTGACGAGATGATCTTCTGAGCTCGACATGGTCCCTCCAGAGCAGGTCTGTTGAGAGAAAACCTGTCGCACCCGGCCGCCGGAAGCATTGACGCCAGCACTCCAGTCCGCCGTGGGGTACCCCCTACTTGACCGGGCAGACCTCCTGGTATGCCACATCGGCGCCCACGTGCTCGCGCCACTCCTCCCGGGTGAGCCGGCGGCCCGCCCGCTCGCACACCGTCCGGACGGCCGGCGCGGGGTCGACCGGCAGCTCCTGGTACGCCCCGTCCAGCCCCACCACGCGCAGGGCCGAGCCGTCGGATGTGAAGGCGAGCGCGGGCATCGGGTCGTCCAGCGCGTACGGGTCGAACGCGCCGGTGGTCACGGTCCAGGCGGCGCCCAGCCGGCGGCCCGCGACCGTGTCGAACAACGTCACCCTGGTGTCGTGGGCGACCGCCAGGACCCGCCCGTCGGGGGAGAACCGGGCCCCCACGATGTCCCCCGGCACCCTGAACACCTGACCCGTCGTACGCCAGGTGCGGGTGTCCCACAGCACCACCGCCCTGCTCCCGTACGGCGAGGCGCCCAGCGGGCCCTTCGGCGCGAGCATCATCCACTTCTCCGCCAGCGTGCCGGGCCCTTCCGCATGGGGGAGCACCTTGCGGGAGACCAGGTCGATGACGTCGGCGCCCCCCTTGTCGGCGGTCACCAGGAACCTGCCGTCGGGGCTGAAGGACAGCGGGCCTCCCGCGACCGGGCCGAACCGCATGACCCGCTCGCGCCGCGCGATGTCGATGACGACGACGTCGCCCGCGCCGTAGTTGTCGTTGGCGATGGCCGAGCTGAGGGCGAGCAGGCGGCCGTCGGGGCTGATCTGCATGTCCGCCCTGGTGTCCGAAGACTCCAGGGCCAGCCGGCCCAGCTTCCGCCCGGATGCCGCGTCCCAGAACGTGGGCCCCGTGGTGAGATCCTCCGAGGAGATCGTGACGACCGTGCGCCCGTCGGGGCTGACCCGCATGATCGGCGCGCCCTGCCTGGCGACGTCGAGCCGCCCGGTCTCGGTGAAGCCGGGCACCGCCCAGCCGCGCACGGTGTCGCCCGTCCGGGCGAGCAGCAGGCTCCCGGAGGCGGTGAAGCGCGTCTGCGCAGCGCCGGCGGGCACGACCTGCCGGGGGCCCGTCTGCCGGCTGATGTCGTAGGTGGTCACCTGGCCGGCGTCGTCGAGGATGCTGAGCGTGCGGTTCCCGGGGCCGAGCCGCGGGGGCCCGGCGAGCTCGGAGGCGACGGTGAGCCGCAGGAGCGGGGCCGCGTCGCTCAGCCGCCACAGGGTGACGCGGCCGCCCGCCCAGTTGGCGAAGGTGATCAGGAAGCGGCCGTCGTCGCTGAAGACGGCTTCGGTGGCCTGGCCGGGGAAGCTGCGCCGGTCACGCCTGCCGGTGGACAGGCTCCACAGCGTCGTGCCCTTCGCCCCGCCCACGGCGGCCAGCGCACCGTCGGGGCTGATGGCCGTGACCAGCCCCGGCAGGCCACGGCCAGGGAGCCGCTTGCCCGCGGGCGTCCCCCCTCCGGGCAACGTCCGCAGCACCGACACGGTGCGGTCGTCGGTGATCTCCAGGGCGGCGAAGCGGTCGCCGGGACCGATCCGCGCGCTGCTCACGTAGCCGTCCTGCTTCTCCAGTGCCCGCCGCGCCACGTTCCACAGCCCGACGTACGGGCCGCCCAGGTTGGCGCGGACGACGATGTAGCCCCCGCCGGGGCTGAATTCGAGGCTCTCCGGGCGGCCGTCGTAGCCCGCCGCATCGTCGGTCGTCCAGCGGCCCTCGCCCAGCCGTTCGCCGGTGCGCAGGCTCCACAGCTCCAGCCCGCCGCCCCCCGCGAGCGCCAGCGTGTCACCGTCCGGACCCACCGCGGCGGTGACGGGCGCCTCGCCGATCCCGCCGAAGGTCCTGAACGGCCGGCCCGTCGCCACGTCGTAGGCGGTCACCCGGCCGGCGCCCGCGCTGACCAGCGTCCGCCCGTCCGGGGTCAGCGCCCGCCCCTCGTTGGCCGCGGTGGGATCCGTGAAGACCGAGCGCTCCTGCTGGGCGAGCGAGCTCAGCACCGCCGAGCGCGCCTCGGGAACTGGCGCGACGCGGTAGGCCGCCACGCTCAGCAGCATCGCCTTCACCGGATCGGTCGCGCGCAGCGCGTCCGCCTGCAGCGCCACCCGCCGGGCCGTGGCCTGCGACCGCTCCTCGGCCAGGCGCCTGCCGGCCTCGTCGCTCCTGAGCGACTGCTGCCAGGCGAGGGTGCCGGCGGTGAGCGAGGCCACGAGCAGGACCACCACGCCGGTGGTGACCAGGCGCCGCAGCCGGCTCTGCCGCGCCGACCCGGCCCTGCTCGCCTCGACGAACTCGCGCTCCGTGGCGTTCAGGGTCAGCTGCGTGGAGCCGGTCCACTCCAGCGCGTGCCCCAGCGCGGTGCCGCGGAGCAGGTCCTCGGGGCGGCGGCCGCCCCGGGCCCAGCGGCGGGCGGCCTCGCCCAGCTCCCGGTGGCGGCCGAGCGCGTCGCGGTCGCCGGTCACCCACTCGTGCAGCCGGGGCCAGGCGTACAGCAGGGCGGCGCTGCCGATGGCGACCCCGTCCCCCTGGCGGCGGACCAACGTGGCCCGCTCCAACGCGGTGAGCACCCGCTCGGCGGCCTCGTGCCGTACCTCGAGCAGCTCGTCCACGGTGGCGGTGCGCGGCACCTCGTCGTCCTCGCGGACGTCCACCAGCCGCAGCAGCAGGTCGCGCGCCACCTGGCGCTCGGACGCCGGCAGCCCGGCGTAGAACCGCTCGGCCACCGCGCCGAGCGCCGGGTCGGCGACCGGCCCGCCGGGCGGCCGCACCCCCGCGGCGGCCCGCGCGCCCTCGGCCAGCACCGCGCGCCCGCCGCCGCCGAGCAGCGTCAGCAGCAGGCGCTGCGCGGACGGACGCGCGGCCGGGTCCTTCGACAGCGCCGCGCGCACCAGCTCGCGCAGCCCCTCTGGCAGGACCTCGGCCTCCGGATCGTGATTGAGCAGGCGGTTGATGACCGCGACCGTCGTCGGGGCGGTGAACGCGTCGCGTCCCGTCGCGGCGAACAGGACCACCGCGCCCCAGGCGAACACGTCGGCCGCCGGCTCGGCCCGGCCCCCGGAGAACAACTCCGGCGCCATGTACATCGGGGTCCCGGCCAGCTCGCCCGTCGAGGTCATCGACAGGCCCGCGGCCCGGGCGATGCCGAAGTCGATCACCCGTGGCCCGTCGGGCCCCAGCAGGACGTTCTCGGGCTTCAGATCGCGGTGCACCACGCCCGCCTGGTGGATGGCGGCCAGCGCGGTGGCCACGCCCACGGCCAGCCGGTGCAGCGCGTCACCCGAGAGCGGCGCCCCCTCCGCCACGGCCGCGCGCAGGCTCGGGCCCGGGACGAACTCGCTGACGATGTGGGGGCGCTCGCCTTCGAGGTCGTGATCCAGGATGCGGGCCGTGCAGAACGAGGCCACCTGCTGCGCGGCGGTGACCTCCCGGGTGAAGCGGCGGCGCAGGGGAGAGTCGCCCGACAGGTAGGCGTGCAGCACCTTGACCGCCACGCGGTTGGCCGCCTCGTCGTAGCCCTCGTAGACGACGCCCTGGCCGCCCGAGCCGAGCCTGCTCGCCAGCCGGTAGCTGCCCAGCCGCGACGGGTCCCCCGGGCGCAGCGGGTCTGCTGTCATGATTGCTTAGATGATCGGTCACCGCGGATGGTTCGGCTGTGACAGTGGGTCACCCCGGTTTTCCCGACGCAGGTCGCGCGCGGCTCCGGGATCGCGAACGCCCTCCGCCGCCTTTCCAAGCTTCACAAGATCACTAAAGGGGGCAAGGCCATGGTCGCCACCGGGCTCACCACCGAGGAACAAGCCGTCGTCGACACGGTCCGCGAATTCGTCGAGCGTGCGGTCCGGCCCGTCGCCCGGGACCTGGAACACGCCGACGCCTACCCCGCCGACCTCATCGACCAGATGAAGCAGCTGGGCGTCTTCGGCCTGGCCATCCCCGAGCCCTGGGGCGAGGCGCCGGTGTCCATGCCGTGCTACGCCCTGGTCACCGCCGAGCTCGCCCGCGGCTGGATGAGCCTGGCCGGCGCCATGGGCGGGCACACCGTGGTGGCCAAGCTCATCCTCGCCTTCGGCACGCGGGAGCAGAAGGACCACTACCTGCCCAGGATGGCGACCGGCGAGATCCGCGCCACCATGGCGCTCACCGAACCGGGCGGCGGCTCCGACCTGCAGGCCATGACCACCACCGCGCGCGAGGACGGCGACGGCTACGCGATCGACGGCGCCAAGACCTGGATCACCAACGCCCGCCGCTCCCAGTTGATCGCCCTGATGTGCAAGACCGACCCCGCCGCGCGCCCCCGCCACAAAGGCATCTCCATCCTGCTCGTCGAGCACGGGCCGGGCCTGACGGTCTCGCGCGACCTGCCCAAGCTCGGCTACAAGGGCGTCGAGAGCTGCGAGCTGGTCTTCGACGGCTTCCGGGCGCCGCGCACCGCCCTCCTCGGCGCCGAGGAAGGCCACGGCTTCGCGCAGATGATGAAGGGCCTGGAGGTCGGCCGCATCCAGGTCGCCGCCCGCGCGCTGGGGGTGGGCCGGGCGGCGTTCGACGACTCCCTGCGCTACGCGCAGGAGCGGGAGAGCTTCGGCAAGCCCATCTGGAAGCACCAGGCCGTCGGCAACCACCTCGCCGACATGGCCACCGAGCTCACCGCCGCCCGCCAGCTCATCCTGCACGCCGCCGAACGGTACGAGAGCGGCGCGCGCTGCGACATGGAGGCCGGCATGGCCAAGCTGTTCGCCTCGGAGGCCGCCATGAAAGC
This sequence comes from Nonomuraea sp. NPDC005650, assembly GCF_040605375.1. NCBI lineage: Bacteria > Bacillati > Actinomycetota > Actinomycetes > Streptosporangiales > Streptosporangiaceae > Nonomuraea > Nonomuraea sp. NPDC005650. The sequence goes on from NZ_JBEXCR010000008.1 coordinate 290,987, forward strand.
CGCGCTCAACGCCGTACGGATCCACGGCGGCTACGGCTACTCCACCGAGTTCGACGTGGAACGCTACTTCCGCGACGCGCCGCTGATGATCGTCGGCGAGGGCACCAACGAGATCCAGCGCAACGTCATCGCCGCCCAGCTCGTCAAGCGCGGGGGTCTGGATTGACCTCGGCCACGTCGGCGGCCGGTCCGCCGCGGGCGCGTACCCACCTGAAGACCGACGGCCCGCCCGCGAAGCACCACAGCGCCACCACCGGGTCGCAGATGGCGCAGCCGAAGGAGGAGAGCGCGGCGAAGGGCAGGATCGGGTTCCCCTGGAGATGGTGCAGGACGTCCCAGGCGGTGTGGAGCAGCCAGCCGATGCCGATCCAGGTCCAGCTGCCGAGCCCCCGGTAGGCTACGTAGGTCATCACGACCGGCAGGACGAACTCCCAGTACCCGAGCCCGCCGCCGCTCAGGTAGGCGGCCCCCGCGCCGCCGACCAGCACGGCGTTGACCTGGCGCCGATGCGGCTCGGGGATCAGGGACAGGAGGCAGACGCAGATCAGCCCGATGACGATCGGCATGATGACGGACATGGGATTCGGCAATCCGTTCTGAGGTAGGCGGTCTCTCGCAGCGCAACGCTAGACCGGGCGTCCACGGCTCCCCACGGGCTGAATCGACAATTTCCAACGGGTTCTCGCCATCCGGCTCACCTGCGGGATCTGTGGCTACCGTGTCCTCATGCACACGGTGGCGGTCCTGGCCCTGGACCAGGTGGTGGCGGCCGACCTGGCGACGCCGATCGAGGTGTTCGGGCGGGCCCGGCTGGCGGACGGGCGCCGGCCGTACCGGATCCTGGTCTGCGCCGCGACGCCGCAGGTGTCCAGCGGCGCCTTCACGCTCATCGCCCCGCACGGACTCGACGCGCTGCGCGAGGCGGACACGATCGTCGTGCCGGGCTGCTCCGAGCAGGCCGCCCCGCCCGCCAGGGAGGCGCTCGACGCCCTGCGCGCCGCCGCCGCGGCGGGCACCCGGATCGCCTCCATCTGCGCGGGGGCGTTCACCCTGGCCGCGGCGGGCCTGCTGGACGGGCTGAGCGCGACCACGCACTGGGTGGCGGCCGGCCGGCTGGCCCAGCGCTTCCCGAAGGTGGACGTGCGGCCGGATGTCCTGTACGTCGACAACGGCCAGATCCTGACCTCGGCCGGGGCCGCCGCCGGCCTGGACCTGTGCCTGCACATCATCCGGCGGGACTTCGGCTCCGCGGTCGCCGCCGACTCGGCCCGGCTGTCGGTGATGCCCCTGGAACGGGAGGGCGGGCAGGCGCAGTTCATCCTCCACGCCCGGCCGCCGGTGCCCCAGGGGTCGCTGCTGGAGCCGGTGCTGTCGTGGATCGAGGACAACCTCGCCCAGGAAGTGACATTGGCCGACATGGCCGTGCGCGGCGGGATGAGCGAGCGGACCTTCAGCCGCCGCTTCCGTGAGCAGACCGGCACCACCCCGCTGCAGTGGCTGCTGCGCGCCCGCGTGCGGCGGGCGCAGCTCCTGCTGGAGACCACCGACCAGGGCGTCGAGCGCATCGCCGCGCAGGCCGGGTTCGGCTCGGCCACCGCGTTCCGGGAGCGGTTCAAACGCGTCGTCGGCGTCACGCCGCAGTCCTACCGCTCCTCCTTCAGGACGAGCACCTCCTGAGCGGCCGTCGTGCGCGAGCGGCGGGACGGTCCGGGTCCTGACGGTCCGGGCGCGCGGCCTCAGGTGCCCTGCGTGGTGGCGCGGGCGAGGCCGGCCTCGATCTGTCCGAGCACTCTGAGGGCCTCGGCCTGCTGGTCGGGGGTCAGGTCGCCGGTGACGCTGCGTTCGAGCTCGGCCCAGATGCCCTCGACCTCGCGGCGCAGGGCCTGGCTGGCGGGGGTGGGCTCGATGATGGTGGCGCGTTTGTCGGTGGCGCTGGGGCGGCGGCGGACGAAGCCGGCGTGCTCCAGGCGCTGGACGGTGCGGGTCATGGTGGCGGCGTCGGAGCCGAGCATCCGCACCAGGTCGGTCTGACGCTGGGGGCCCAGGTCCCACAGCTGCATCATGACCAGCTCCTGGCTGGGGTGGAGGCCGACGCGGCGCAGGAGCTGCGCGGCGAGCATGCGGTGCAGGCGCGCGACCCGGAGGATCGCGTGGTTGAGCGGGCCGGCCTGGACGGAGGGCGGCAGCGGCGTGCCGGCCGTCGTGGCGGGCTCGTTCGCGGTGCCCATCGGCCTCTCCTCGGGTAAGTAGCTGCTCGGACAAATGGTCATCCTAGCGTGCCCGCGCGAACGGCTTCGAGCCGCAGGTGGCGCAGGTCACAGAGTCGCCGGGAATGGATCCGCGAACTTACTTGCTCGAACAGGTAACTCTGGGTGGTGCCAGAGCGCCGCATTCTCGGAACAAGGAACGTGATCATGCCAACGGCATTCGACTCTTTCGAGCTGGCCGGCAAGCGCCTGGCCAACCGCATCGTCATGGCCCCGATGACCCGCAGCCGCGCCTACGGCCCCGGCGCCGGCGCGACCGACCTGATGGCCACCTACTACGCGCAGCGGGCCGGCGCCGGCCTGATCGTCACCGAGGGCACCCAGCCGTCGGTGGTCGGCCAGGGCTACCCCGACACCCCCGGGCTGCACTCCGGCGACCAGGTCGCGGCCTGGCGGCAGGTCACCGACGCCGTCCACGACGCGGGCGGCGTGATCTTCGCGCAGCTCATGCACACCGGCCGGATCGGCCACCCCAGCCTCCTGCCCGACGGCCTGCACCCGGTCGCCCCCTCCGCCGTGCCGGCCAAGGGACAGATCTACACCCACCAGGGCCCCAAGGACTTCGTCACCCCCAAAGAGCTGACCGAGGCCGAGATCGGCCGGACCGTCGACGACTTCGCCGCCGCGGCGCGCAACGCCGTGGCCGCCGGGTTCGACGGAGTGGAACTCCACGGCGCCAACGGCTACCTGATCCAGCAGTTCCTCGCCCCCAACGCCAACCGCCGCACCGACGCCTGGGGCGGCACGGTCGACGGCCGCATCCGCTTCGCCGTCGAGGTGGCCACCGCCGTGGCAGAGGCCGTCGGCGGGCAACGGGTGGGCATTCGCCTCTCCCCGGGCAACCCCTACAACGACATCGCCGAGGACGACCTGGAGGAGACCTACGGCGCCCTGGTGACCCGGCTGGCCCCGCTCGGCCTGGCCTACCTGCACCTGGTGGAGGGCCCGGACCGCGACCTGACGCGCCGCCTGCGCAAGGACTGGCCCGGCGCGCTCATCCTCAACCCGTACACCCATCCCGCGGCCACCGGACCCGACGCCCTGCAGCTGGTGGAGGACGGCACCGCCGACATGGTCGCCTTCGGCGCGCTGTTCCTGGCCAACCCCGACCTGCCCGCCCGCCTCGCCGCCGGCGGCCCGTACAACACCCCCGACCCCGCCGCCTTCTTCGGCGGCGACCACCGCGGCTACACCGACTACCCCGCCCTCGGCTGACCTCGGCCCCAGGGGGCTCGCGCCACGGCGCCCGGCCGGACACCCGGCCGGGCGCCGCCGTGTGATCCCGCTTCCCCCGGCGCTCAGTCGTACGGGTTGTGGTCCCGGCGCTCGTAGCCGCGCTGCTGCTCATAGCCGCGCTGTTCGTAGTCGCGCGAGCGCTCGTGCCTGGGCTGCTCGTATCGGGGCTGCTCATACCTGGGCTGCTCGTATCCCCGCGGCTGCTCGTACGGGTACGGCCCCGGATCCGGCACATCCTCGATGGCCGTGCGCCCGATCGACGCCAGCAGCGAGAGGATCGCGACGCAGATGATCAGATTGATGACGGCCGTGGCGATCTGCTCGATGAGGCCGGCGGAGTTCATGAACGGCAGGATCGTGAGGATCACGCTGCCGAGCCCGGCGATCCACCCGAAGAACCTGGTCGGCTCCGGGGTGGACAGCATGAGGATGTAGAGCAGCAGCGTGGCGATGAGCGCCACCGCCGCGGCCGAGATCGCGTACCCCGTGGTCGCCGCGCTGCCGTAGGCGGGGGCGCCGTCGGGCGTGAGCACGCGGATGCCGAGCAGATTCTTGCTGATCATGACGCCGACCACCACGATCAGTGCGGCCACCACGGCGGCCGCCACGCCGCCTCCCCACACTCGCGCGGGATTCACTCTCGGCCGGGACGAGGCCGGGCGGCGATCGTAGCCATCGTGGGAGGGGTATGACATGCGAATCACCCTTGTCGCGGATGCTGATCAGGCACTTCGAGCACCTTACACGCGCAGTCAAGAGGGCAAAGCGGCTTTCCGGCCCAGCAGGGCGTCCGCCTCCGCACCCGCGTCCTGGGTCCGGGCGACCCCGCAGGTCAGCGGCGCCCGCGGCGGGCGGTGCCGAAGATGGATCTGGTGATCTCCCGGCCGAGGGCGGAGGCCGCCGAGCGGGCCATGGAACGGAACTCCTTCGACTCCAGCACGCTCTCCAGCATGGACGGCTTCTGCGCCGGTTCCCTGGGCCGCTCCGGCTCGCGCTGGGCTTCGGGGACCCCGGCCTGTTGCTGGTCGGCCAGCTTCGCGGACAGGATCTCGTAGGCCGACTGGCGGTCGACCGCCGCGCCGTACTTCTGCTGCAGCGGCGAGGCCGCGATGACGCCTTCGACCACGTCCGGGCTCGACGGCGCCATGAGCGTCTGCGGGGCGCGCAGGCGGGTCCAGGCCACGGGGGTCGGCGCGCCCGTCTCCGACAGGACCGTGACGACGGCCTCGCCGATGCCGAGCTCGGTGAGCAGCCGTTCCAGGTCGTACGAGGACGCGGGGAAGGTCGAGACGGTGGCCTTGAGCGCCTTGGCGTCCTGGGGGGTGAAGGCGCGCAGGGCGTGCTGCACGCGCGCGCCGAGCTGGGCCAGCACGTCGGACGGCACGTCGTTCGGCGTCTGGGTGACGAAGAACACGCCCACGCCCTTCGACCGGATCAGCCGCACGGTCTGGGTGATCGACTGCAGGAACGCCTTGGACGCGTTGTTGAACAGCAGGTGCGCCTCGTCGAAGAAGAACACGAGCTTCGGCTTGTCGACATCGCCCACCTCGGGGAGCACCTGGAAGAGATCGGCGAGCAGCCACATCAGGAAGGTGGAGAAGAGCTGCGGCCGGTCCTGCACGGCGGGCAGCTCCAGAATGGAGACCATCCCCCTGCCGTCGCCCGTCACGCGCAGCAGGTCGCGTACGTCGATCTCCGGCTCGCCGAAGAACGCCTCCGCCCCCTGCGCCTCGAAGTTGGTCAGCGCCCGCAGGATGACCCCGGCCGTCGCCACCGACAGCCCGCCGATCCCGCTCAGCGCCTCCGGGGTGTCGGTCAGGTACCGGATGACCGCGATCAGGTCCTTGAGGTCGAGCAGGGGCAGCCCGTGCTTGTCGGCGAAGTAGAAGATCAGGCCGAGCGAGGACTCCTGCGTCTCGTTGAGCCCGAGGACCTTGGCGAGCAGCGTCGGCCCGAAGGCGGTCATGGTGGCGCGGATCGGCACCCCGGTTCCCAGGCCGCCCAGGGAGAAGAACTCCGCAGGACAGGCCACGGGCTGCCACGTCTGCCCCACCTCGGTGGCCCGCCGGGTGACGCGGTCGGACGCCGTACCCGGCGAGGCGAGCCCCGACAGGTCGCCCTTGACGTCGGCGAGGAACACCGGGACGCCCTGGGCCGCGAGCTGCTCGGCCATGAGCTGGAGGGTCTTGGTCTTGCCCGTTCCGGTGGCGCCGGCCACGAGTCCGTGCCGGTTCAGCATGCTCAGGGAGATCCGGATCTGCTCGGAGGGGTCGGCGGTGCCGTCCGCACGCACCAGGGCTCCGAGTTCCAGCGCTGGTCCCTCGACGTCGTACCCCTTCATCGGATCTCCCCGTTCGGCTGCTCACCTGCGAAATCGCGGCGCGTCCCCGCACTGGTGTTTACCCATCGTGACGTATATGTCACGAAAAAGAGCGTAAAAGGGAAGTCCTCGGCGGGGCCGGATTGGCGACGCCACCGTCCCTCCATCCATGAGAAGATCAACACGATGATGATTGGTCTGACTGCCGGCTGCGGCGGCGAGGTCTTCACGACGGCCGCGGCAGCGATCGCCATGGCCGCGTCGCCGACCCGCGGCCATGCGGTTCCGCCGTGCCCCGCCGATGTCACCGCCGACGTCACCGCCGACGTCCGCGTCGGCGGGGGAGACCCCCGCGCCGCTGCGCCCCGACCGGCGTTCGCGTGGTGAACATGTCGTACGCGCCCGCGGGAGGAGCGAACGCGCCGGCGGCCGAGGCCCGGGCCGCGCGCCGGCGCTCCAAGTCCGGCGTCGGGCAGATCGCCGGATTGCGCCCCCGCGCCGATGTCGAGCTCATCGACTCCCTGGACCAGCACACGCGGCGGACGGTGGCCGCCTGGCTGAGCGACCGGCCCAGCGCGGCCGCGCGGCAGGCCTGCCTGCAGACCCTGGCCGCGTTCGTGCGCTGGCTGCAGGCCGCCGAGCCGGGCCTGGGGCTGCTCGCCGCCACAGGAGCGCACCTGGACGCCTACTGCGAGCAGGCCCGGAGCGGCGCGCTCACCGTCGGCGTTCGCAACCCCGGCAAGGCCCTCTCCGGCGCGACCGTGACGAAGAAGCACCGCGCCCTGTCCTCCTTCTACTGGTTCGCCTGGTCGATCGGCGCGATCCGGCAGGGTGCCGCCGTCGCCCGGCCCGCGGGCGAGCCCCAGGTCGCCGACCACCCGCCGACGATCACCCGCCAGGAACGGCGGCTGCTGCGCCACGGCGCCTCCCGGCTGGCCGAGGACGGCCGCGTGGCGGAGGCGGTGGCCGTCGCCCTGATCGAGGCCACCGGCGCGGGAGCGGCCGCGCTCGCCTGCCTGAGCAGCGAGGACCTGCACGCCGTGGGTCACGGGTCGGGAGACCCGCTGGTGCTCGTCACCATGCGCGACGATCGAGGCGACATCGTCAGCTTCCCGGTCCCCGCCTGGGTGCATCCCTGGCTGAGGGTGCTGAGCTCCACCCGATCCGCCGGCGATCCGCTCATCAAGCAGGACGACGGCCGGCCCGTGAGCACGGAGTGGCTCACCACCGCCCTTCAGGACGCGGGGTCCGCCGGCGGCATCCCGGCGCCGCGGACCAAGCTGCTGCACCCGTGGAAGCTGCGCGCCGTCAACCGCGCCTGAGGCTCAGGGGGCGGCGCCGGCCAGGGCGAGCAGGTTGGTGACGGCGTGCGCGCCGACGCACAACGACAGGTTGCGGCGTTGACGATCAGATGGACGCTCTGGACGACCGACAGCCGGGCCATGATCTGACCCGACTGCGACTCCTGCCCGGAGCCCCCGCCCGCGAGGAGGGGCGGGACGCGCCGGCCGGCGGGGTTCACCGCGTCTCCCCGGCCACGACCTTGGTCCCGACCAGGCGATCGAGCACGCGTCGCCGGTCGCCCCACACCACGGGCGCCCAGTCCAGCCAGGCGAACGGCCCCAGCAGCAGGCTGAGCCTGCGCGCGATGCCGGTGACCGGGTGGATGCGCAGCCCGGCCTCGGTCACCACCCGGAGTCTCATCGCGCGCTTGCCCGGCGTCGTGCCGGTCCACGCCTCCAGCAGGCCCAGGCCGACGATCGACCAGGCCAGCGCGAGGGGAACGCCCAGGGTGTAGAGCAGCCCGGCGGAGTCGTAGGCACCGGTGTCGCACCCCAGGGGTAAGAGGGACACGCAGACGTCGCCGATCCTGACGTACACGAAGGGCGGGAACGCCAGCTCGAACCCGCCGCCCTGCCCGAGCGCCCGGGCCAGCCCCTGGACGAGCAGCGCGATCGTGACGCCGGCGAGCGGCAGGTTGTCGATCAGCACGGCGGCGAACCTGGTGTCCACGCGGGCGGGCGGCGCGGCCGGGAGCTCGGCGAACGTGGCCGCCGCCGCTTCCGGGGCGCCGAGCCGGCTCAGGGCCTCGGCCAGCTCGCCCGCCTCCGCCGCGCCGGACAGGTGCTCGCCCAGCTCCGCCTTCACCCTGTCCCGGGCCGGGCCGGTCAGATGGCGTCCGGCCCTGTCCACGTAGTCGTCGATGATCCGCTGGTTGTCGCTCATTCCTGCACCTCGCCAAGGGTGTCGAGTAGCTGTCGCATGCCGTCCACCAGGCCGCTCCATTCGGCCCGCAGCATGGCGAGGTAGGTGCGACCGTCGGGGGTGATGACGTAGTACTTGCGCGGCCTGGCCCGCCCTTCCGCCTCCCAGGTCGCCAGGATGTGGCCGGCGTCCTCCAGCCGGTGCAGCAGCGGGTAGAGCGTGCCCTCCTTGACCTCCAGGACCCCCTCGCCCGCCTGCCGCAGCAGCTTCAGCAGCTCGTAGCCGTACCGGCGGCGGACGTCGAGGACGGACAGCACGGCCAGCTCGGTCGTGCCCCGCGCGAGCTCGCGGCGGAGCCGCGCGACGGTGGCCGACCCCGGCGTCGCCTCGGTGTCCTCAGGCATATGAGCACTGTACGACCCGATACCTTGCGTGACAAGGTATGCGGTCGCCCTCGGTATGAAGGAGGTCATTGTTCCGGTCGAGGCTGAGTCAGCATTTGTCCCGCCATTGCCGAGCCGTCTTCTGCGTCCCCTCGTTCCGTGCCTAAAAGGGAGCGTTGCTGATCTACGTCGGGAAGACCGGGGGACACGTTGACGACCAAGGTTGGACGAATCGCCGCCGGTGTGGCTCTGCTCGCCGTCGTGTGCGTACCGGGGCAGGCCACCGCCACCCCCGAACGACGCCCGTCCACGGTGACGGCGCCCGCGGTGCCGCCGCAGGCGCCGCAGGCACTGAGCCTGGTGCTGGACGGCGGCTCCTTCTCCTTGCGGGACGCCTTCGCGATCCTCGCGGGCCGCCCCGTCACCGCGCAGCTCGCGGCGACCGTGCCGGCGGCCATGAACCGGACGCGCCAGGGGGCGCTCGCCGCCCTGACCACGCAGCGCGTGTACGGCTGGAACCAGGCGCTCGGCCCGCTCAAGGACCGCCCGCTCTCGCCAGAACAGGCCGAGCAGTTCCAGCGCAACGTCCTGCGCTCCCACGCCGCGGGCGTCGGCGAGCCGCTGTCCGACGACGTGGCCAGGCTGGCCCTGATCCTCAAAGCGAACCAGATGGCCAGGGGAACGTACGGTGTGCGGCCCGAGGTGCCCCAGCGCCTGCTGTCGATGGTCAACGCCGGAGTCATACCGCGGATGCCGCAGATCGGGTCGCTGGGCACCGGAGACCTGCAACCGCAGGCCGCCGCGGGACTGGCGGCGCTCGGCGAGGAGGCGCCCGTGCGCTACATGGGCAGGGAGGGGCCCGCCTCCGAGATCCTGCCGCAGGCCGGGCTGCCCAGGGAGTTCGTCTTCCAGGCAGGGGAGGCGCTGCCCATCATCAGCGGCAGCACCGTCGTGGCCGCCATGCTGATGGACGCCGTGTACCGGGCCACCGCGCTCGCCGACCAGGCGGAGGGCGCCTTCGCCCTGTTCATGGAGGCGACGAGGGCCGAGCAGGGGTCGCTCGACGCGCGTACCCACAAGGAACGCCACATTCCCGCGGAGGACGCGGTGGCCGCGCGGCTGCGTACGATGATCTCGGGCTCGGGCTGGATGACGGAGGAGGGCCGCAGGCGCCTCGACCCGGCGAACTACGAGCCGCGCATCCAGGACGCGGTGTCCGTGCGCGCGGCGCCGCACATCATGGCCGGGCTGCGGCACGTGCTGGCCGACCTGCGCCGCGCCCTGGTGCGGGAGGCCAACTCCTCGACCTCCAACCCGCTGGTCTTCCAGCGCGCGGACGGGCGCGGGTACGAGTTCGTGATGGGCGGCAACTGGGACGGCTCCGTCATGGGACACCTGGCCGACAGCCTGAACGCGGAGATCACCGACGTCGGGGTGCTGTCGCAGGAGCTGACCGGGCGGCTGCTGTCGCCCCGGTGGAGCTACGGCCTGCCGGCGAACCTCGCCGGCGGGACCGTCGGCCTCAACTCCGGCATGGTGCAGGTCCAGACGGTGGCCGCCGCGCTGATCCCGGAGATGCAGGCCAGAGCCACGCCGGCGGGAACGCTGTCCCGGCCGGTCAAGGACGGGCAGGAGGACCACAACACGATGGCGATGGCCTCGGTCAGGCACCTCCAGGAGAACCTGGACCGCCTCGCGATCATCCTGGCCGTCGAATACCTGATGGCGGCGCAGGGCATCGACCTCATCGCGCAGCAGATGGCGGGCCTGCCGCTCGGCGCCGTCACGCGGGCCCTGCACGCGGAGCTCAGGCGGTACGTCGCGCCTCTGGGCGACGACCGCTACATGACCCCTGACCTGGAGCGCGCCATCTGGCTCGTCCGCAACCGGCGCCTCATCCCGTCCGCCGCACGCTGATGGACGCCGGCGCCCCCTGGAACATACGCCCGACGGGCGGCCATCTTGATCGTGGGAAGTGCCGCGCTTGATCGGCTGTTGGCCCCGCGGCCCGTATGGTCCGGACATGCTTGCAGACACCGCTGGGGCGGACGCGGCCGGACCGTGGGGCGCTGCGGGGATGGCGTCGATCGGCATCGTGCTGCTGCTGGGAGCCTGCGCGGCACTGGTCCGGTGGAGGATCCGGCGCCGCGCCGCCCGCCGGGAACGGGCTCGCCAGGCCGTCCTGGCGCTGGCCACCGCGGTCGAGGACGTCCGCACGGGCATGCGCGACGCCACGACGCGGCAGGAGCGCGGCATCGCCCTGGCGCGGTGGCGATCTCGATGGATGTACGCCGCCGCCATGATCGCCCTCGTCGACCCCGCCGTCGCGAAGGACGTGCGAGCCCAAGGACGACGCCTGTACGCGGACCTCATGGCCGTCGAGGTGCTCGGCGCCGCCTGGCCGGTCGGCGGCATGCGGCGCGAGTCGGGCCAGCTCCTTCACGCCAGCGCCCGCGACCTCTACGCCCGCTGCTGCGGCCGAAACTGACGGGCCTCGGCGCTGCGGCGCGTCGGGCTCGATCGATAGAGTCGCGGTGTGCCCGACCTGATCGCGCCCGCCGCGCGGCTGCACACCGCCTGGCTCGACGCGCATGCCGAGTGGGGTCCCGGCGTTCACGAGGACGGCTTCGGGCTGCTGGCGACCGACGAGGTCGAGTCGCCGGCCGGGTTCGCGGCCTGGGTGGCGCGGTTGGCCGGCGAGCCGGCGTGCACGTACCGGTGGATCGTGGAAGATGACCAGGTGCTCGGCGGGATCGCGCTGAGGCACGGGTCCGGCGAGTTCGTGCGGTGGGCCGGCCACATCGGCTACGGGGTCCGGCCGTCCGCGCGCCGGCGCGGGCTGGCCGCCTGGGCGCTGGGCCGGATGCTCGACGAGGCGCGGGCACTCGGCATGGACCGGGTGCTGCTCGTCTGCGCGGCCGATAACGTCGCCTCGGTGAAGACGATCGAGCGCCACGGCGGCGTCCTCGAAGGCGTCCGGGACACCGCGCTCGGTCCTGCGCGACGCTACTGGATCAACGTGGCCGCCTGAAGACAAAGGCCGAGGGCCTGAACCCGTGAGGAGAGGTCCAGGCCCGGTGACTCAGCAGCCGTCGGTCACGTAGCAGCCCTTCACGTACCACTTGCCGCTGTAGTAGGCGCCGCTGGTGACCTTGCTCGTGCTGCCCACGGAGACCAGGCCGCCCGGCAGGTAGGAGCAGGACGAGGTGGAGCAGAAGTAGCCGTACACGCGGAAGTAGGTCTCAAGTCCGCTGGTGCACCTGACGCTCACGGAGTGGTCGGTGCTCGCGGTCTTGGAGCAGCCGCTCACGGCGGCCGCGGGGGAGGCGGTGCCGCCGATGAGGGCGGCGGCCCCGAGAACGGAGTATCTGTGGATTGTTCCTTGAACGCTTGCATGGCATCCAATACATCTGTATAGAATCTTGGACGTGCGACCAATATCTGAAGAGGACCTCACAACGCGGGCCCGCATCCGGGACGCCGCGATGGCGTTGTTCGCCGAGCAAGGGGTCAAGGCCACCACGATCCGCGGGATCGCCGAGGCGGCCAAGGTCTCGCCCGGCCTGGTGCAGCACCACTTCGGCACCAAGGAGGCGCTGAGGGAGGCCTGCGACGAGTACGTCCTCAGCTACGTACGCGAGCAGGTCACCGCGGGCGTCAGCGACCACAACCTGGAAAAGCCCGAATTCATCGAGCACGTCCACCGCACCGCGCCGCCCCTGATGAAATACCTCGGCCGCGCGCTCGTGGAGGGCTCCCCGGCGGCCGCGGCCATGTTCGACGACCTCGTGAGCGTGACCGAGCAGCATCTCGCCAACGACGACCAGCACTCCGAGGCCGACCACCGCGCCCGCGCGACCGTGCTGACGGCGATGAAGCTCGGCATCACGGTGCTGCACGAGCACGTCTCCCGCGCGCTCGGCACGGACCTCTACGCCCCGCAGGGCGCGCTGCGCGTCGGCAAGGCCCAGCTTGACCTGATCAAACCGGAATTCCTCGGCCGCGAGCTGTTCGAACAGGCGCGTACGGGGCTCGAGAAGTTCGAGGGACAACAATGAACGCCGCGGTACACGTCGACGGCCTGGTCAAGACCTTCGGCCAGGCCAGAGCCCTGGACGGGCTCGACCTCACCGTCAAGACGGGGGAGGTGCACGGCTTCCTCGGCCCCAACGGGGCGGGCAAGACCACCACGATCCGCATCCTGCTGGGCCAGATGCGCGCCGACGGCGGCCGGATCGAGCTGCTCGGCGGCGACCCCTGGCACGACGCCACCGAGCTGCACCGAAGGCTCGCCTACGTGCCCGGCGACGTCACCCTGTGGCCCTCGCTCACCGGTGGCGAGGTCATCGACCTCCTGGGCCGGGTACGAGGCGGCCTCGACCCCGCGCGGCGTGCCGAACTGCTCGACCGGTTCGAACTCGACCCGCGCAAGAAATGCCGCACCTACTCCAAGGGCAACCGGCAGAAGGTGGCGCTGGTGGCCGCCTTCGCCTCCGACGTGGAGCTGCTGGTGCTGGACGAGCCGACCTCCGGCCTGGACCCGCTGATGGAGGCGGTCTTCAACGACTGCGTCCTGCACGAGAAGCGCGACGGCCGCACCGTGCTGCTGTCCAGCCACATCCTCTCCGAGGTCGAGACGCTGTGCGACCGGGTCAGCATCATCCGCGCCGGCCGTACCGTCGAGTCCGGCAGCCTGGCCGACCTGCGCCACCTCACCCGCACCTCGGTGACGGCCGAGCTGATCGGGCCCGCGCCCGGCCTGGCCGCGCTGCCCGGCGTACACGATCTGACCATGGACGGCGCCCGGCTGCGCTGCCAGGTGGACGGCGGCGCGCTCACCGCGGTGCTCGCCGAGCTGGCCAGGGCGGGCGTACGCACCCTGACCACGCAGCCGCCGACGCTGGAGGAGCTGTTCCTGCGCCACTACGAGGGAGCCGCAGCATGACCGGCACCTGGGTGCTGATCCGGCTCATCCTGCGCAGGGACCGCGTGCTGCTGGCGGTGTGGATCGCGATCACCGCGCTGATGCCGGCGAGCATCGCCTCCGCCACCACCGACCTGTACGCCGACCAGGCCGCCCGCGACGCCTTCGCGGCGGCCTCGTCGAGCAACCCCGCGCAGCTGGCCATGCGCGGGCACATCTACGACTCGAGCGTCGGCGGCCTGACCGCCTGGACGCTCGGCTCGTCCCTCGCGCTGATCGGCGGGCTGATCAGCATCCTGCTGCTGACCAGGCACACCCGGGTCGAGGAGGAGACCGGCCGGCGCGAGCTGCTGTCGTCGGGCGTCATCGGCCGCCACGCCCCGCTGGCCGCCGCGCTCGCGGTCGTGCTGGCCGCCAACCTGCTGCTGGGCCTGCTGTCGGTGCTCAGCCTGGTCGGCAACGGCCTGCCCGCGGGCTCCTCGCTGCTGTTCGGGCTGTCCATCGCCGGGGGCGGCTGGGCGTTCACGGCCGTGGCCGCGGTCACCGCGCAGCTCACCTCGTCGTCCGGTACGGCGCGCGGCATCGCGATGGCCGTCGGCGGCCTGCTCTTCGCGGTGCGTTCGCTGGCCGACAGCGGCGGCATCGGCTGGCTCGCCTGGCTGTCGCCGTTCGGCTGGGTCCGGCTGACCAAGCCCTACGCCGACGACCATTGGTGGGTGCTGGGGGTGATCGCGCTGTTCGTCGCCGCCGTGGTGACGGCCGCCTTCGTGCTGTCCACCCGGCGTGACGTGGCCGGCGGCCTGATGCCCGTCCGCCAGGGGCCCGCCACCGGAGCGCTGCCTGGCGCGTTCGGCCTGGCCGGGCGGCTGCACCGGAGCACGCTCGCGGGCTTCGCGATCGGGTTCGGGCTGCTGGGCGCCATGCTCGGCGTGTCGGCGCGCGGGCTGGACAGCCAGCTGGACACACCGCAGTTCCAGCAGCTGGCCGCGACCGTCGGCGGCTCCGGCGCCCGCATCTCGGACGTGTTCTTCACGTTCGTGATGTACGTGCTCAGCCAGCTCGTCACGGGCGCGGCCCTGGTGTCGGCGCTGCGCGCCCGCGGCGAGGAGGCGGCCGGCCGGGCCGAACTCCTGCTGTCCACCCCCGTCGGCCGGCTGCGCTGGGCGCTGAGCCACCTGGTGTTCGCCGTCGTGAGCCCGGCGCTGCTGCTGGCCGTGCTGGGCGCGGCTGCGGGGCTCACCTACGACGGCGACGTGGTCCGCGTGGCCGGGGCCACGCTGGCGTACCTGCCCGCGGTCTGGACCGTGGTCGGGATCGCGACGCTGGTGTTCGGCCTGCTGCCACGGCTGGCGGTGGCCGTGAGCTGGACCGCGCTGGGCCTCTTCCTGGTCGTGGACCTGCTGGCGGAGTTCAAGCTGGCCACCGGGGCCGTCCTGGAGCTTTCGCCGTTCGTGCACGTGCCGGCGATGCTGCTGGGCGACGCCTCCTCGTCGGTGGCGCCGCTGCTGGGCCTGACCGCGGTGGCCGCCGCGCTGGCCGCGGCGGGCCTGGTGTTCCTGGGCCGCCGCAACCTGGTGCCGTCCGCCTGAACGCGCGCGCGCACGGTGCCGCTGTCACTCGCTCAGGCGAGGCTTCTCCGGGGCGGTCGGGGTGTCGGTTCAAGGACATTCCGGCCGCCCCTGGCCGGGGTCAGTGGCCGGTGGGTTCCCACCAGGTGAGGTTGGCGGTCGCCTGGGCCACCGGCTCGATGATCTCCCACGCCTCGGCGATCAGCCCGTCGTCGAGCCGCCAGATGTCGACGACCGCGATCTCCGGGCCGGCCCCGGGCAGCCGGCGCCGGGAGTACATCACGACGTGATCGCCGTCGGCCAGCACGTGCTGGACCTCGACCCGCATGCCGGCGAGCGGGACGAGCGCGGCGCCGACGGCGGCGAGCCATTCGGCCTTGGTCGACGAGGTCGAGTCCGGCCGGTGGTGGACGAAGTCTTCGCGAAGCAACGGTTCCAGCGCGGCGACGTCGCCGGTCTCGACCAGTCCCGCCAGGGCCCGCTGGACGATGCTCTTGTTCTCAGTGGTCATGGCGGCAGTGTTCCGGCCGCCGCGACGGGTGTCGATGAACTCCCATTTCATGGCGCATCGCGGCACGAGGAGTAGCATCGGCGGTCATGCACACGGTCGGAGAGCTGCTGCGGCAGTGGCGGCACCGCCGGCGTCTGAGCCAGCTCGATCTCGCGATCGCCGCCGACGTCTCGGCTCGTCACGTCAGCCTGGTGGAGACCGGCAAGTCCAACCCGAGCGCCGACATGATCCTCCGGCTCGCGGATCAGCTCGATGTGCCGCTGCGTGAGCGCAACCGGCTGTTGCTCGCCGCCGGCTTCGCACCCCGGTACGCCGAGCGGCCGCCCGGCGGGGAGGCGCTGTCGACGGCCTGGGGCGCGGTCGAGAGGGTGCTCCGTGCGCACGAGCCGTACCCGGCGCTGGTCCACGATCGCCGGTGGAACATCGTGATGAGCAACCGCGCTCTCGACCCGTTCCTCGCGGACGTCGCGCCCGAGCTGCTGCGACCGCCGATCAACCTGGTGCGGCTGGGGCTGGACCCGCGTGGGCTCGCTCCGCGGATCGTCAATCTGGCCGAGGTGCGTGCGGTGCTCCGCGCCCGGATCGGGCGTCAGCTCGCCGCCGCCCCCGACCCCGAGCTCGCCGGGCTCTACGAGGAACTGCTGGCGCCCGGCCCCGAGGACGTGAGCCGCCCGGTCGAGTCCGAGGTCGTGATCTCGATGATCTTCCGCTTCGGCGGGCGGGAACTGCGGCTGTTCTCGACCACCACCACGTTCGGCACCCCGACGGACATCACGCTGGACGAGATCGCGATCGAGTCGTACTACCCGGTGGACGCGGAGAGCGCCGCCTACTTCACCAAGGCCCGAGCCGACCGGTCAGGGGGCGAGGTGGTCGCTCGGCACGACCACGTACTGCCGCAGATACAGGTCGCGGAAGCTCACCGGCCCCCGCGGGCCGGGCACCCGGTCGATGTTGATGCCGGTCTCCGGCAGCCGTAGCAGCTTGAACCCGTCCAGCAGCCGCGTGGTGGAGTTCCAGAAGACCCCGGAGCCGGTGTAGGCGTCGATGAACCGCGTGGCGGCGGCCGGGTCCTCGGACGCGACGGCGGCGGCCAGCCCCGAGGTCTCCTCGTTGGCGATCCGGGCCGCGTGGAGCGGGCCGTCGGCGACGTCGACGGTCACGGTGGCCGCGCGGTCCGGGTCGAGCGACCACTCGTACCCGCGGGGGTGGGCGTGCGGGGGGAGGGACGCGGTGATGTCGAGGTGGTCCAGGAGTTCGAGGACGCGGGGCAGCCGCTCGTCGTAGCCGGACCGGTCGATGAGCAGCAGGTTGAGCCGGTTGCACACGCCGAGCCGGTCGAGGCTGTCGGCGATGAGCCGGTGGACGGTGTCGTCGGTCGCGCTGGGGTGCACGTACAGGACGCCGCCGCCGTCGGCGTGGGCGAGGGTGCGCACGCCGTGCCGGGCGGCCTCGCGGCCGAGGTCGCGGGTGCTGTCGCCGCTGCCGCGCAGGATGACCAGCGGGATGAGCTCGGGCAGGGCCACCAGCGCGTACGCCGCCGCGCGGTCCTCGCTGGGGACGAGCTGGACGGCGTCCGGGTCGAGCCCGGCTTCGCCGAGGGCCGGCGCGACGACGTGGCCGACGATGGCCTGGGACGAGCGCAGCGCGGCGGAGCCCGTGCGCAGGACGCCCGCGTTGCGTGATTTGAGGAGCTGGGAGGCGATGTCGAGGGTGACGTTGGGGCGGGCTTCGAAGTTGGCGCCGATGACGCCGACGGGGCGGCGGCGCTCCAGCAGGGTGAGGTGGTCCGGGCGCCTTTCGAGGACCTTGTCGCGGGGCTCGTACGGCACGTCGGCCAGGGTGCGCAGCTCCGCGGCCATGGCGTCGAGCCGGTCGGGGGTCAGACGCAGGCGGTCCTGGAGGGCGGGGGACATTCCGGCGGAGGCGGCCGCGGCGAGGTCCTGCTCGTTGGCGGAGATGAGGGTGTGCCGGGCGGTCCTGAGCCGTTCGGCCATGCCGCGCAGCGCCGTGTCGATGCCGGTGTCCGTCGCGCGCTCGAGGGAGGGACAGCTCTGCCTGGCCCTGGTCGCGCAGGCGCGCACGGTGTCTTCGACGCTGGTCAAGGATGTCCTTTCGGCGGCGGGGCGCGGGATGGGGCTGATCGTAGCATTGTTCAACAATCCTCTTACTGAACGCCCACGAGAACCGGCCATCCGCCCTGCCGGGTGAAGGCCGCGGCGGTGGGCATGCGTAGTTCGAGGCGTTCGCCCCGGGCCCTGGCGAGGAGGCGGAAGTCGCCGAGCAGGCGGTCGCCCACCGTCACGGAGCGGTCGACGCGCAACGACTCCAGCACCCACATGTGGGCGTCGAAGATCTGCTGGACGGTGAATTCCGCCTCCCGCCCGTTCGGGATCAGCTGGGTGAGCAGGCGGGTTTTGAGACTGTGGACGTAGGCGATGGCGTTGCCGGGCATTTTCGCGGCGATCGCGGGATTCTTGGGAATGACCATGGCCATGCCTTCCCGGTGAGCAGCGGGCCGGTCGCGATCCGCATGCTGTCGCGCCGGTGCGCACCCCTCCCGGACTCCGGCTCAGTCTGTGGAGCTACGCTGCGCATCCCCCGAGACTTGTCGCGCACATGTTCTACCCGGCAGGGTCAACTCTTGGTATCGTTACGGCAACTCAGCGTGAAATCCCGGGGGTGAGCCAGTCATGTCGGCGTGCTTCGGCCGCGATCCAGCAGCGCTGACCGCCCGTGCGCGTCGGCCGGTCACCGACCGCACTGGCATCATGCCGGAGCACCTTCAGCATGGCTGAGCTGCGCCCGATCGCGCCCGCCTTCGTCGTGCCCGGCCCGTCCGGCGTCGCCGTCCGCGACCGGCTCAAACACCTCACCTCGGAGGATGACAAGATGTTGCGCCTGGTCGGCGCGCATTTGGGCGCGCTGGCCTCCGCCGACCTGAAGACCAGGTGCGCCGACAGGCTGGAGCACTGCGCCGACACCTGGGCGGCCCGCAAGCGCGACCTGACCGCGCAGTCGTCGGCGCGCTGGGCTGGGGCCATCACCAAGTCGTCCCACGATCAGTGGGCGCTGGCCCGCCGCGGCCAGGCCGACCACATCCGCGACCTCCAGGCCGCCATCGCCACGATCACCCGTCGGCTGTCCCTGCCCGTCGGGACGAAGGGCACCGGCAAGGAGCCGGGCGGCTACCGCTCCGGGCGGGAGTGGTTCGCCAAGTCCCGCCGCTTACACCTGCTGCACGATCGGCTGAAGCGGCGGCGGGCCGACCAGCAGACCGGGTGGGTCCGTGTGGTGCGGGGCGGCAAACGGCTCGCCCGGACCCGGCACCACCTGGAGGCCGCCGGGCTCACCGAGGACGGGTGGCGGCAGCGGTGGGAGGCCGAGCGCTGGTTTCTGGCCGCCGACGGCGAGTCCGGCAAACGCTACGGCAACGAGACCATCCGCGTCACCCCGACCGGCGAGGTGTCGATCAAGCTGCCCGCGCCGCTGGCGCACCTGGCGAACGCGCCGCACGGCCGCTATGCGCTGGCCTGCCGGGTGGCCTTCGCCCACCGGGGTGTGGCATGGCGGGATCGTATCGAGGCTAACCGGGCGGTGGCCTACCGCATCCACCTGGACGCGCAACGCGGACGCTGGTACATCACCGCCTCCTGGCAGCTTCCTGCAGCCCCGACTGTGCCCCTCTCGGCTGCGCTCGCCGCAGGCGTGATCGGCGTGGACACCAACGCCGATCACCTGGCCGCCTGGCGTCTGGATGCCCACGGCAACCCGATCGGCAACCCCCGCCGCTTCACCTACGACCTGTCCGGCAACGCCGAGCATCGCGACGCCCAGGTCCGCCACGCCCTGACCCGGCTGCTGCACTGGGCTAAAACCTGCGGCGTGCACACCATCGCCATCGAAGACCTCGACTTCGAAGCCGACAAGACCCGGGAAAAGCACGGCCGCCGCAAACGCTTCCGCAAGCTGATCTCCGGCATGCCCACGAGCAGGCTGCGCGCCCGACTGACGTCAATGGCCGACCAGAGCGGGATCGCGATCATCGCCGCCGACCCCGCCTACACCTCCAAATGGGGTGCTCAGCACTGGCAGGCCCCACTGACCGGCAAGACCCGCACTACCAGCCGCCACGACGCAGCCGCCGTGGCGATCGGCAGACGTGCCCAAGGGCATGCGATCCGGCGTCGGACGGCACCGCCCCCTGCTCACCGGAGCGATGGGCAGGGGCATCGGACCGTCCAGGCCGGACCGGACGCCCGCGGGCGTGAGGGACCCCGCCCCCGCATCCCCGGACCACGGACGCGATCCGTGCCGCCCGGACGCGGCGCGAACGCGGGCGACCAGAACGCTCACCACCGTTCGGAGCGTTCGGCTGAGCACGTGCCACTTATGCTCAGTCCATAGGAACGGTAGGTCACGAAGGTCATGTGCTCCCACTCGAAGAAGCGCACGTACGGTCCCGGCGATGCCGGCCGGGGCGACCTCGCCCTTGGTGTGGGGGACGCGGCCGTCCAGCGGGATCGGCGGCAGCGGGACGGTGCCGCCCGTCCCGAGCGTGCCCCAGCCGGTCGTGACGGGGGTCTGCACGGTGACGAGCGCCTCGCCGACGCGCAGGAAGGACTGGCGCACCGGGTGTCCCGCGACCGTTTCCAGCTGGGTCACCGTCGTGGCCAGGTCGGCTTCGAGCCGGTGGGTGAGCCGGTCGAGGGGCACGGCGGTCAGGTCGAGGCCGCGTTCGGTGAGCAGCGTACGGGTGGCCGCGGACAGCTGCTGGTTGGCCGTCGGCAGCAGCACGAACCCGACCTCGGGCGTCGGGGTCGGCCGGAACTCCGTGCGGCCGCGCAGCACCGGGGCGGGCGTCTGCAACAGGGACTGCGCGACCGGCGCGCTGACCACGTCGGTGGTCCCGCCGGTCGGCTCCTCGTCGCCCGCGCCCGCGCCGCCCGTGTCCGCCTCCCCGATGATCGGCGGGGACGGGGCCACCCGCTCGCGCAGGTTGCCGTGGAAGGCGCTCAGCGCCGTGGCCATGTTCGTCAGCCGCACCTGAGCCACACGTCGACGTTCTCCATCTCGTCCAGGCGCGCGGTGAGCCGGTCGAGCTCGGCGCCCAGCGGGGTGTCGGCCGGGTCCCCGATGAAGTCCGGCCCCGCCACGTACGCGGTGGCGGCCGCTTCTATGGCGGTACGCCGCTGGGCCGCCCCGACGGCCTCGCGCAGCGACTGCTGGAACGGCGTGTCCTGGCCCAGCGGGATGCTGGGATTGCCCGGGTCCTGGGCCACGGCCGGCCGGGTGAGCATCAATCGGAAGAGATTCTCCATGGGCTTGTTTTCCTCCGCCCCCGTTTTTTCGAGGCGCCGTGTTCGTGCGGCGCCCCCCCTGTGCTGACTAAGGCGTTCCATGCCGTTCCGGCCGGAGACAGGAGACGTATCGGGCCGACGCGGGCGTGGCACCACAAGCCCGTACGATCCCGCGTGATAGATGTGAGTCGTACGCCGGACCAGCAGCTCCCCCCACCGAGGGGGACACATGACCACGATCAGCTTCGATCACGCGGCCACCGGCTACAGCCTGGCGCACGCGCGCTGCCTGGCCTACGCCGCTGAGCTGGCCTACAAGGACGAGCAGCGGGTCGAGGCTGTGGCGAACAGCTGGGGCTTCGACCGCGTGGCCTCTTTCCGCGTGCCGCACGTCCCGCCGTTCCCGCTGGTGGACACGCAGGCGTACATCGCGGCCAACGATCGCATGATCATCGCGGCGTTCCGCGGCACCCAGCCAGAGGAACTGCGCGACTGGCTGTCGGACGCCAACACGCTGCTGACGCCGTACGCCGCGGGGAGCGGCATGATCCACTCCGGCTTCTACCGCGCCCTGGACGTGGTGCACCCGGCCATGCTGGACACGCTGGAGGACTGGCGCACCGACGGGCAGTCACTGTGGTTCACCGGGCACAGCCTGGGCGGCGCGCTGGCCATGCTGGCGGCGACGCGTACGTACTTCGAGGACCCGAGCCTGCTGGCCGACGGGGTCTACACCTTCGGCCAGCCCCGCACCTGCTGCCCGGTGCTGGCCGCCGCCTACGACAAGGCGTTCCGGGGGCGGATGTTCCGCTTCGTCAACAACAACGACGTCGTCGCCCAGCTCCCGCCGCCGCCGCTGTTCCAGCACGTGGCCGAGGAGCGTTACTTCGACGCCAAGGGCAAGTTGCGGGACAAGAAGATGCCGCTCGTGGCGGGCCTGGCCGACCGGCTCAACGGCCGCACCGCCGACGTGCTGGCGCCCGGCACCGACGGGGTGCGCGACCACTTCATCAA
Organism: Nonomuraea sp. NPDC005650; assembly: GCF_040605375.1. NCBI lineage: Bacteria > Bacillati > Actinomycetota > Actinomycetes > Streptosporangiales > Streptosporangiaceae > Nonomuraea > Nonomuraea sp. NPDC005650. The sequence continues at coordinate 312,715 of NZ_JBEXCR010000008.1, forward strand.
CGCCTACCTGGCGAACTTCGACGCCAACCTCCGCTGAGCCGCCACGCGTCGTACCCGCCGGTGGGGCCGGGCGCGCTCAACGGGGCGGCGCCGGGCCTAAGCGCGGCCGGTCACCACGTCGCCGGCCGTGCGGGGGAGAAGCAGCGCGGGGATCGCCAGGAGGGCCAGGAGGATCGAGAGCAGGACGAAAGCCACGCGGTACGGCCCGGCGGCGCCCGCTGCCACGGGGACCGCCTCGCCCAGCCGGACGAGCAGCGCGCCGACGGCCACGCCGAGGCCCGCGCCCAGCTCCTGCAGCGTCGACAGCAGCGTGTTGGCGTGGTTCATCCGGTTCTGGTCGACGTCGGCGAAGGCCACGCTGTTGTACGCGGTGAACCCCGTCGACCGGACGATCCCGCTCACCAGCAGCAGCGCGAGGATCACCGGCAGCGGGGTCGTGGCCTGGAGGAAGGCCATCCCGAACAGGCAAACGGCGCCGATCGCGATCGACCAGAGCAGGATGGCGCGGATCCCGAGCCGGCGCATCAGCGGCGTGGTGGCGGGCTTGATCCCGACGTTCCCCACGAACAGCGCGATCACCACCAGCCCTGCCTGCGCCGCCGACCAGCCGAACCCCAGCTGGAAGAGCAGCGGCAGCACGAAGGGGATCGCGATGATCACGCCGCGGTAGACCGACCCGCTCGCCGCCGTGGCCCGGAACGTCGTCACCCGCAGGATCCGCAGGTCGACGAGCGGGCGCGGAGCCCGCAACAGGTGCCGCACCGCCAGCCCGAGGCCCGCGCAGGCGACCGCCAGCGCCACCGCCGTCGCCGGGCCGAACCCCGAGCCGAGCCCCTCCAGCCCCACGATCAGCCCGGCGACACCCACCGCGATGAGCGCGAACCCCGGGCGGTCCAGCGGGTCCGGGGCGTCGGGGCGCAGGTCGGGCACGATCCGCAGCGCCACGAACAGGGCCACGAGCCCGAGGGGCACGTTGATCACGAAGATCCACCGCCAGGACGCGTAGTCGGCCAGCAACCCGCCGATGACCGGGGCCAGCACCGGCGCGAACAGGCCCGGCCAGGTCAGGTACGCGATCGCCCGGACCAGATCGGACTTCTCCGTCGTCCGCAGCACCACGAGCCGCCCGACCGGCACCATCATCGCCCCGCCCGCCCCCTGCACCACCCGCGCGACCGTGAGCACGGGCAGGTTCGGGGCCATCGCGCAGGCGAGAGAGGCCAGTACGAACAGCGCGATCGCCGCCGTGAACACCCGGCGCGGGCCGAACCGGTCGGCCAGCCAGCCGCTGATCGGTATCAGCACGCCGATGGTGAGCACGTACGCGGTGATCGCGACGTTGACGTCGATCGGCGCGATCCCGAGCTCCGCGGCGATGTGCGGCGCGGCGGGGGTGATCACCGTGCCGTCGAGTATCTCCATGAAGAACGCGCCGGCGACCAGTAACGCCAGACCTCTCTGGAATTCCACGTCGGCAAGGGTATAGACAGCACAAAACCGGCAATTCGCCGACTCCGCTCATCGTCGTGGAGCCGGCGGCTGTTCACGGCCGGCCGGGCGAACCTTCCGCACCAGGGGCGGAGTCATGCTTGCGCAGCCGCCAGGCGGCCTGGGCGCCGAGGCTGGTGTCGATGTGCTCGCGCATGACGGCCGCCGCCGACTCCACGTCGCCGGCGATCACGTACTCCAGCAGGGCCTCGTGCTCGGCCGCCTTGCTGTCGCGGGCCGCCTGGCCGCGCTCGACCTCCAGGGCGAGGCGGCGGTAGCGGTCGGCCTTGTCCCACAGCCCGTCGAGCGTCTGGATGAGCAGGTCGTTGTGCGAGGCGGAGTAGAGGGCGGCGTGGAACTTGCGGTGGGCGACCAGCTCCTCGTACGCGGGGTTGCCGGGCAGGGGTTCGAGGCCCTCGTGGGCGGCGCGGATCGCGGCGATGTCGGCCTTGGTGCGGCGCTCGGCCGCCAGCGCGACCGCGAGCGGGTCGAGGGAACGCCGCAGCTCCAGCAGGTCGCGGGCCTCCTCGGCGGCCAGCGGCGCGACGCGGGCGTCGCGGTGGGCGTCGAGCTCGACCAGCCCCTCGCTCTTGAGCCGGCGCAGCGCCTCGCGCAGGGGAGTGGTGCTGATGCCGATGTCGCGGGCCAGCTGCGCCTGCGCGATGACGGAGCCGGGGGCCAGCTTCCCGGACAGGATCAGCTCCTTGACGCGCAGATAGGCGTAGTCCGCCTTCGTCGTGTAGAGGTCGGCCGCTGATTCGCTCATCGCTGTCCTGTCTCGTCGGTGACGGTTATAACCTACACCGCCATCCGGGCCGGTCGGCAAGAACAGGGATCCTCTGCAAGTGCGCAACACTCTCGTAGCGTGGCCGATATAAGACGTTGAGAAGGCTTGTCGCGTTACATTCCGGAAACGAAGGCTTGACGTCATAGGTTATAACGAAGCAGAGTGTGCGGCATCGCAGGCGACGGCTGGTCGGTCTCGCCTGGTCAAGGAGGAAGCACATGACCACCTTCCACCCCACCTTCCGCGCCCTCGGCGGCGCCGTACTCGCGCTCGGCCTTCTCACGGCCTGCGGCGGTGGTGGCAGTGATGGCGACGCGGCGGCGAAGCAGCCGCCGCCGAACACGATCGCGACGGGACAGGCCCCGTCCTACTACCCGGGCGATTACGCCCAGCTCATCGAGGCGTCCAAGAAGGAGGGCGGCACCCTCACCATCTACTCCAACACCGACCAGGAGAACTGGTCGCCGATCTTCCGGGACTTCGAGAAGAAGTACCCCTGGGTCACGAAGATCGCGGCCAACAACCTGGACAGCGACGAGGTGTTCCAGCGGGTGCTCAGCGAGCAGGCCACCGGCAACTCGCCGGCCGACCTGGTCGTGTCGAACGCCGCCCAGGCGTGGGCCGACTTCGCCGCCCGGCCGGGCACCCTGATGGAGTACGCCTCACCGGAGAAGGGCAAGCTCCCGGACTTCGGCGAGCCGCTGCCCAACGTCTACGCCATGTCGACGGATCCGCTGTCGATCGCGTACAACACCTCGCTGCTGCCCGAGAAGCCGACCGGGCTGAAGAGCCTGGCGGCGATCCTGGCCAAGGACCCCGCCCAGTACAAGAGCAAGATCACCACGCGGGACGTGAGCGGCGCGTTCGGCTTCACCGTCTCGCACGCCTTCACCACGGCCCGCCCCGACTCCTGGACCTCGCTGCAGTCGGTGCTGCCGCTGGCCAGGCCGGAGACCTCGTCCGGCACCCAGCTGGAGAAGATCACCTCCGGCGAGTACGTGGCCGGCTTCTTCGTCAGCGCCGCCCCGGCGTACCCCGTGGTGGCCAAGAGCGGCGGCCTGCTGGCGATCTCCTTCCTCGACGACGGCACGGTCGTGCTGCCGCGCGGCATCGGCATCGCCGCCAAGGCGCCGCACCCGGCGACCTCGAAGCTGTTCGTGGACTTCGTCCTGTCCCAGGAGGGCCAGCGGGCGGTGGCCGAGGGCGGGCTCACCTCCTACCGCGACGGCGTCGCGACGGGTGACGGGCTGCACACCTACCAGGAGCTGGTGAAGTCCGTAGGCCAGGCCAACGTGATCCTCGCCAAGTACGAGAAGGTCCCCGACGCCGAGGTCAAGTCCTTCACCGCCAAGTGGAACGGCCTGCTCGGCCGCTGAGCGGAACCCCGAGAGCGACGCCGAGAGGAACGCTGAGAGGAATACGATGACCACCCTGTCCCCGCCGCGTCCGCCGGTCCATCCGCCGCCGCGCTACCGCAGGCCGCTGGGGCTGGCCCGGGAGAGCTGGCTGCAGTACTCCGTGCTGGTGCTGCTGGCGGTCCTGGTGCTGGCGCCGGTCGTCCCGACGCTGTACCAGTCCTTCCTCGACCGCCCCCTGTACGAGGCGGGCGGCGTGCTGGGCGCCGGCAACTACGCGCGGCTGTTCACCGAGGCGGGATTCGGCCGCGTCGTGCTCAACACGGCGCTGTTCGCGGGGCTGACCACCCTGCTCAGTCTGATCATCGCGGTGCCGATGGCCGTGGTCGTGGTGCGGACGAAGCTGCCCGGCGGCCGCGTGTTCGCCGCCGCCATGCAGTGGCCGTTCTTCATCTCCTCGCTGATCCTCGGCTTCGGCTGGATCACCATGTACGGCCCGGCCGGGTTCGTCAGCGTGGAGGTACGCCGCCTGCTCGGTTTCCTGCCGTGGAACCTGTACTCCATCCCCGGCATGGCGCTGACCGAGGCCGTGGCGCTGGCCCCGATCGTCTACACCTTCTGCGCCAACGCGCTGCGGCAGAGCGACGCCTCGCTGGAGGCCGCCGCCCAGGTGTGCGGGGCCGGGCCGCTGCGCATCCTGCGCTCGGTGATCCTGCCGCTGCTGCGCCCGCCGGTCGTCTACAGCTCGATCCTGGTGGTCAGCATGTCGGTGGAGACGCTGAGCGTGCCGCTGCTGTTCGGCCAGCCGGTCGGCATCGACGTCTTCTCCACGTTCCTGTACCGCAACGGCCTGCAGTCCATCAACCCGGACTACGGGGTGCTGGGCGCGGCGTCGGCGATCATCCTGCTGGTCACGGTCAGCCTGGTCGCGCTGCAGGCCAAGCTGCTCAAGAACGCCCAGCGGTTCGTCTCGGTGCGCGGGAAGGCCACCCGGCCGCGGCCCCTGGACCTGGGGTGGCTGAAGTGGGTGAGCGTGGCCGCCATCGGCTTCTACGTGGTGATGGGCGCCCTGGTGCCGATCGGCGGGCTGGTGTTCCGCTCCTTCACCCAGGTGTTCACGCCGCTGCAGTCGCCGTTCAAGACCCTCACCGGGGACAACTACGAGCGGATCTTCACCTATCCGGTGTACGTGCAGTCCATCGTCAACAGCCTGCTGGTCGCCGCGATCGGCGCGGTCCTGGTCAGCGCGCTGTCCCTGCTGGCGGTCATGGTGGCCAGGCGCTCGACCTTCCGCTTCGCCCGCGCGGTGGAGTATCTGGCGCTCGCCCCGCAGGCGATGCCCGGCATCATCGTCGGCATCGGCCTGTTCTGGGCGCTGGCCTTCGCCCCGTTCGGGCTGGGCAGCCTGATCCAGGGCACGCTGTGGGCGCTGATCATCGGTTTCGGGCTGCGCGCGCTGCCCAGCGGGTTCGGCTCCATCTCGCCGTCGATCATGCAGATCGGCCGGGAGCTCGACAACGCCGCCCGGGTGTCCGGCGCCGACTGGGTGCGCACGTTCACCCGCATCCTGGCCGCGCTGCTGCGGCCGGCCTTCGCCGGGGCGCTGATCCTGACGTTCGTGACGCTGCTCAAGGAGTACTCACCCGCGGTGTTCCTGGGCTCGGCGGACTCCAACATCATCGGCACGACCATGCTCGAACTGTGGGTGCAGGGCAACACCGGCTCCGTGGCCGCGCTGGCCAGCCTGCAGATCGCCATCACGGCGACGTTCGTCGGGCTGGCCGGACTACTTCTCAAGGGACGCCCCAAGAAAGAAGGCACGGATGCCTGAGGTCAAGGTCGCCAACCTGTCCAAGCGGTTCGGCGACAACGCCGTCCTGAACGACATCACTTTCACCATCGCCGACGGCGAGTTCTTCACCCTGCTCGGCCCCAGCGGCTGCGGCAAGTCCACCACCCTGGCGTGCATCGCCGGTCTGGAGCGGCCCACCGGCGGCAGCATCGCGGTCGGCCCGGCGACCTTCGTCGACGCCGGCACGTTCGTGCCGCCCGAGGCGCGCAACCTCGGGATGGTGTTCCAGTCGTACGCGCTGTGGCCGCACATGACGGTCGCCCAGAACCTGGCCATGCCGCTCAAGATTCGCAAGGTCGACCGGCGCGAGCAGGACACGCTCATCGCCGAGGCGCTCGGCAAGGTGGGCCTGGCCGAGCTGAAGGACCGCTACCCGCACCAGCTGTCCGGCGGCCAGCAGCAGCGCGTCGCCCTCGCCCGCGCCCTGGTCTACTCGCCCGGCGTGCTGCTGCTGGACGAGCCGCTGTCCAACCTCGACGCCAAGCTCCGCGACCAGGCCCGCGCCTGGCTCAAGCGGCTGCAGACCGAGCTCGGCATCACCACCGTGTACGTCACGCACGACCAGGACGAGGCCCTGGCCCTGAGCGACCGCATCGCGGTGATGTCCAGGGGCGACATGCTCCAGATCGGCACGCCGACCGAGATCTACGAGACCCCGGCGACCGCCGAGGTGGCCGCCTTCGTCGGCCGCTGCAACTTCCTCACGGGCACGATGACCGGCCCGGCGGAGGTGCGGCTGGACTGCACCGGCCAGACCATCGCCGTCCCCGCGCAGGCCGTCGAAGGCCGGGTCACCGTGGCCGTCCGGCCCGAACGGCTGCGGATCCTCCCGCCCGGTGAGACCGGCGAGACCGGTGAGAACGTGCTCACCGCCGAGGTGCTCACCAGCTCCTACGTCGGCTCCCGCCACGAGTACGACCTGCGCCTGGGCGACCACGTCATCCAGGCCGAGACCAACCGCTCCGGGCTGAGCGGCGAGGTCACGCTCGTCGTCGAGCCCGCCGCCTGCCTGCTCTACCCGACCACCGGCGTGCTGTCCGAGGACGCCGAAGCACTCGTAAGGACGTAAATTTCGTGACTTCTTACCGTCTTGGCGTACTCGAAGGCGACGGCATCGGCCCCGAGATCGTCCCCGCGTCCGTCCTGGTCGTGGACGCCGCGCTGGCCGCCGCCGGCGCCGCCCCCGCCGAGTGGGTCGAGCTGCCGCTCGGCGCCGCCGCCATCGACACCCATGGCGACGCCACGCCGGAGACGACGCTGGCCGCGCTCGCCGAGCTGGACGCCTGGCTGCTCGGCCCGCACGACAGCGCCGCCTACCCCGAGCCGCACCGCTCCAAGCTCAACCCCAGCGGCACCATCCGCAAGCGCTTCGACCTGTTCGCCAACATCCGCCCGGCCAAGTCGTTCGAGGGCGCCGACGCCGTCGTCCCCGGCACCGACCTGGTCATCGTCCGGGAGAACACCCAGGGCTTCTACGCCGACCGCAGCACCTACAAGGGAACCGGCGAGTTCATGCCCAGCCCGGACGTGGCCATCGCCATGGGCATCATCACCCGGCCCGCCGTCGAGCGGATCGCCGTCGAGGCGTTCGAGCTGGCCACCCGCAGGCGCGGCAAGCTCACCATCGTCCACAAGGCCAACGTCCTCAAGCTGACCACCGGCATGTTCCGCGACGTCTGCCGGGAGGTCGCCGCCCGCTACCCCGGCGTGGCCGTGGACGACTTCCACATCGACGCGATGACCGTGCACCTGGTGCGGCGGGCGGACGAGTTCGACGTGATCGTCACCGAGAACATGTTCGGCGACATCCTGTCCGACCTGGCCGGCGAGATCGCCGGATCGCTCGGCATCGCCCCGTCCATCAACGCCTCCCACGAGCGCGCCATGGCCCAGGCCGCGCACGGCTCCGCCCCCGACATCGCCGGCCAGGACGTCGCCAACCCCATCGCGATGATCCTGTCCAGCGCCATGCTGCTCGACTGGCTCGGCGCCCGCCACCAGGACCCGGCCCTGGCCCAGGCCGCCGCCCTGATCGAGACGGCGGTCGCCGACACCGTCCGGGCCGGCACCCGTACCCGCGACATGGGCGGCACGGCGGGCACCAGGGCCTTCGCCGAGGCCGTCGCCGCCGCGGTGAAGCGATGAGCCCGACGGTCGCCGTCGTCAACGCCACCCCCGCCTCCGTCCAGCCCGCCGCCGACGGGCTCGCCGAAGGGTTTCCCGAGGCCACGCCCTGGCACCTCATGGACGACCGGCTCGTCACCGAGGCCGACGCGGCCGGCGGGCTGACACCCGCGCTGGCGCGCCGCATGCTCGCCCTCGTCGACTACGCGGTCCGCGGCGGCGCCGACGCGGTGCTGCTGTCCTGCTCGATGTACGGGCCGGCGGCGGCGCTCGCGCGGCGGCTGCACGAGGTGCCGGTGACGGGCTCGGACGAGGCCGCGTTCGCCGAGGTCGCCGGCCGGCGGCCCGGCGCCGTGCTCGTGCTCGGCTCGCTCGATTCCGCGGCGGCCGACTCGGCACGGCGGCTCAAGGAGGTGGCGGACGGCGTCGAGGTGCGGGCGATCGCGGCGCAGGGAGCCGCCGCGGCCGCCGCCGCCCGCGACTGGCCGGACCTGACGGACGTGCTCGCGCGGGCCGCCGCGCCCGCCCTCGACGGCGTCGAGCTGGTCCTGCTCGGGCAGTACTCGATCAGCCCGGTGCACGCCGAGCTGGCCGGCCGGCTCGGCCTGCCCGTGCTGAGCCCGCCGCTGGCGGCGGCCCGGGCGCTGCGCGGGGCGCTGGCATGAGCCCGGTGCTGGGGTGCGTGGCCGACGACTACACCGGCGGCACCGACGTCGCCGCCGCCCTGCGGCGCTCGGGCCTGCGTACGGTGCTGATCTTCGGCGCCCCCGGGCCCGCGACGGTGCTCCCGGACACCGACGCCGTCGTGGTCGCGCTCAAGACCCGCTCGATCCCGGCGGGGGAGGCGGTCGCCGCCTCGCTCGCCGTGCGGCAATGGCTGCACGGACAAGGGGTCCGGCGCCTGTACTTCAAGTACTGCTCCACCTTCGACTCCACCGACGAGGGCAACATCGGCCCGGTCGCCGACGCGCTGACCCAGGCGAGCGGGGCCCCGCTGACCGTGGTGTGCCCGGCCGCTCCCGAGCACGGCCGCACCGTCTACCAGGGGCACCTGTTCGTCGGCGACCGGCTGCTGTCGGAGTCGCCGATGCGCCACCACCCGCTCACCCCGATGACCGACCCCGACCTCGTCCGCGTCCTGGGCCGGCAGACCCCGCACCGCGTCGCGCTGGTCGCGCACCGGACGGTCCGGTCCGGCGCCGAGGCGGTACGCGCGGCGCTCGACACGCTGCGCGCCCAGGACGTCCGGTACGCGGTCACCGACGCCCTCGACGACGGCGACCTCGACGTCATCGCCCGCGCCACCGCGGACCTGCCCGTCATCACCGGCGCGGCGGGCCTGGCCGGGGCGGCGGGCGCCCTGGCGAGTGCCGGGCGGGAGCCGGGCGGCCCGGCCGTGCCCGCCCTCCCGCAGGGGCCGGGGGTGGTGCTCGCGGGCAGCTGCTCGGCCGCCACGCTGGAGCAGGTGGCCCTGGCCCGCCGGCGCATGCCCTCCTACCGGCTGCGTCCCGAGCAGGACGGGCTGGTCGAGGAGGCCCTCGGCTGGCTGGAGGACCGCCTCGCGGCGGAGGACCGCGTCATGGTCTACTCCTCCGCGCCCCCTGAGGAGCGCTCGCCCGGCTCGGCCGAGCTGCTGGAGCAGGCGCTGGCGGCCGTCGCCGCCCGCGCCGCCCAGCTCGGCGCCCGGCGCATCGTCGTCGCCGGCGGCGAGACCTCCGGCGCTGTGGTCAACGCCCTCGGGGTGACCGGGGCGGTCGTGGGCGCCGAAGCCGACCGGGGCGTCCCCTGGCTGCTCACCACCGGCCACCCGAGCCTGGCCCTGCTGCTCAAATCCGGCAACTTCGGCCGGCCCGACCTGCTCGTCACAGCTCTGGAAGCATCATGACCGACATCTCCGTACAGATCGCCGAGCTGGGCGCGTCCCTGTTCCACCGGCGGCTGACGCACGGCCGCACCGGCAACATCAGCGCGCGCACCGGCGACGCCTTCCTCATCACCCCGACCGGCGGCTCGCTCGGCGACGTCTCACCCGACGACCTGTCGCTGGTCAGCCTGGCGGGCGAGCACCTGGACGGGCCGCGCCCGTCGAAGGAGGCGTTCCTGCACGCCGCGCTCTACCGTGCCCGCCCGGGCGACGGGGCGGTCGTCCACCTGCACAGCACGTACTCCGTCGCCGTGTCCTGCCACGACGGCCTCGACCCGGAGGACGCGCTGCCGCCGCTGACCGCGTACTACGTGATGCGGGTCGGGCGGCTGCCGCTGCTGCCCTACCACGCGCCCGGCGACCCGGCGCTGGGGCCGATCGCCGAACGGGCCGCCCGCACCGCGCACGCCCTGCTGCTGGCCAACCACGGCCCCATCGCCGCCGGCGCCGACCTCGCCGCCGCCGCGGACGTCATCGAGGAACTGGAGGAGACGGCGCGGCTGTGGCTGCTGCTGCGCGACCGCCCCACCCGGCCTCTCACCGCCGACCAGGTCAGGAGCCTGTCGTGATCCCTGCCTCCGAGCTGATCTCCTTCGGGATCGAGGTGCTGACCTCGCTCGGCGTCCCCGAGCCGGACGCGCGGCTGGTGGCCGACAGCCTGGTCACGGCCGACGCGTGGGGGCATCCCTCGCACGGCCTGCTGCGCCTGGAGTGGTACGCCGACCGCCTGCGCTCCGGAGTCATGCGCGCGGTCACCGACGTGGCCACCGTGCTCGACGGCGGCGCGGTCGCCGTCCTCGACGGCCGCGACGGCATCGGCCAGGTCGTCACCGCGTACGCGGCCCGCGAGGCCGTACGCCGCGCCGGCGAGCACGGCGTCGGCCTGGTCGCGGTGCGCGACAGCAACCATTTCGGCACCGCCGCCTACTTCACCCGCATGATCGCCGCCGAGGGCTGCGTCGCCCTGCTGACCACCAACGGCAGCCCCGCCATGGCCCCCTGGGGCGGGCGGGACAAGAGCGTGGGCGCCAACCCGTGGTCCATCGCGGTACCCGGCGGCCGGCGCGGCCCGGTCGTGCTGGACATCGCCAACACCACGGTCGCCCGCGGCAAGATCTACGCCGCCCTGGAACGCGGGCAGGCCATCCCCGAAGGCTGGGCCCAGACGGCCGACGGCGTCCCCACCACCGACCCCGTCCAGGCCATCGACGGGCTCATCCTGCCCATGGCCGGGCACAAGGGGTACGGCATCTCGTTCATGATGGACGTGCTGTCGGGCGTGCTGACCGGCAGCTCCTACGCCACCGACGTGGCCGGCCCCTACGTCCCCGACCGCCGCAGCGGCTGCGGCCACCTGCTGCTCGCGCTGCGCGTGGACGCCGTGGCCGACCCCGCCGACTACGCCCGCCGCCTCGACGACCTCATCGACCGCACCAAGGCCGTGCCGCTCGCGCCCGGCTTCGGCGAGATCTTCTACCCCGGCGAGATCGAGGACCGCAACGCCGCCGAAGCCGCCCTGACCGGCGTGCGCCTGCCCGACCGGACGCTGAGCGGCCTGCGCGGGCTCGCCAAGGCGTGCGCGATCCCGCAACCCGCCTGGATGAGCGCATGTTCGTCGTGATCGTCCAGCTACAGGTGCGGCCCGGCCACCTGGACGCGTTCCTCGACGGCATCAGGGCCAACGCCGACGCCACCCGAGGTGAGCCCGGCTGCCTCCGCTTCGACGTGCTGCGCGGCGACGACGACCCGCACCGGTTCATCCTGTACGAGATCTACCGGGACGAGGCCGCCTTCTTCACCGAACACCGCGCCGCGCCGCACTACGCCGCCTGGCGGCAGGTGGCCGAGGCGTGCGTGATCGAGCACCTCAACACCTTCTGCCATCCCGTCTCGCTCCAAGGGCAGGCCACGTGACCGACTACCTGGCGGTGGGCACCCGCCGCCACCGCATCCACCGCGTCGACGCGCCCGCGCGCCTGCCGTACAGCCTGCGCATCATGCTGGAGAACCTGCTCCGGCACGCCGCGCCCGACGAGCAGGTGCGCGCGCTGACCGGATGGCGGCCACGCGCCGACCGGACCGCCGCCGTGGACCTGCATCCCGCCCGGGTGTTCCTGCACGACACCAACGGCGTGCCGGTGCTGGCCGACCTGGCCTCCATGCGGGACGCCATGGCAGCACTCGGCGGCGACCCCGACCGGGTCAACCCGGCCATCCCCGCCGAGCTGGTCGTCGACCACTCCATCATCGCCGACGTCTTCGGCCGCCCCGACGCCCTGGCCCGCAACGCCGACCGGGAGTACGAGCGCAACGCCGAGCGCTACCGCTTCCTGCGCTGGGGCCAGGCGTCGCTGCGGGAGTTCACCGTGGTGCCGCCGGGCAAGGGCATCATGCACCAGATCAACGTGGAATACCTGGCCCGGGTGGTCATGACCCGCGACGACGAGGCGTACCCGGACCTGTGCCTGGGCACCGACTCGCACACCACCATGGTCAACGGCCTCGGCACGCTCGGCTGGGGCATCGGCGGCATCGAGGCCGAGGCCGCCATGCTGGGCCAGTCGGTGTCCATCCTCGTGCCCGACGTGGTGGGCGTGCGCCTGCACGGCGGGCTGCCGGTCGCCGCCACCGCGACCGACCTCGTGCTGACCCTCACCGAGCTGCTGCGCGAGCACGGCGTGGTCGGCAAGATCGTCGAGTTCCACGGGCCGGGGGTCACCCCGCTGCCGGTGACCGACCGGGTGACGATCTCCAACATGAGCCCCGAGTTCGGCTCCACCGCCGCGCTGTTCCCCATCGACGCCGAGACCATCCGCTACCTGCGCTTCACCGGCCGCGACAGCGACCACGCCGACCTCGTCGAGGCGTACGCCAAGGCGCAGGGCCTGTGGCACGACCCCGACGCGCCGCCCGCCTACACCGCCGAGCTCGATCTCGACCTGGCCACCGTCGTGCCGTCCGTCGCCGGCCCGCGCCGCCCCCAGGACCGCATTCCCCTGGAGGGGGTCAAGTCCGCCTTCCGCGCCCAGGAACGGCCGCCCGTCGCGGCGGACCGGGAGATCACGCACGGGACCGTCGCCATCGCCGCGATCACCTCCTGCACCAACACCTCCAACCCGTCGGTCATGGTGGCCGCCGGGCTGCTGGCCAAGAAGGCCGCCGAGCGCGGGCTGCGCGCCAAGCCGTGGGTGAAGACCACCCTGTCGCCCGGCTCGCGCGTCGTCATGGACTACTACGGCGAGGCGGGCCTGACCCCGTACCTGGAGCGGCTCGGCTTCACGCTGGCCGGGTTCGGCTGCATGACCTGCATCGGTGCCTCCGGCCCGCTGGTCGAAGAGGTGTCCGAGGCCGTGGCCGAGCACGATCTCGACGTCGCCGCGGTCCTGTCCGGCAACCGCAACTTCGAGGGCCGCATCCAGCCGGAGGTCCGCTCCAACTACCTCGCCTCGCCGCCGCTCGTCGTCGCCTACGCCATCGCCGGCACCATGGACCTCGACCTCACCACCGAGCCTCTCGGCACCGACCCCGACGGCCGTCCCGTACACCTGCGTGACCTGTGGCCCGCCCCGGAGGAGGTGGGCGAGGTCATCGAGCGGGTGATCAGGCCGGAGATGTTCGCCCACGCCTACGCCGACGTCCTCGACGGCGACCGGCGCTGGCAGGCCCTGGACGTCTCCCGCTCCGCCACCTACCCCTGGGACCCCGACTCCACCTACGTGCGCCGCGCCCCCTACCTCGACGGCATGTCGCCCGAGCCGCGGCCCGTCACCGACCTCACCGGCGCCCGCGTCCTGGCCAAGCTGGGCGACTTCATCACGACCGACCACATCTCGCCGGCCGGGGCCATCCTCCCGTCCAGCCCCGCCGGCCGCTACCTCGCCGACCTCGGCGTGCCGCGCCACCAGCTCAACACCTACGCCTCCCGCCGCGGCAACCACGAGGTCATGATGCGCGGCGCCTTCGCCAACGTGCGCCTGCGCAACCAGCTCGCCCCCGGCACCGAGGGCGGCTTCACCTGCGACTTCCTGGACGGCGCCACGATCACCACCGTGTACGGGGCCGCCCGCGCCTACCAGGAGGCCGGGGTGCCGGTCGTGGTGCTGGCGGGGGAGGGGTACGGCGCCGGATCCTCCCGCGACTGGGCCGCCAAAGGCCCCGCGCTGCTCGGCGTGCGGGCCGTCATCGCCAGGTCGTTCGAGCGCATCCACCGCTCGAACCTGGTCGGCATGGGCGTCCTGCCGCTGCAGTTCCTCCCCGGCCAGGGCCCGGACGAGCTCGGCCTCACCGGCCGGGAGGTCATCGGCGTCACCGGCCTCACCGCGCTCGACGGACCGGACCTCCCACAGGCCCTGACCGTCACCGCCGACGCCATCACCTTCCAGGTCCGGCTCCGCCTCGACACACCGCGCGAGGTCGACTACTACCGGCACGGCGGGATCATGCCCTATGTCCTGCGCGACCTGCTCGCGCGCGGATCGGGCTGACTCAGCTGGATTTCTGCCCGTCGAGCGCCTCGCGCAGGATGTCGGCGTGCCCGGCGTGCTGGGAGGTCTCGGCGATGACGTGCATCAGCACCGCGCGCACGCTGAGCACCCCTCCCGGCTCGTGCCAGGGCGCCGTCGGCAGCGGGTGCGTCGCCGACAGGTCGGGGACGGCGGCGACGATCTCCGCGCTGCGGGCGGCGACCTGCTCGTAACGCGCGAGGATCCCGGCCGAGGTGTCGCCGGGCAGCATGCGGAACTCGTTGTCGTGGTCGATCATCCACTGCGGGAACTCGCGGGCGGTGCCGGCCATGATGTCGGCCCAGGTGACACCGTCGGGCAGGTCGTGGCGCATCGCCGAGGGGCCCTCCAGCGCGAAGCGCAGCCACGATTCCTCCATGGACGCGACGTGCTTGATCAGCCCGCCCAGGCACAGCGCGCTGACCGTCGGGCGCTCGCCGAGCTGCTCGTCGCCGAGCCCCTGAACGGTCCTGGTCAGGGCGGATCGCGCGGTCGCGATCATGGCGAGCAGGTCGGCCCGCTCGGCGTCGAGGGTTGCGGGTGAGGCGGTCATGGCGTTCGGGCCCTTCTTGTTGTCGTCGTTGACTGGCACGTGGAAACAGTCGCAGGGGAAGCGGCCAGGTAGTGGCCGCTTCTCAGGGCATCATGGGAATCGTGCCGAAGACTTCAGCGCGACTGCTGGCGCTGCTCTCGCTGCTCCAGGCCCGCCGCGACTGGCCGGGGGCGCTGCTGGCCGAGCGGCTGGACGTCAGCCCGCGCACCGTCCGCCGTGACGTCGACCGCCTGCGCGAGCTGGGCTATCCCATCGTGGCCTTCAAAGGGCCCGACGGCGGATACCGGCTCGAAGCCGGCACGGAGCTGCCCCCGCTGCTGTTCGACGACGAGCAGGCCGTCGCGCTGGCCATCGCGCTCCAGCTCGCCGCCACCGCCGGCGCCGGCATCGAGGAGGCGGCGGCCCGCGCGCTGAACACCGTCCGGCAGGTCATGCCCGCCCGGCTGCGCCGCCGGATCGACACCCTCCAGGTCACCGCCGTCGGGCGGCCGGTGACCCGGCAGGGCCCGAACGCCGACGCCGGCGTGCTCATGGCGCTCAGCGCCGCCGTCCACGCCCGCGAGGTGCTGCGCTTCGACTATCCGCCGGGGGCGGACGACGACGGGGCGCCGCGCCCGCCCCGCCGGGCGCAGCCCCATCACCTCGTCACCTGGGGCGGGCGCTGGTACCTCATCGCCTGGGACCTCGACCGGGAGGACTGGCGGATCTTCCGCGCCGATCGGATCATCCCGCGCACCCCCACGGGGCCCCGCTTCACCCCGCGCGAGCTGCCCGGAGGCGACGTGGCCGCCTTCGTGATCAGCAAGTTCCGGGGCTCCGACGGGACCGGCGCCTGGTCCTGCCGCGGCGAGGTGATCATCGACCTGCCCGCCGCCGCCGTGTCCCGCTACACCCGCGACGGAGTCGTCGAGGCGCTAGGCCCGGACCGCTGCCGGCTCATCCTGGGCTCGTGGTCATGGCCCGGCCTGGCCGCCGCCATCGGCGTGTTCGACGCCGACATCGAGGTCGTCGGCCCGGACGAGCTCAAGCAGGTCTTCGCGCGCCTGGCCCGCCGCTACGCCGACGCCGCATCCTGATCATCGGGGGATGCCCGGAGCGATCTGCGCGCCGATCCCGTCGAGCACGCGGTCCAGCCCGTGCCGGAAGCGCTCGGCGGGGGCCAGGTGGGCGGTCCTGGATTCCCGTACGGACCGGCTGAACAGGGGATAGGCGCCCGACTCGACGACCTGCCGCACGTACGGCCCGGCATAGTCGCGTTTCCAGCGCTCCGGGTCCATGCCGGTACGGCGGGCCTCCTCCAGCCAGGCGATCTCGCGGCGGATCGCGCTGTGGACGTAGTCGTTCACCATGCTGACGAAGCCGGTCATCTCGTCGATGTCGAGGCCGAGCCCGTCGAGCGCGCCCAGGGCGAACTCGTGCGCGCGCAGCAGGTTCGGGCCCAGGGTCGGGCGGCTGTTGAGCAGCGGGGTCAGCCAGGGGTGGCGCAGCCCGGCCGCCCGGGTCCGGTGGGCGACCAGGGAGAGGTCATCGCGCCAGTCACCGGACGGTTTGACGGGGAGATCGAGCTCGCTCATCGCCAGGTCGATCATGAGGTCGAACAGGTCATCGCGTTTGGGCACGTAGCGGTAGAGGGACATGGCGCCGGTGCCCAGCTCGCCCCCGATCCGGCGCATCGTCGCGGCCTCCACCCCTTCGGCGTCGGCGATCCGGACGGCCGCCCGGGTGATCTGCTCGCGGCTGTAGCCGGGCCGCCGTCCGGGCCCCGAGCGCTCCAGGCGCTCGGGTCGCATCCAGATGCTGACCAGTTCCTCGTCGGACATCCCGCTGCCCCTCCTTAACTTGCGTACACAGTACTCGAATGGCTATGGTCCTATTTCGAGTACGAAGTACGCGAATAAGGAGTACGCCATGTCCGAGAGCCCGCTGCGGCTGGCCGTCATCGTGGGCAGCGTCCGCGACGGCCGGTTCGGCCCGACCGCGGCCACCTGGTTCGCCGGCGAGGCGGCCAGGCGCGCCGACCTCGAAGTCGACCTGATCGATCTGGCGGACGTGCCGATCGGCGGCGCCGCCCCGTCCATGTCCCCGCCGGCGGGGGTGCTCACGGCTTTGAGCGATCTGACGCCGCGGCTGGAGGCGGCCGACGCCTTCGTGGTGGTGACCCCGGAGTACAACCACAGCTATCCGGCGTCGTTGAAGAACGCGATCGACTGGCACAACGCGCAGTTCCACGCCAAGCCGGTGGCGTTCGTGTCCTACGGAGGACTGTCGGGCGGCCTGCGCGCGGTGGAACACCTGCGCGCGGTCTTCGCCGAGCTGCACGCCGTCACCACCCGGGACACGGTGAGCTTCCACGGCGCATGGGACTGCTTCGGCCCCGACGGCCTGCCCAAGGACCCGCACGGGCCCGCCACGGCCGCCAAGACCCTGCTCGACCAGTTGACGTGGTGGGCGCGCGTGCTGCGCGACGCCAAGGTCACCACTCCCTACGGCGCCTGACGGAAAGGCACGATCGACGATGACGACATTGACCGGCAAGACGGCACTCGTGACCGGAGCCAGCAGGGGAATCGGCCGGGCCGTCGCCGTCCGGCTCGCCGGCGAGGGCGCCCGGGTCGCCGTCCACTACGGCGGCAACGAGACGGCGGCCAAGGAGACGGTCGCGGCCATCGAGGCGGCCGGAGGGCGGGCGTTCACCGTGCGCGCCGAGCTGGGCGTGCCGGAAGACGCCGAAGCGCTGTGGGCCGCCTTCGACGAGCACGCCGACGGCCTGGACATCCTGGTCAACAACGCGGGCATCCTCGGCGACCAGGCCGAGATCGACGGGGTGACCAGGGAGGGCTTCGAGCGGTTGTTCGCGGTCAACACGACCGCTCCGTTCTTCATCACCCGGCTCGCGCTGCCCCGGCTGCGGGACGGCGGCCGGATCATCACCGTCGGCACGATGCTGACCCGGGGCGCGGCCATGCCCCGGGCGATCGGCTACGCCATGTCCAAGGCCGCGCTCGACGTGCTGACCACCGCGCTGGCCAAGCAGCTCGGGCCGCGCGGGATCACGGTCAACACCGTGGCCCCCGGGGTCATCGACACCGACATGCACGAGGGACGCCTGGTCGGCGAGGCCCTGGCCTGGCTGTCGTCGCAGTCGCCGCTGGGCCGCCTGGGCACGCCGCAGGACGTCGCCGACACGGTGGCCTTCCTGGCCGGGGACGACAGCCGGTACATGACCGGACACCGCCTGGACGTCTCCGGCGGGACGACCATGTGACCCGTACGTCCTAGGATCGGGCAGGTGAAGTACTTGCTGCTGATATGCGGAGACAGCAAGGCCTACGAGGCGATGCTGGCCGACCCGGAGCGGCGGGTCCCGCTCGCCTCGACGCGCGGGCGGCTCAGGGCGGCAGGCCCCCGCGCTGATCCCTAGAGGGACAGGTACGCGTAGGCCCGCAACCGGTCGGGGGAGAGTGGGTCGGGGGAGACCCGGACCCGGGTGTAAGGGGTGGCCGGGTCCGGGTGGTGGGGCAGGTGGCGGATGACCAGGCGGCCCGCGCCGGTGAGGAGGCCGTCCAGGGTCGCCTCCGCGATCAGGTGGTTGACGTGGATCAGGTAGTCCTCGACCGTCAGCGTGGCCACCGGGACGTCGAGGCGCGCGACCGCGCCGGCCCCGGCCAGGGGGACCTCCCGCAGGAGCGGGGAGGCCAGGCCGTGCGGGCCGCGGAAGGGCCGCAGCATGCGGCGCAGCCCTTCGCGGGCGGGCAGCGGGGCGGGGGCGTACCAGGCGATGGAGGAGTCGGCGGACAGGTGGTCGCAGGGGTGGCGGTCGAGGAGGTTGCCGGGGTCGCCGGCCAGGAAGATCGTTCTGGTGAAGGCGGCGTACCAGAGCGCGCCCCGTGGCTCGATGAGGTCGCGGGCGAACGCGTACGCCGAGCCGGCGAAGGTCACCGGGTCGAACGCGCGCAGCACCGCGATCGCGCCCACGCCGTGGGCCGACTGCGGCGGCCGAACGCGGCGGACGCGGGCCATCCGCGCGTCGAAGTGCTCGCGCAGCAGGTCCTGGGCGGGAGTGAGGCGTGTCATGGGCGGCCGTTCGTGCGGTGGGTTCATAGGGCGGCGAGGCGGGCGATCTCGGTGGTCACGTCCGGGGCGGAGCGGCCGTCGACGCGGACGCGGTGCACCCGTACCGGGAGCGCCTTGAGTGCCTCCTCGTAGCCGTCCCTGATCCGGGCCAGCAGGTCGGGGCGCTCGTGTGGCTCTGGGCGGCGGTCGCGGGCCCGGACCCGGCGGACGGCCTCGGCGACGTCGATGTCGAGCAGGATCGCGACGTCGGGTGGCGCGACCGCGAAGCGGTCCGCCAGCTCGGCGATCAGCTCCCCGGGCGGCAGCCGCAGCAGGCCGACGAGCTCGGCGCCGAGCGTGTCGAGCCGCGGCGCGCGCCCGCCGGGTCGCCGGCCCAGCCTCTCGCACCAGGCGAGCGCGGCCTCGACGGCGCTCTCCGGCATGCGCCCGAGCTGCTCGCGCAGCGTCGCCGGGCGGCCGGGGACGCTCATCCGCTCGATGACGTCGCGGTAGAGCGGCAGGTAGGTGAGCGCGTCGATGAGCGGGTGGCGTTCGGTGACGATCGCGCGGGCCGGACCGCGCAGGAAGTGTCGCTCCGCCACCCCGTAGGTGCACATCTGCAGGTAGAGGACGGCCAGCTTGAGGTCGGGACTGCCGACGAGATCGGCCTGCGCCGACAGCGTGTCGAGGTGACGGGACAGCTCGTGGAGCGGCCCGCCGGGGTTCTCGTGCGGGCGCAGGCACGACAGCACGACGTGGTCCCGCCCGGGGAGCCCGGCGAGCAGCCGGGCGCAGGTGCTCTTGCCGGACCCGTCGATGCCGACCAGCGCCACCCGCGCCAGCTCGACGCGGCGCTCAGCCCGCACTGTCGTCCCCGGCGGCGGCGTCCTCGATGGCGATCAGGCGCAGGGTCGTTGCCATGAGGCGGGGCAGGAACGGCAGCTCCCGTTGCCCGTGCACCATGACGTAGAGCAGGAGCCGCGTGACCGCGAAGTCCCACAGCGCCAGGCGGTAGCCCTCCCGCCACGCCCGTGGGCCGGCCGCGTGGCCCGTCGCCTCGCGGTGCAGGTCGAGGAACGCGACGACCTCCGATTCGCGTACGTCCGGCGGCAGCACGAAGGCCAGCAGCTCCGCCAGGTCCCGCTGCGGCACGTGCAGGGTCGCCAGCTCCCAGTCGTAGGCCACCAGGCTCGAGCACGCGGAGCGCAGGGCGATGTTGCGCGGATTGAAGTCGTTGTGCGCCAGCGTGCGGGGCATCGACTCCAGCCGCCGCCACCACTCGGGGATCCCGGCCACGATCCGCCGCAGCCGGTGCGCCGCGGCGCCGTCCAGCAGCTCCGGGTGCTCGGCCGCGCCGTGCTCCAGCAGCGCCGTCCACAGCTCGCGCATGGCCGCCATGCGCTCGGCGGTCTGCACCGGCCCGACCAGGGCGCGCAGCTCGTCGTGGCGGCCCAGCCAGGCCGCGTGCACGCCCGCGATGCCGCGCACGGCCGCCGCCACGTCCTGCGTGCGCCAGCGTTCCGGCGTGTCCGCGGTGTCCTTGAGCCGCACGCCGGGCCCGAGCCGCTCCATCGCGATCACGTACGCCTCCCGCCCGGGGTCCTCGTGCACCCCGTACGTGAAGGGCAGCACCGAGCGCAGCGCGGGCTCCGTCGTCCGGTAGACGGCCAGCTCCCGGGTGTGCAGGCCCTTGAAGCCGGTCCACTCGCGCCAGCGCGGATAGACGTCGGCGAGCCGGCCGCCGCTCAGCGAGGCGATCTTGGCCGCCTCGATGATCACCTCCTGGTCGAGCGGCTTGACCTTGAGCACGAGGTCGGCCTGCTCGGCGTCGCCGCCCGCGTCCCGCTCCCAGGCCACGCGGACGGGCAGGACGCCGGTGGTCTTGCGGCGTTCGGCGCGGGAGGTGAGCTCGGTGATCAGGCTCGACCCCGGCGCGTCGTCGATCCAGTCGACCCCGGTCACCTCCAGGGCCGGCGCGTCCATGACCTGAGCCAGCATCGGCCGCAGCAGGGGCGCGCCGAGGTCCGCGCGGGTGAGCCAGCTCACCCGGCGCCCGCGGCCGAGCCGTTCGTGCGCGTCGGCGAACTGGCCGCCCGCGATGGCCGCCATCGTGGACAGGTTGAGCGCCAGAGCGAAACCGCAGATGATCTCCGCGAAGCGGCCGGAGTGCCCGTTGCCGCGGCAGCCGAGCACCTCCAGGTAGTCGCGCTGCCGCGCCAGTCTCGTGCCGCCCCCGACGACACCCGTGACCAGGCTCGGCAGGACCAGCGTGGCCCGCAGGTCGCCCTCCGACACGTCCACCGAGAACAGGCCGGTGCCGGACTCGTACACACTGGCGATGTCCTGCCCGGTCGCGACGAAGATGGCCGCGATGACGTTCGCCGCGTCGATGTCGTGGCCCGCCATGCCGGCCTGCTGCCCGGCGACCACGCTGTGCCGGTAGAGCCGGTCGACCGCCTCGGGGGTGCTCTTGAGCACGCGGCGGATCGTCGTGCGGTCCAGCACGCACTCCGCCACCACCCGGGTGCCCCGGCCGGCGATCATGTTGAGGTTCGTGAACTTCTTGTCGCCGCTCAGGTTCGCCTCGATGGCGAACCAGGTCGGCGCGAGCCCCGGCATGGCGGCGAGCCGCTCGTTGATCCACTGGCAGGCCCGCCAGGTGGCCGCGGTCGTCATGTTCTGCCCGCCGGCGTCGGCCGTCTCGTAGCAGAACCGCACGTGTACGGCCCTGCCGAGCTGGACCGGGTCGACCAGGGTCAGCCGCGAGTGCGCCGACACCTCGGCCACCCGCCGCTGCAGCTCATCCTCGTGCCGCACGATCCACCGGGCGAACTCGGCCGCCTCGCTCAGCCCGGCGAACTCGAACACCGGTGCCCGCGTCATCCGCTGCGCGATGACCTGGCTCGTCACCCCGCCCGCCAGGGTGATCGCCTTGGCGCCGCGCGACACCGACGCCACCAGCGCGCCCTCGGTGGTGGCCAGCGGCGCCGTGATCAGCCCCTGCGCGTCGCGGCCGGTGAACAGCAGCGGCCCGGCCAGGCCGACCGGGACCTCGACCACGCCCACGAAGTTCTCCACGTTGCCCGGCAGCGAGCGCGGGTCGATCGTGGACTGCTCCAGCGAGCGCAGCGGGGCGCTCGTGGTGGCCCGCAGCCACTCCAGCAGGGTGCGTCTGGCCCGTTCGGTGTACTGGCCGCGGCCCGGCATGCTCGGGTACGCCGCCTGGCTCAGCGGGCCGGCCTGGGGTTCGAGGGTCTCAGCCAACGCCGGCCTCCTCGGCTCCGCCCAGCACGCGCGTCCACACCTGCGGGTCGGCGCGGAACACCCGGTCCTTGACGCGGGTGGGCCGCTCGCCCGCCTCCACGCGGCGCCGCCACTCCCGCCAGAACGCCTCCGGGGCCACCGGGTGCACCAGCGGCGCGGCCAGGGCGCCCGAGCGGCGCGCGCCGGCGTAACCGGGCGCCTCCCGGCACAGCTCCTCGTCGAGCGCGGCACGGAACGCCCGCACCTCCGGCTCGGAAAGCGGCACCTCGAAGGCCACGGCCGCCTCATGCCCGCCCGGCAACGCCCGGTCCGCGGGGATGTCCGAGCCCGGCCGGGCACGGTCCGCGCCGGGCAGCGCGCGGTACATCACGTCGCGGGCGGCCAGGCCGGTGACCTCGGACGCCGCCGCGACCGCGCGCAGGACGTGCGACTCGCGCACCCGCTCGCCCGCCACGGAGACCAGGCCGGCGCGGCAGGAGTACTCCACCAGCGGCGTCGCCCCGGCGAACCCGATCACCTTGACGACGTCGCGCACCGCGCACCGGTACATGCCTCCGACGTGCGACACCACCACGTGGTACTCCTGGCCCTCCACGAGCTCGTGCGGCTCCAGGGTGTCGCTCCACGGGGTGATCGGCTCGTCGGCGGGAATGAACTCGTACAGGCAACCGGTCACCATCAACGCCCCGCCGCTCTCCCGCTCGCCCACCGGTACGGCCAGCGGCCCCTCCGACGACCCGATGGGTGCGGGGCGGATCCGCAGCTCGGCGCCATAGTCCTCGCGCAGCCGCGGCAGGTAGAGGCGGGAGACGTAGGTGTTCCAGGTCAGCAGGAGCTCCAGCCGCGGCCACACGTCGGCGGGCCGCAGCCCGCCACGGCGCTCGGCGATGCGCTCCAGCTCGGCGGCCCGCCCGGGATCGGGAGGCCACGTCGCCACGCCGCCGACCGTCCCGTCCCTGATCTCCTGGACGATGCGGGGCCACCAGTGCGCGAGCTGGTGCGGCAGGGCGGCGGCGATCGCCGGGTTGACCGCGATGACGCCGCGCACGTCGTGCTCGGCGGCCAGCCGCAGCCGCAGGTAGGAGCGTTCCCATGGCCCGGCTTCCGCGAGCTCGCCGGGCAGGCGGCTCCACGGGGCCCGGTTGCCGAGCCCGACGGCCAGCTCCTCGCCCGCCTTGGCGAAGTCGAGCTGGCTCGGCCCGATGTGCGGCCGGCCCCCGGCGGTGCGGCCGGTCGGCGAGTGCGGGTCCTGCCACAGGTTCAGGACGGCGTCGTCGCGTTGCAGCAGGTCCGGATGATGCCGTACGAGCTGCGCGAACCCCGCGAAGTAGAACGGCAGGAAGCAGCGCCGCAGGAAGGTCGCGGTCACGGGGATGCTCTTCTCCCCGCCGGTCGTGCCGCTGCTGGCGAAGAACGCCGCGGGCTCCTCGCTCGTCAGCACCTGCCGCTCGCCCGCGTGCACGCGCTCCAGCCACGGCCGGAACTCCTCGTGGCCGCGGATCGGCGTGGCCCGTCGGTAGCCGGCCACGTCCCGCACCTTGCCCAGGTCGTGCTCGCGGCCGAAGGCGGTGCCCGCGTTGGCCGCGAGGATCTCGGCCAGCACCGCGTCCTGCGCGGCGCGAGGGCTGTCCAGCGAGCCGAGCGCCTTGCCGCTTTCCTGCAGGACCCGCCGCCGGTACGCCGCGGCGCGCTCCGCGGGGGAGGCGAGCGAAAGGTCGGTGGTCATGGCTCTCCTGGTTCTCGTCGGCGCGTCACAGGTAGACCTGGCCGAGCAGGGACGCCGAGGCGCGCCGCGCGAACAGGCCGTCGGTGAGGCGGTAGGGGTCGATCCAGCCCGCGGGCGTGGCGCATCCGAGCAGCCGGTCGGCCGGCTCAAGCCGGCCGTCGGCCTCGCGCAGCATCCGGGCGGCCCGCGTCAGGGCGCGGCGCAGCAGGTCGAGGCGGAACGGCTCGGCGGAGGTGCGTTTGAGCATGGCGATGAAGTACAGCCGCATCCCGAGCCGGTAGGCGGCCTCGTCGAACTCCTCCAGGCACAGGCCGGCCAGGCGGCCGATGGTGTGGCCGTCCCAGCCGCCGTGCCGGCTGGAGCGGATGACGCCGCCGAGCGGGACGCGGCCCAGCGGCAGCCGCGACGGGCGTGCTCCCAGCGCGCCGAGCACCCGCGCCAGCAGCGCGTAGTCGTGGGACAGGTCGTCGTCGTAGACCAGCAGCACCCGGTCGCCGTCGGCCAGGCGGGGGAGCAGGTCCCGCAGGATGACCAGCAGGTAGTTGGCATGACCGTCGGTGCCGACCACCGTGCGCAGCGGCATCCCCCACCGGGTGCCGTCCAGGTAGGCGGGCCCGCCGTGGCCGCGGTGGTCCACGCACAGGTGGCGCCGCGCCAGCAGCTCGACGGTCTCGTCGATGGACAGCCGCGCTGGCCGGTCGGCGGTCAGGCCGGGGTCGTGCACGCCGAGCAGGTCGAGCTGCCGTTTCCAGTCGCTGGTGGCCGCGCGGGTGGCCGGGTGCACCCAGCCCTCGCGCTCGATCCGTTCGGTGTAGTCCCGCAGCAGGTTCATCGGGCGGGCGTCGCCGGAGGCGTGGAAGCTCACGTACAGGCGGCCGAGCTCGTCGGCGGACAGGGCGTCGTGGTCGAGGTGCGCGTGGCGGCGGTCGAGGTGGTCCCAGAACTGGATCGTCTGCCCGGTCAGGTTCGCGGCGCGCGGATTCCAGTAGTACTCCAGGTCGCGCACCAGCCGCGTCCCCCGATAGAGCGTGTCCACCCACAGGAAGCCCTTGATGTGGGTGGGCAGCAGCGGCTTGGTGGCGGTGATGGTGACGGGCGCGAGCAGCAGCCGGGCGGCACCACGCGAGTACGCCGTCACGCATCCTCCTCTCGGTCCGGCCCCGGCGGCTAGCGCTGCCGCCATCCCTGGCCCCGCAGTGCCTTGCTCAGCGGCGCGGCCAGGCCGGGTGTGACGCTGATGTGGACCAGGCCGGCCGGCTGGCCGGTGGCGTGCTCGATGCGGACGTCCTCGATGTTCACCCCGGCGTGTCCGGCGTCGGCGAACAGGCGGGCCAGCTCGCCTGGCTGGTCCCCGATCACGACGGTGACCAGCTCGAACCGTTCAGGCTGGGCGTCGTGCTTGCCGGAGATGCGGGCGCGTCCCGAGCGGCCGCGGCGCAGGACGTCCTCGACCGCGGTCAGGCCCGCCGCCCGTGCGGCGGCGTCGCCGTCGGCCGCGGCGCGCAGCGCGGCGACCACGCGTTCGAGGTCGGCGCCGAGCTCTTCGAGCAGGCCGGCCACCACCCGGGCGTTGGCGCCCAGGATGTCCAGCCACAGCGCGGGGTCGGCCTCGGCGATCCTGGTCAGGTCCCGCAGCCCGGGTCCGGCCAGGCTCACCTCGCGCTCTCCTGCGCCCTCCATGCGCATGGCGACCAGGCTGGCCACGACGTGCGGCGCGTGCGAGACCAGCGCGACGGCCCGGTCGTGCGCGGCGGCCTGCATGACCACCGGCACCGCGTCGCACAGCGCCACCAGCTCCAGAGCCGTGTTGAGCGTCTCGGTGCCGGTGTCGGCCGTCGGCGTGAGCGCCCACATCCGCCCCTCGAACAGGTCGGCCCTGGCCTTGAGCGGGCCGCTGTGCGCGGCTCCGGCCATCGGATGCCCGCCGATGTAGCGCGAGGTGTCGCAGCCCAGATTGATGGCCTCCTGCTGGGGTTCGGCCTTCACGCTGGCCAGGTCGGTGTGATGGACGGCCACGCCCTCCGCCTGCACCTCCGCCAGCACCCTGGCGACGTGGGGCGGGGGCACCGCCACGACCGCCAGGTCCACGGGCCGCGACGGCGGGAGCTCGGTGCCGGCGCCCAGCGAGGCCGCGGTCCGCGCCGCGCCGGGGTCGACGTCGCGCAGGTGCACGGTCACGGCGTGGGCGCGCAGGGCGAGGGCCACCGAGGTGCCCATCAGTCCTGTGCCGATCACCAAAGCCGAGTGCATAACGGCAGCGCCCATCCCGTCCGGAGAATCGGGCGTCGAGTGCCCGGTCGGTTTCGGACCATAGACGTACGGTGGTGCCGTATTCCACCGCGCGGCCCGCGTATTGCGAAATCGGCGTGCCGTTCTTTTTCGCATTTCCGCGTTCAAGTGCCGCCGCGCGACAGTTGAACAGACGCCTTGCCCGCTCACGCGTGCCCAGGTCATTCTTCGGTTCGCCGGGTGGTGGGTCCATTTTGCAGTTGTCGGGTTCTCCTGGAAGGAGGCGCGCAGATGGCTGATGAGCAGTTGTTTCTGCGGTCGAAAGTCATAGTCGAACCACTGGTGGACAGGTTCTTCGCCTGGCCGCACACCATCGCGCCCGTGCAGGCCGCGATGAATCTGGCGTTTCTCCAGGTGCCGATGCTGGAGTCGTACCTGCAGTCGCCGGCGGTGCACGTGGCGGCCAGCAACAACCCGGAGCTGCGCGGCGGCTACTTCATCAACATCGCCGAGAGCCGCGCCGACGAGGTGCGTGACCTGCTCGCCACGATCCGGCGGGACCGGGCCGACATGCTGCGCTTCGCCGACGCCGTCGTCTCCGGTCAGGAGATCCTGCGCGCGAGCGCGACCGGGTTCGATCTCACGCCGGTCTACCCGAAGCTTCCCGCCGAGCTCGGCGGGCTGGTCGAGCTGGCGTACGACACCGACAACCAGGCGCAGCTGCGCTTCATGGAGCCGCTCGTCTACCGCAGCAACGTCTACGCCGAGGCCCGCCAGTCGGTGCAGCTGTCCTTCGAGACCGGGATCGAGCGCCCGTTCATCCTCAGCACGCCGCGCCTGCCCTCGCCGGACGTGCTCGAGCTGGACATCCCCTTCCGCCACCCCGGCCTGGAGGAGCTGTTCAAGACCCGCGTGCGGTCCACCACGCTGAGCCACCTGCGCGAGGCGCTCGGGCTCGACGACGCCCAGGCGGCGCAGCTGTCGACGATGCTCAGCGACCGCCCCAGCCTGGCCCCCGACCGGCACATCCAGTCCGGCGGCCGGGTGCGGTACTTCGGGCACGCCTGCCTCGTGCTCCAGACGCCCGAGGCCGCCATCGTGACCGACCCGTTCATCAGCGCCGACAGCACGGCGGGTGACCGCTACACGCTGGACGACCTGCCCGACTACATCGACCTGGTGCTGATCACGCACGGGCACCAGGATCACATCGTGCTGGAGACGCTGCTCCAGCTCCGCGGCCGCGTCGGCGCCGTCGTGGTGCCGCGGTCCTCGCGCGGCAACCTGTGCGACCCGTCGATGGCCCTGATGCTCCGGCACCAGGGCTTCCCGGTGGTCGAGGTGGACGACTTCGACGAGGTGCCGTTCCCGGGCGGCAAGGTGACCGCCACGCCGTTCCTCGGCGAGCACTGCGACCTGGACATCCGCGCCAAGTCGACCTACTGGGCGGAGGTGGCCGGCAAGAACGTCTTCATCGGCGCCGACTCCTCCGGCATCGACCCGACGCTCTACCGCTACATCAAGAACCACCTGGGCACGGCGGACCTGGCCTTCCTCGGCATGGAGTGCGACGGCGCGCCGCTCACCTGGCTCTATCAGGCGCTGCTCACCATCCCGATCCCCAAGAAGATGAGCGACTCGCGCAAGCTGTCGGGCTCGAACGCCGAGCAGGCCGCCGCGATCATGACGGAGCTGGGCGCCAAGGAGGCCTACATCTACGCCATGGGCGAGGAGGACTGGCTCGGCCACGTCATGGCCACCACCTACAACGAGGACACGTACCAGATCAAGCAGATCGAGGAGTTCCTCACCTGGTGCGCCGATCGCAACATCAAGGCCGGTCACCTGTTCAAGAAGCAGGAGTGGCGCTGGTAGCCGCCTGACAGCCTGCCCCCGGACATCCCCACGAAGTGGCCATCGGTTCTGCAGGAGGTATCCCATGGCTGTGCAAGACATCTCGTACGTCGAGCTGTACGTGCGCGACAAGATCTCGGCGGTCGACTACTTCGTCACGGCCATGGGCTTCACCCGCGTCGCCGACTCCGTGGAGGTGGACCGGAGCTCCGTGCTGCTGCGGCAGGGCCAGGTGCAACTGGTCGTCACCTCCGGCCACGGGATCTGGAAGTTCCTGGACGACCACGGCGACGGCATCGCCGACCTGGGCATGACCTGCGACGACGTGGCGCGTACCCGCGACGCGGTCGTCGCGGCGGGCGCCGGGCCGGTCAGCGAGGCGCGCGGCAACCCGGTCGTGCCCGGGTTCGGCGGCGTCACCCACACCCTGCACCCGCCCATGGACGACCCGGCCGCGGTGGCGCCCCCCGGACGCAACTGGGTCACCTCCCCGGGCGCGTCCTCCACGTACGAGGGCCGCGTCAGGCTCCTGGACCACGTGGCCGTCTGCGTCGAAGGCGGCCGGCTCGACGAGTACGCCGACTACTACCACGACGCCTTCGGCTTCTCCCGCTACTCCTCCGAGTACGTGGCCGTGGGCGGGCAGGCGATGGACTCCATCGTCGTGCGCAGCGCGTCGGAACGCGTCACGTTCACCCTGGTCGCGCCGGACCCGGCCAAGGACGGCGGGCAGCTCGACGCGTTCCTGGAGCGCAACGGCGGGCCCGGCGTGCAGCACCTGGCCTTCCTCGTGGAGGACATCGTCGCGGCCGTGTACGAGTGCCGCGAGCGCGGCGTCGACTTCCTGACCACCCCCGACTCCTACTACGACCTGCTCGCCGAGCGTTTCGACGGCGGCGAGGCGCAGATCGCCGACCTGCGGAAGGCGCAGGTGCTGGCCGACCACGACGAGTGGGGGCAGCTGCTCCAGCTGTTCAGCCGCTCGCCGTACGAGCGCAACACGCTCTTCTACGAGCTTATCCAGCGGCTGGGCTCGCGCGGATTCGGCAGCGCCAACATCAAGGCCCTGTACGAGGCCGTCCAGCGCGACCGGCTGAGTGCCGGATGACGACCCCGCTGACCCTGGCGGACTACGCCGCCGCCGCGCGGGAGCGGCTCGACCTCGCCGTCTGGGACTTCGTGGAAGGCGGCGCGGGCGGCGAACGCACGCTCTCCGCCAACGTGGCGGCCTTCGACCGGGTACGGCTGCGGCCCCGCGTCCTGACCGGGCTCGGCCTGCCGCACACCAAGACCGAGGTCCTCGGGCGGGTGTGGGCAGCGCCGGTCGGCATCGCGCCCATGGCCTACCACACGCTCGCGCATCCTGAGGGCGAGGTCGCCACGGCGAGGGCCGGTGTGCCGTTCGTGGTGAGCACCTTCGCCGGCCGGACCTTCGAGGACATCGCCGCGGTCGCCGGCGGGCCGCTGTGGCTGCAGGTGTACTGCTTCCGCGACCGCGCCGGCACGCGGCGGCTCGTGGAGCGCGCGGAGCGGGCCGGGTTCGAGGCGCTGGTCCTCACCGCCGACGCGCCCAGGCTCGGCCGCCGGGTTCGCGACCTGCGCAACGGCTTCCGGCTGCCGCCCGGCGTCGAGCCGGCCAACCTCGACGGCACCGGCTTCTCCTCACCCGGCGGGCACGCGCTCGCCGAGTTCGACGCCGCGCTCGACTGGTCCGCCGTCGCGTGGCTGCGCTCGATCAGCTCGCTTCCGGTGCTGGTCAAGGGCGTACTGACCGGCTCCGACGCGGTGCGGGCGATCGAGGCGGGCGCGTGCGGCGTCGTGGTCTCCAACCACGGCGGCAGGCAGCTCGACGGCGCCCCCGCCACGCTCGACGTGCTGCCGGAGGTCGCGGCGGCGGTGTCCGGGCGCGGGGCCGTGCTCCTCGACGGCGGGGTCCGCCGCGGGGGCGACGTCCTGGTGGCGCTGGCCCTGGGGGCCGACGCCGTGCTGCTCGGCCGGCCCGTGCTGCACGGCCTGGCGGCCGGCGGGGCGGACGGGGTGGCGGGCGTCCTCGCCATCGTCACCGAGGAGCTGACGGAGGCCATGCTGCTCACCGGCGTCCCCACGCCCCGCGACGCCGGACCCGCTCTCGTCGGTGCTCCCGCCCAGGTCGCGGTTCAAGCTCCCGAGCAGGCTCCCGTGCCGGTCGCGGGCGCGCCCGCCCCGGCCGTCCAGGCGGGCGGCCGCGTGCTGCGGCGGGAGGACCTGCACGGCAGCCTCAACGACCCGCTGCTCGACACCATGACGTTCCTCAACGAGATCACCCACCGCTACCCGGACGCGATCTCCTTCGCCCCCGGCCGCCCGTACGACGGGTTCTTCGAGACCGAGCACGTCTTCACGCACCTGCGCCGCTACATCCGCCATCTGGAGGACGGCGGCGCCACGCCCGGCCAGGTCCGCTCCGCGCTCTTCCAGTACGGCCCGACCAGCGGCCAGATCCGGGAGCTGATCGCCGCCTCGCTGCGCGCCGAGGAGAACGTGGACGTGCCCGCCGAGGCCATCGTGGTGACCGTCGGCGCCCAGGAGGCGATGCTGCTCGCCGTGCGCGCCCTCATCTCGGGGCCCGAGGACGTGCTGCTCGTCTCCAGCCCCTGCTACGTCGGCATCACCGGCGCGGCCCGCCTGCTCGACGTCACCACGGCCGTGGTGGAGGAGGGCGCGGACGGGCTGCGCTGCGCCGACCTGGAAGCGGCGATCCGCGCAGAGCGGGCCCGCGGCCGCCGCCCCCGCGCCTTCTACGTGGTGCCCGACCACTCGAACCCGTCCGGCGCCACCATGCCCCTGCGCGCGCGGGAGGAACTGCTCGAACTGGCCGCGCGGCACGACATCCTGATCCTGGAGGACAGCCCGTACCGGCTGGTCAGCCCCGGCCGGCAGCTGCCGACGCTGAAGTCCCTCGACCGGGAGCGGCGAGTGGTGCAGCTCGGCTCGTTCGCCAAGACGCTCTTCCCCGGCGCCCGCGTCGGATACGCGGTCGCCGACCAGCCGGTCGCGGGCGGCGGGCTGCTGGCGGACGAGCTGTCCAAGATCAAGAGCATGGTGACGGTGAACACCTCGCCGGTGAGCCAGGCGGTCGTGGCGGGTATGCTGCTGGCCGCGGACGGGCGTACCGCGGAGCTGAACGCCGAGACGGCCGCGTACTACGGCGACGCGATGCGGACCACGCTCCGCGAGCTCGGCGCGTGGTTCCCGGAGGAGGAGCGCGAGGCGCTCGGCGTGAGCTGGAACGAGCCCACCGGCGGCTTCTTCCTGACCGTCCGGGTGCGATTCCGCGTGGACAATGCCGCGCTGGAGCGTTCGGCGGAGGAGTTCGGGGTGATCTGGACGCCGATGTCGTACTTCTACCCGCAGGGTGGCGGCGACCGCAGCCTCCGGCTGTCCGTCAGCTACCTGCCGCACGACCAGATCGCCGACGGGTGCGAGCGGCTGGCCCGGTTCGTCCGGGCGCAGACCGGCTGATCAGTACTTGTCGAGAAACTCGATGACGGCGGCGTTCACCGCGTCGGGACGCTCCAGATTGCCCAGGTGACCGCAGTCGGGGATCTCCACCAGGTCGCAGTCGGGGATGGCGTCGGCCACCTCGGCGACCAGATGCGGCGGGCAGACCAGGTCGTCGGCGAAGGCGATCGCCCGGCACGGCACGCTCACCCGCCGCAGCGCCTCGCGCCGGTCGCCGACGGTGTCCACGCCGAGCTGTCCCTCCGCGCCGCGACCGGTGCCCCCCGTCAGCTCGAAGATCTCCAGCCAGCCGGTGGCGGCCTGGTCGTCGTTCAGCGTCGCCGGCGAGAGCATCTCCAGGACCGTGCGCATCGCCTGGTACGCCGCGGGCAGCTCGATGCCGCTCTCCCGCAGCGCCCGGTCCGCCTTGGACAGCGCCCGCCTGGCCACGTCCGACCGCGACCTGGTGGCGATCAGGACCGCCGAGCGCACCAGCTCGGGGCACTCCAGCGCCAGCTCCTGAGCGATCATGGCGCCCATGGACGTGCCCACGACGCGGCACGGCCCGAGTCCCAGGGCCTTGATCAGTCCTCGGGTGTCGGCCACCATGTCCGCGAGCGAGTAGTCGCCGGGCGGCACGCTCGACGGCGCTATGCCCCGGTTGTCGAACACGATCGTCTCGTACCCGGCCGCGTTGAGCGCCGGCGTCTGATGCATGGTCCAGACGTGACCCGCGGCCCCCGAGCCCATGATCAGCAGCACGGGGTCGCCGGTGCCCGAGCGCTGATAGGAGAGCCGGATCCCGTTGGTGCTCACGAACGGCATGGCGCGCTCCTGGTCGTCGTAGGGATTCGGCTCACCATGACACGCCGCCCTGCGGCCCGTCGAACCCCCGTGCAACTGGCGCGACGCCGCACTTGAACGCCCCTCGCCGGGCCCACCCGCGGACCCGCATACTCGCCCGAGGTGTGACCGATCACGAAGGGGCTACGTCATGAGCGCGCAGAGCGACTGGAGACCGCGGGAAGTCCGGCCCGGCGGCGAGGGAACCGGCGCGGACGGGCTGCGGCACGCGCTGGCCGCGCTGGGCGATTTCGGGGACGTGCTGACGGAGGCCAAGGTCGTGGTGTTCCGCGACTTCCAGGTCGCCGAGCAGGAGCTGGACACCGTGATGGACCTGCTGCTGCCGAACCGGCTGGCGTACACGCACGGCACGTCGCCGCGGACGAAGGTCGCCGCGGGCAACGTGTACACCTCCACCGAATACCCCAGCGAACAGACCATCGCGATGCACAACGAACTGTCCTACAGCCACACCTGGCCCGCACGGCTGCTGTTCTACTGCGCCACCACACCCGGCTCGGGTGGCGCGACGCCCGTCGTGGACGGCGAGCTGTGGCTGGAGTCCCTGGACGAGGAGGTACGCGACGCCTTCGCCGGCGGGATCCGCTACTCCCAGAACCTGCACGACGGGTTCGGCCTGGGCAGGAGCTGGAAGCAGACGTTCGAGACCGACGACCGCGCGGTGGTGGAGGCGTTCCTGGACGCGGGGAGCTTCGACTGGAAGTGGACCGCCGACGGCGGCCTGCGCATGGTCAGCCCCGTCCGGCCAGCCTGGATCAAGCATCCGGCGACGGGGACCGAGGTCTGGTTCAACCAGGCCGACCACTTCCACCCGGCCGCGCTCGGCGACGACGTCGCGCGGGAGCTGGCGCAGATCCTGGCGCCCGAGGAACTGCCGCAGTCCGTCACCTTCGCCGACGGCGGCCCGATCCCCGACGCGTACGTGCGGCATGTGTACGACCGGGGGCTGGAGCTGGCCGTGGACGTGGACTGGCGGCAGGGCGACCTGATGGTGATCGACAACGTCGCCGTGGGTCACGGCCGCCGCCCCTACACGGGCGACCGCCGCGTCCTGGTCGCCATGTCGGACTAGGCGTTCCCCCGCGTCATGGTCACCGGGAGCAGTTCGGGGCCGTTGACCACGATCGAGTCCAGCAGCTTTGGCTCGCCGGCCGGCTCGACGCGTACGGACCTGGCGAGCAGCTCCCCGTACAGCAGCCGCAGTTCGACCCGGGCGAGCACGCTGCCCAGGCAGAAGTGCTCGCCGAAGCCCAGCGACAGATGCCGGTTGGGCTGCCGCCGCACGTCGAACTCGTCCGGGTCGTCGAAGACGCTCTCGTCCCGGTTGGCCGACGGCAGCCAGAACACCACCTTGTCGCCGGCCGCGATCCGCCGGCCGCGGATCTCGGTGGGGCGTGCCGCGGTGCGCATGATGTGCGTGGCGGTGGACGTCCACCGCAGCACCTCCTCGACCGCCGACGGCAGCAGGTCCGGGCTCTCCTCCAGCGCCCGCCACTGGCCGGGGTGCTCCATGAACGACAGCATGCCGCCCGCGGCCGCGATCCGCGTGTTCTCGGTGCCGCCGACCAGCAGGTTGTCGCAGTTGAGGATCACGTCGTCCGGGCTGAGCCGCTCGCCGTCCACCTCGGCCGTGGCCAGCACGCTGACCAGGTCGTCTCCGGGCCGGGCCGCCTTGGCCGCCTGCAGCGTCTCGAAGTAGCCGAGGATCTCCAGGTGGGCGAACCTGCGCGTGAGCGGGTCGCCGGCGCCGAACGCCTGGCTGGTCAGCTGGTACAGGTGCTCCCAGTCGGACTCGGGCACGCCCATCATCTGGCAGATCACGTACAGCGGGACGCGGGCCGCGACGTCCGCGACGAAGTCGACGCCGCCCCGGTCGAGCGCCCGGTCCACCACGCCGCGCGTGATGTCGCGCATCTCCGGCTCCAGCGCGCGGATCGAGCGGACCGCGAACCACTCGTCGACCAGCACCCGCAGCTTGCGGTGCCGCGGCGGGTCCGTCAGCGCCAGCGTGCGCCCGCCCCCCGGGTCCGCCCCGTGCTCTACCGGGCGCAGCAGGATTCCCTGCGCCGAGCTGAAGGTCTCCGCGTCCCGGTACGCGGTGCGCACGTCGTCGTACCGGGTCAGCGACCAGAACCCCGGCAGGTCGGAGGGCGGCTGCCAGTGCACCGGCGCGTTCGCGCGCAGCCAGCGCCATTGCGTGAACGGGTCACCGTGTGAGTAGAGTTCGGGATCCACCAGGTCGATATGCGGCGGCGCTGACATCTCCGGCATGCCGGTGCCTCACATTCTTTTCCTTTTGCGCGGCCGGTGGACCGCGGGACGCCTTACCGTGTCAGGGCCTTTCTCAGCCCGTCAAGCGCGCCTTTTGCGCTGCTCCGGGGCGTACAACTGCGGCAGCGAGGCAGTTGAACGGCAATGTTGATCCCGCGCTCGGCCCTGCGTCATAGTGGGCGGCGCGCAATCCCGAATTGAATTGGCCAGGGATTTGGCTTTGCGTGCGCACGTGCACGGATTTCCGCCCGGAGCAGGCGCCGTCGAATTCTGCGCAACGGTCAGTCTGACGCCGATCGAGAAAGGGGGAGCCGCCTTCATGAGCGACCCAGATCACGGTCCAGGGCAGTTCGAGGGCCGGCCCGCCGGCCAGGTGGGTGCCGGCACAGCCGCACGCGAACCGTTCTCGCTCGTAAAGCGCAAGGATCGGGCCAAACTGCCGCATGCGGTTTCGGATGCCTATCCCATGTCCACGCTGCAGCTGGGCATCGTCTACCACACGCTGTCAGGCGGAGACGAACCGCCTTATCTGAATGCCTGCAGTCTGCGCGTCCGCGGAGTCGGGCTCGACCTGGAGCTGTTCGATCAGGCCGTCCAGGACGTGGTGGACAGGCATGCCGTCTTGCGGACCTCCTTCGACCTGACCACCTGCGGTGAGGCGATGCAACTCGTTCACGCGGTGGCGACGGTGCAGCGCGAGGTTCACGATCTACGTGGCGTGCCCGAGCAGGAGCGAGAGCGGCAGCTCCGCGCCGCGCTTCGCGCTGAGGGGCGTCGGCCGTTCGATCTCGCCGAGGCACCCCTCCTGCGCTGCGTGCTGCACCGCTGGGCGGAGGATGAGTTCCAGTGGACCGTCGTGTACCACCAGGCGATTCTCGACAGGGAGAGCCTGCATAGGGTGCTCGGCGAGATGCTGGGCCGTTACGCGGACCTCCTCGCCGATCCGGGGGCCGCGACCTCCGCTCCGCCTGCCGAGGTTTTCGCGGAGTTCATCTCGTCGGAGCGGGCGGCCATCGGCTGCGCGGAGCACGGCGGGCGCTGGCGGGATCACCTCTCCGGCTACACCCTCAAGCCCTTGCCGGCGGCGGCTGCCCCGGCCTCCGCGGCGACAAGCGACGGCGACGCCACCGCGTACCGGTCGATCGAGTCGCCCGTCCCGGACGGAATCACCGCCGCACTGCGAGAACTGAGCGGTGAAGCGGGCGTGCCGGTCGAAGACGTCCTGCTGGCGGCGCACCTGAAAGTGATGAGCCTGCTGACCGGCGACAACGACGTCGCCACGGGAGTGGCCATGCGTCCACTCCATGAGGGCCCTTCCGCCCACGCCGCCGGAGGCGTCTTCCTGAACGTCCTGCCGCTCCGGGTGGACGTGTCTGGAGGACGATGGCTGGATCTGGTTCGGCGGGTGTCCGGCCGCGGAAAGGCCATGCTCCCGTACTGTCGATACCCGCTCTCCCGAATTACGTCGGACCTGGGCGGCGCCGAGCTGGTCGACTCCATGTTTGAATATGCCTCGTCAGGCACTGACGCCGCCGTTGACGTTTCGATCACACATCGGATCGAGCCCAACAACTTCACGCTCTCGACGCGGTTCATCCGGAACTCCCGGTCCGGGCGGTTGTCCTTGGCGCTGGATTATCAGGCCGCCAGGCTGGACGACGCACAGGCGATGCTGATCCGCGACTATTACTTCGCGACGTTGACCGCCATGGCCGAGCCGGACGGTCTGCCTGACGCCTTTTCGCCGCTGAGCGCCGCGGAGAGAAAGCGCATGCTGGTGGACTGGAACGGGCCGACCCGCGACCTTTCGCGTCGGGGATGCGTGCACGAGCTCGTCGAGCAGCAGGTCGTCAAGACTCCGGACGCGCTCGCGGTGCTGAGCGACGAAGCCGAGCTCAGTTATGCCGAGCTCAATGCCAGGGCGAATCGGCTGGCCAGGGAGCTGCGCGACCTCGGGGCCGGACCGGAGTCCGTGGTCGGCGTATATGCCGAGCGGGACGCGGACATGATCGTCACCTTGCTCGGCGTGCTCAAGTCCGGTGCCGCCTACCTGCCGCTGGACCCCGGCTACCCGGAAGAACGGCTCCGATTTCTGCTCGACGACGCCCAGGCCCGCCTCATCGTCACCAAAGCGAAATTCGCGGCGCAGCTTCCGAAGGGGGACTGGCGGGTTCTGTGCACCGACACGCGGGCCGCGGACATTCTTCGTCATCCCGCTCATGACCTCAGCCCGCTGAGCACGCCCGACAACCTGGCGTACGTCATGTACACGTCTGGATCGACCGGCCAGCCGAAGGGCGTCCAGGTTCCGCATTCCGGCGTGGTCAACTATCTGAACTGGTGTGTCGAGGCGTACGCGAGCCGGGGAAACGGCGGGGCACCGGTGTTCTCCTCTTTCTCCTTCGACATGATCGTGCCCAACATGTACACCCCGCTGATCATGGGTGAGCGCGTCTGCATGCTGCCGGAGACGCTGCCGGTCCACGAACTCGGATCCCGCCTGGAGCGGCTGGCGCCGTTCAATTTCATCAAGATGACCCCGGGCCACCTGGACCTTCTTTCGGAATCGCTCGGACGGGCCGCGGCCAGGAACCTCGCCGGCACCCTCGTCGTCGGTGCGGACGCCTTTCCCAGCCGCAATCTTGCCCACTGGCGGCGGCTGGACCCCGACACGGTCGTCCTCAATGAGTACGGCCCGACAGAGGCCTCGGTGGGCAACTGCGTCTTCCATACCCAGGGCCGCGTCGAGCGCGATCTGCTGCCCATCGGGCGTGCCATTACGAACACCACCATGTACGTGCTGGACTCGGCGATGAATCCCGTGCCGGTGGGCGTCACGGGAGAGCTCTTCATCGGCGGGGACTGCGTGGTGCGTGGCTACGCCGGCCGACCGGCGCTGACGGCGAGCTGCTTCCTGCCGGATCCTTTCGTCAGCGACCGCCCCGGCGCCCGGATGTATCGCACCGGCGATCTGGGCAGATGGCTGCCGGATGGAAATCTCGAATTCCTGGGCAGGGTCGACGATCAGGTGAAGCTGAACGGCTACCGGGTCGAGCTGGGCGAGGTCGAGTCCGTGCTGGCCGAGCACCCGTCCGTCGCGCAGTCCGTGGCCGCGATTCTCGGCAAGGACTCCCAGCGCCGGCTGGTCGGCTACTACGTGCCCCGCGCAGAGGTGAGCGCCGAGGAACTCATGGCGTATCTCGCCGACCGGGTGCCCCACTATCTGATGCCGTCGGTGCTGCACGCCATAGACGCCGTACCGCTCAACGCGAACGGAAAGGTCGATCGCAAGCTGCTGCCCGACCCCCGGGAGCGGCGAGGGCAGGCGGCGACCACGTTCATCTCCCCCCGCACCCCCATGGAGCTGGCGCTCGCCGGCATCTGGGAGGACCTGCTCGGGGTGGAGCCGGTGGGCGTGGAGGACAACTTCGCAGCCCTGGGCGGTGACTCGATCCTGGCCACCAGAATGGTCTTCAGGATAAAGAAAGACCTCGGTCTCGACCTCGCGACCGCAGATATACAGAACAGTCGCGACCTGGCGGAGCTGGCAGATCGTCTGACCTTCTCGGCGGCTCGGTGAGGGGGTGGCAGCCTGTGGACATGCGCTTTATGGCTGTGCTAGTAAAGATATGTGGCAGCCGAAATTAATTCGGATTCGCTGATGCCGGCGAAATGGGCCGCATAGCCGAAGGGCTCTCCGCCGCGAAGAGGCGGGCCGATCACCAAGTATCACCTTTCGCAACTCCGCCGCGAGGTCGACCTCCGTGACCGACTGAAAGTGGCCGCCTTCGCCCACCGAAACAGGTTAGTGGGTAATTATGAGAGACAGAGTGACGACGCGTTCCGGCCGGGCCATGCGGGTCGCCGGCGATCGATTACTGGCCAACATACAAAGCCTCGCCAAGATAGGCGCCACGGCCGATGGCGGCGTCACCAGGCTCGCCTTCACCGCGGAGGACGCCCGTGGGCGAGAGCTGGTTCGCGACCTCATGATCGAAGCAGGGCTTGAGACCCGCATCGACAGCGCGGCGAACATCATCGGATACAGGCCAGGGGAGCGTCAGGACCTACCTGCTCTCATGCTCGGGTCTCATATCGACACGGTGCCCAACGGGGGCACCCTGGACGGTGCGTACGGAGTCCTGGCAGCCATAGAAGTCGCCCGCGCGCTCAACGATCACGACACCCCGATGTCCCACCCCCTGGCCATCGTGGCCTTCAACAACGAGGAAGGCGCGTTCGGCACCCGCGGCATGTGGGGGGCGCACGCGTTGGTAGGGGCCCTCGACGACGCTGATCTGGCCGCGGTGGACGATCGCGGCAGACCCGTGGCAGATCTGCTCTTCGAGATGGGCGGCGACGCCGGTCAGATCGACCGGGCCGGGTGGAGCGCGGACAGGGTGGCGGCCTATCTCGAGCTGCATATCGAACAAGGGCCGGTGCTCGAGAGCCGGAACGTCGCGATCGGGGTGGTGGAGGCCATCACGGGCCGGTCAACCCTCGACATCTCGGTACGCGGGAAGGCCTCGCACGCCGGGACCACGCCGATGGAGCTACGCCAGGACGCACTCGTGGCAGCGGCGCAAGTGATACTCGCGGTGCGTGACCTCGCCTACCCGGACGGGCCGGTGCGGGTCGCCACCGTCGGCTCGCTCTCGTTGGCCCCGAACGCCTGGAATGTCGTACCTGGGGCCGTCACGATGCAGGCGGACCTGCGAGACGTATCCGACGTGGCCATGCGGCAGGCGATCTCACGTCTCCGGGGCGAAGTCCTGGAAATCGCCATGAGAACCGGTACGGCGATCGAAGTGGAGAGCCAGCGCGGCGTGACCGCGGTGTCCTGCGACCCGGGTCTGCGAGACGTCATCGTGGAGGCGAGCGAGAGCCTGGACCTGAGCCACTTGTCCCTTCCCAGCGGCGCCGGCCACGACGCGCAGGTCATCGGGCGCATAGCGCCGATAGGCATGATCTTCGTGCCCAGTAAGGGCGGTGTCAGCCATACACCGGAGGAGTGCAGCGCCGAGGACGATCTGATAGCGGGCGCGAACGTGCTCTTGCAGTCCGTGCTCACCTATGACGAAAGATACGGCGGGACATTCTGATCTCCAGACTTTGGACCGGCCCGCTGACGGGACTACAGGGACTCATCAGACTCGTTTTGGAGAAAAGTATGTCGAGCAGCCCCCCTCAGGGAAAAGCCATCGCCGTCTTCTGCGGCGCTCGCGCGGGCGTCCAAGCGAAATACCTTCAGGTAGCCGAGAAGTTCGGCGAGGCATTGGTGCGACGAGGCGCGGGGCTGGTCTACGGTGCCTCCGGCGTCGGAATCATGGGGGCGGTCGCCGGCGCCGTCTCCACGGCCGGCGGATCCGTGACAGGTGTGATTCCGCACCACCTGTATGAGCGGGAGAAGCCGGAGCTCGCGTGCGGCAACATCTACGTGGTCCGGTCCATGCATGAGAGGAAAGCGCTCATGTATGAGCTGTCCATGGGGTTCGCGGTTCTTCCCGGCGGGCTCGGCACGTTGGACGAGTTGATGGAGGTCGCCACCTGGAACCAGCTTCGCATCCATGAGAAACCCATCGTCCTCCTCAATCAAGGAGGCTTTTTCGACCCGCTGAACGCCATGCTCGATCACGTGGTCGCCGAGGGCTTTCTCACGCAGGACGAACGCTCCGCCATCCGCGTCACGACCGATATCGAACACGCCCTGGACTGGCTCGGGCTGCCCAGCGCACCAGTACCGATGGCTCTGCCGGCCGATGCACCGGCCCCACTGCAAGAGAGCCTGGCGGAGTTGGAGTCGGCGCAGCCGGCTGTATGACGGCGGCCGCGGTGAGCGTCGGCCGCCGCTGAGGTCGTCGTACCGTGCCGGCGACCAGAACCCCGGCAGGCCGGAGGGCGGCTGCCGGCGCGATTGATATGCGGCGGCGCTGACATCTCCGCTATGTCTGCGCCGCACATTCTTTTCCCTTTCCGTGTCAGGGCCTTTCTCGGCGCGCGCCTTTTGCGCTGCTCAGGGGCGTACAACTGCGGCGGCGAAGCAGTTGAACGGCAATGTTGATCCCGCGCTCGGCCCTGAGCCATAGTGGGCGCGCGCAATCCCGAATTGAATTGGCTTTGCGCGCGCACGTGCACGGATTTCCGCCCGGAGAAGGCTTGGCGCGGGGCCGCCCGTCCAGCCGGCGTGTCGAACGAATTGGGGTGCTCGGGAATGGCTGCAGCTCACGGCGAACTCCGCGAACTGATGTCCGGCCAGCTCGCCATGTGGTACGCCCAGCGATTCGCGCCCGACAACTGGAGCTTCCGCATCGCGGAGTACATGGAGATCCGCGGCGAGGTGGACCTCGTGCTGCTGGAGCGCGCCGCGCGCCGGAGGCTGGAAGAGGTCGAGACGTTCCGGCTGCGCTTCCGGGTGGTCGACGGCGTCCCGATGCAGTACCTGCACGACGCGAGCGACTACCCCGTGCCCGTCGTCGACGTCAGCGCCGAACCCGACCCGCGCGCCGCCGCCGAGGAGTGGATGCAGGCCGACCTGCGGCGGGCCGTGGACCTCGACGGCGGCGAGCTGTCCGGGACCGCCCTCATCAAGCTCGCCGGCGATCTCGTCTACTGGTACTCGTGGGCCCACCACTGCGCCATGGACGGGCAGGGCGGCCTGCTGATCGCCGGTCGGGGCGCGGAGCTCTACACCGCGCTCCTGGAGGGCCGTTCGGTCGAGGACGGGGCAGTGGAGCCGGTGTCCGTGCTGTTCGACGCGGACCGGGCCTACCGGGAGTCCGAAGGTTTCGAGCAGGATCGCCAGTACTGGCTCGGCCGGCTCGCCGACCTCCCGATCGTGATGGCCGGCGGCTCGAACCGTACCCGCCGCGCCCAGGACGCCCCCCTCCGGTACACCGACGCCGTCGGCCCGTCGGAGGCCGCCGAGCTCAAGACCGCCGCGCGCGGCCTGAAGACGAGCCTCGCCGGCCTGTCCATCGCCGCGGCGGCCCTCTACCAGCACCGGATGACCGGGGAACGGGACGTCGTGGTCGGCATTCCCGTACGCGCCCGCACCGGCAAGCGGGAGATGGCGATCCCCGGCATGACCTCCAACATCCTGCCGCTGCGCCTCACCATCGACCCGGACACGACTGTCGGCGACCTGCTGCGGCAGACCTCCCAGGCGATCAGGGAGGGGCTGCGTCGGCAGCGCTACCGGTACGAGGACATGCACACCGACCTGCGGATCGCCGAGGGCGAGCTGTGCGGGCTGCTCATCAACGTCATGTCCTTCGACTACGACCTGCGCTTCGGCGACTGCGCCATCACCGCGCACAACCTGTCCACCGGGCCCGTCAACGGGGTGCGGATCGATCTCTATGAGCGGTCGGGGTTGCAGGTCAATGTCGATGTGAATCCGGATCTGCACGACCTGGGGGCGGCTTCGGATGTGTCGCGACGGTATCTGAGCGTGTTGCGGTGGCTGGGGGCGGCTGCCGGGGAGGAGCGCGTCGGCGGGGTGGAACTGCTCGACGCCGAGGAGCGGCGGCTGGTGGTGGAGGAGTGGAACGACACGGGTGTCGAGGTGTCGTCGGGGTCGTTGGTGGAGTTGTTCGAGGCGCGGGTGGCTGCGGTTCCGGATGCGGTGGCGGTGGTCGGGGACGGGGTGGAGTTGTCGTTCGCGGAGGTGGATGGGCGGGCGAATCGGTTGGCGCGGTTGTTGGTGGGGCGGGGTGTCGGGGTGGAGTCGGTGGTGGGGGTGTGTTTGGAGCGTGGTGTCGATCTGGTGGTCGCGCTGCTGGCTGTGCTCAAGGCGGGGGGCGCCTATCTGCCGGTGGACCCGGAGTATCCGGCTGAGCGGATGGCCTACCTGGTGGGTCAGGCCGGTGCGGTCTGTGTGATCACGTCGTGCGGTGTGGAGGCGCCGGGTGGCGTGGCGCGGGTCGAGATGGATGATCCGGCGGTGGTGGCGGAGCTGGGAGGTCTGCCTGGTGGGGCGTTGAGCGCTGATGAGCGTGGTGGGGTGCTGTCGGGTGGGAGTGCGGCGTATGTGATGTTCACGTCGGGGTCGACGGGGCGGCCCAAGGGCGTGGTGGTGCCGCATGCGGGCGTGGTGAATCGGCTGGTTTGGATGCAGGAGC
Source organism: Nonomuraea sp. NPDC005650 (assembly GCF_040605375.1). NCBI lineage: Bacteria > Bacillati > Actinomycetota > Actinomycetes > Streptosporangiales > Streptosporangiaceae > Nonomuraea > Nonomuraea sp. NPDC005650. The sequence continues at coordinate 355,161 of NZ_JBEXCR010000008.1, forward strand.
GCTTGCGGTTGGCCCCTGGTGAGCGGGTGCTGCAGAAGACGTCGTTCGGGTTCGACGTGTCGGTGTGGGAGTTCTTCTGGCCGTTGTTGTGGGGTGGGGTGTTGGTGCTGGCGCGGCCGGGTGGGCAGCGGGATGCCGCCTATCTGGCGGAGTTGATTCAGCGGGAGAACGTGCGGGTGGCGCATTTTGTGCCGTCGATGTTGGAGGCGTTCCTGGCTGAGCCGGCCGCTGCACAGTGTGGTGGCCTGGAATGGGTGGTGTGTTCGGGTGAGGCGCTGCCGGTGCATGTGATGCGGCGGTTCTTCGAGGTGCTGGGTGGGGTGGGGCTGGAGAACTATTACGGCCCGACGGAGGCGTCGATCGATGTGACCGCTTGGCGGTGTGTGCCTGGCGAGTCGGTGCCGATCGGGCGGCCGGTGGCCAATACGCGGGCGTTTGTGCTGGATGAGTTCCTTCGGCCGGTGCCGCCGGGGGTGGTGGGCGAGTTGTATGTGGCCGGGGTGCAGCTGGCGCGCGGCTATACCGGCCGTCCCGGGCTGACGGCTGAGCGGTTTGTGGCGTGCCCGTTCGGGGCGGGCGAGCGGATGTATCGGACCGGGGATCGGGCGTGCTGGGACGCCGAGGGCGAGCTGATGTTCGCCGGTCGGGTGGATGACCAGGTCAAGATCCGTGGGTTCCGGGTGGAGCCGGGTGAGGTCAGCACGGTGCTGGCCGCCTGCCCCGGTGTCGGCCAGGTCGTGGTGGTGGCGCGGGAGGACGTGCCGGGGGACGTGCGGCTGGTGGCGTATGTGGTTGCCGGTGGTGAGACGGTCGATGTGGAGGTGGTGCGGGGGTTTGCGGCGGAGCGGTTGCCGGGGTACATGGTGCCGTCGGCGGTGGTGGTGCTGGAGGCGTTGCCGGTGTCGGTCAACGGCAAGCTTGACCGCCGGGCTCTGCCGGCTCCTGAGTACACCGCCGGGGTAGGTCGTGCCCCGGCCAACCTCCGCGAAGAGATCGTCTGCGCGGCCTTCGCCGAAGTGCTCGGCCTGGAGAGCGTGAGCGCAGACGACGACTTCTACCGGCTGGGCGGGCATTCGCTGCTGGTGATCCGGCTCGTGGAGGTCCTACGTTCTCGCGGTGTCTCGGTTTCCGCACGGGCCCTCTTCGACACACCCACGCCGGCCGGCCTGGCCGCATCCGTGAGCGCCGGGCAGAGAGAGGTGCCCGACAATCTGATTCCGGCCGACGCGACCGCCATCACGCCGGAGATGTTGCCCCTGGTGGAGCTGACCGGCGAAGAGATCGAGCGGATCGTGGCCACGGTCGAGGGTGGTGCGGCGAACGTGGCCGACATCTATCCGCTGGCGCCTTTGCAGGAAGGGCTGCTGTTCCACCACCTGCTGGCCGACGGCGGTGAGGACGCCTATGTCACGCCGGCGGTGCTGGAGTTCGACTCGCGGGGGCGGGTGGGGCAGTTCGTCGAGGCGTTGCAACGGGTGGTGGATCGACACGACATCTATCGCACGTCGCTGGTGTGGGAGGGGCTCAGGGAGCCGGTGCAGGTGGTGCGGCGTCGGGCCGTGTTGCCGGTCGAGGAGGTGGTGCTGGAGCCCGGCTGTGTTGATCCTGCTGGTGCGCTGGTGGAGTTGGCGGGTTCGGTGATGGATCTTCATCGGGCGCCGTTGATGGGTGTGCATGTGGCGGCGGTGCCGGGTGGTGAGCGGTGGCTGGTGCTTGTGCGGATGCATCATGTGGTCAGGGATCACACCGCGCTGGAGGTGCTGTTCGCCGAGGTGCGGGCGTTCCTGGCCGGGCGGGGGGCGGAGCTGGCCGAGCCGCTGCCGTTCCGGAACTTCGTGGCGCAGGCACGTCACGGGACCACGGACGCCGAGCACAGCCACTATTTCGCTGAGCTGCTGGGGGATGTCGAGGAGCCGACGGCGCCGTTCGGGCTGGTGGATGTGCGGGGTAACGGTGTCGATTCCGTGCATGAGGTGGTGCCGTTCGCCGCTGAGCTGCATGGGCGGTTGCGGGAGGTGGCCCGGCGGCTTGGGGTGAGCCCGGCGACGGTGTTGCATGTGGCGTGGGCGCGGGTTCTGGCTACGGCTTCCGGGCGGCAGGACGTGGTGTTCGGCACGGTGCTGTTCGGCCGGATGAATGCCGGTGCCGGGGCGGATCGGGTGCCGGGCCCGTTCATGAACACGTTGCCGGTGCGGTTGCGTACGGGTGAGCTTGGTGTGCTGGCGGCGGTGTCGGCCATGCGCGGCCAGCTTGCCGAGCTGTTGGAGCACGAGCATGCGCCGCTCACCCTGGCGCAGCAGGCCAGCGGGGTGGCGGGTGATACGCCGCTGTTCACTTCCTTCCTGAACTACCGGCACAACACCGGCGCCGGCGTGGACGGGGAGATAGAGGGGGCGCGGCTGCTGTTCGTGCGCGAGCGCACCAACTATCCCCTGGTCATCTTGATCGATGACAACGGCGACAGCATGTCAGTGGGTGTCGATGCGGTCGCGCCGATCGACGCCCGGAGCGTGGGGCTGCTGGTCCGTACTGCTACCGACAATCTGGTGGTCGCGCTGGAACTGGCCCTGGACGGCGGACCGGACGTGCCGCTGAACAGCGTGGACGTACTGGATGCCAAGGCGCGGCGGCTGGTGGTGGAGGAGTGGAATGACACCTCTGCCGATAGGCCGTCCGGGACGTTGGCGGAGTTGTTCGAGGCGCGGGTGGCTTCGGGGCCGGATGCGGTGGCGGTGGTCGGCGACGAGATGGAGTTGTCGTTCGCGGAGGTGGATGCGCGGGCGAATCGGTTGGCGCGGTTGCTGGTGGCTCGTGGTGTCGGGGTGGAGTCGGTGGTGGGGGTGTGTTTGGAGCGTGGTGTTGATCTGGTGGTGGCGCTGCTGGCCGTGTTGAAGGCCGGGGCCGCTTATCTGCCGGTGGACCCGGAGTATCCGGCTGAGCGGATGGCCTACCTGGTGGAGCAGGCTGGTGCTGCGTGTGTGATTGCTTCGGCGGGGGTGGGGTTGCCTGCCGGTGTGGTGCGGGTCGGGGTGGGGGATGCGGCGGGGTTGTCGGGCGAGCCGCTGAGGGAGGACGAGCGCGGCGGCGTGCTGGATGGGGGGAACGCGGCGTATGTGATGTTCACCTCGGGCTCGACCGGACGGCCTAAGGGCGTGGTGGTGCCGCACGCCGGGGTGGTGAATCGGCTGGTTTGGATGCAGGAGCGCTTGCGGTTGGCCCCGGGTGAGCGGGTGCTGCAGAAGACGTCGTTCGGGTTCGACGTGTCGGTGTGGGAGTTCTTCTGGCCGTTGTTGTGGGGTGGGGTGTTGGTGTTGGCGCGGCCGGGTGGGCAGCGGGATGCGGCTTATCTGGCGGAGTTGATTCAGCGGGAGAACGTGCGGGTGGCGCATTTTGTGCCGTCGATGTTGGAGGTGTTCCTGGCTGAGCCGGCCGCTGCACAGTGTGGTGGCCTGGAATGGGTGGTGTGTTCGGGTGAGGCGCTGCCGGCCCATGCGGTGCGGCGGTTCTTCGAGGTGCTGGGTGGGGTGGGGCTGGAGAACTACTACGGCCCGACAGAAGCTTCGATCGATGTGACGGCCTGGCGGTGTGTGCCCGGCGAGTCGGTGCCGATCGGGCGGCCGGTGGCCAATACGCGGGCGTTTGTGCTGGATGAGTTCCTTCGGCCGGTGCCGCCGGGGGTGGTGGGCGAGTTGTACGTGGCCGGGATACAGCTGGCGCGCGGCTATGTCGGTCGTGCGGGGTTGAGTGCCGAGCGGTTTGTGGCGTGTCCGTTCGAGCCCGGTGCGCGGATGTATCGGACCGGGGATCGGGTGAGCTGGAACGCCGACGGCGAGCTCCTGTTCGCCGGTCGGGTGGATGATCAGGTCAAGATCCGTGGGTTCCGGGTGGAGCCGGGTGAGGTCGGTTCGGTGCTGGCCGCTTGCCCTGGTGTCGGCCAGGTCGTGGTGGTGGCGCGGGAGGATGTGCCGGGGGACGTGCGGCTGGTGGCGTACGTGGTCCCTGCCCTGGTCGACGCCGAGGCGGTGCGGGGGTTTGCGGCGGAGCGGTTGCCGGGATACATGGTGCCGTCCGCTGTGGTGGTGCTGGAGGCGCTGCCGGTGTCGGTCAACGGCAAGCTCGATCGCAAGGCTCTGCCGGCTCCTCACTACACCGCCGGGGTGGGCCGTGCCCCCGCCAACCTCCGTGAAGAGGTGTTGTGCGCGGCCTTCGCCGAGGTGCTGGGGCTGGACAGCGTGGGGGTGGAGGACGACTTCTTCCGGCTGGGCGGGCATTCGCTGCTGGTGATCCGGCTCGTGGAGATATTGCGGTCGCGTGGTGTGTCGGTGTCGGTGCGGGCGTTGTTCGAGACGCCGACGGTGACCGGGCTGGCTGCGGCGGCCGGGCCTCGGCAGGTGGAGGTTCCGGAGAACCGAATCCCGGCCGACGCGACCGCCATCACGCCGGAGATGTTGCCCCTGGTGGAGCTGACCGTCGAAGAGATCGAGCGGATCGTGGCCACGGTCGAGGGTGGTGCGGCGAACGTGGCCGACATCTATCCGCTGGCGCCCTTGCAGGAAGGGTTGCTGTTCCACCACTTGCTGGCCGACGGCGGTGAGGACGCGTACGTGCTGCGGGCGGTGCTGGAGTTCGACTCGCGGGGGCGGGTGGGGCAGTTCGTCGAGGCGTTGCAGCGGGTGGTGGATCGGCACGACATCTATCGCACGTCGCTGGTGTGGGAGGGGCTCAGGGAGCCGGTGCAGGTGGTGCGGCGTCGGGCTGTGTTGCCGGTCGAGGAAGTGGTGCTGGAGCCGGGCTGCGTTGATCCTGCTGGTGCGCTGGTGGAGCTGGCGGGTTCGGTGATGGATCTTCATCGGGCGCCGTTGATGGGTGTGCATGTGGCGGCGGTGCCGGGTGGTGAGCGGTGGCTGGTGCTTGTGCGGATGCATCATGTGGTCAGGGATCACACCGCGCTGGAGGTGTTGCTCGCCGAGGTGCGGGCGTTCCTGGCCGGGCGGGGGGCGGAGCTGGCCGAGCCGCTGCCGTTCCGGAACTTCGTGGCGCAGGCACGCGGTGGCGTCGAGGACGCCGAGCATTCGCGGTACTTCGCGGAGCTGCTGGGTGACGTGCAGGAGCCGACGGCGCCGTTCGGGCTGGTGGATGTGCGGGGCGACGGTGTCGATTCCGTGCATGAGGTGGTGCCGTTCGCCGCTGGGTTGCATGGGCGGTTGCGGGAGGTGGCCCGGCGGCTTGGGGTGAGCCCGGCGACGGTGTTGCATGTGGCGTGGGCGCGGGTTCTGGCTACGGCTTCCGGCCGGCAGGACGTGGTGTTCGGCACGGTGCTGTTCGGCCGGATGAATGCCGGTGCCGGGGCGGATCGGGTGCCGGGCCCGTTCATGAACACGTTGCCGGTGCGGTTGCGTACGGGCGAGCTCGGTGTGCTGGCGGCGGTGTCGGCCATGCGCGGCCAGCTTGGCAAGCTGCTGGAGCACGAGCATGCGCCGCTCACCCTGGCCCAGCAGGCCAGCGGGGTGGCGGGTGATACGCCGCTGTTCACCTCCTTCCTGAACTACCGGCACAACACCGGCGCCGGCGTGGACGGGGAGATGGAAGGCGTGCGGCTGCTGTCCGTGCGTGAGCGCACCAACTATCCCCTCGTCATCCTGATCGATGACAACGGCGACAGCACGTCGGTGGCCGTCGACGCGGTCGCGCCGATCGACGCCCGGAGCGTGGGGCTGCTGGTCCGCACCGCTACCGACAACCTGGTGGCCGCGCTGGAACTGGCCCTGGACGGCGGACCGGATCTGCCGCTGAACAGCGTGGACGTGCTCGACGCCGAGGAGCGGCGTCTGGTGGTGGAGGACTGGAACAGCACGGCGGTCGAGGGTCTCGACACTCCGGTGGTGGAGTCGTTCGAGGCGCAGGAGCCTGGCGCGGTCGCGGTGGTCGCCGACGGGGTCGAGGTCTCGTATGCGGAGTTGGACGAGCGGGCGAACCGGCTGGCGCATGTCCTGATCGGCGAGGGGGTTCGGGCCGAGTCGGTGGTGGGGGTGTGCCTGGAGCGAGGCGTCGATCTGATCGCGGCGCTGCTGGCGGTGTGGAAGGCCGGGGCGGCATACGTGCCGATCGATCCGCGACAGCCGGTGGAGCGGATCGCGTTCATGCTGGCCGACAGCCGCGCCGTGCTCACGGTGACGAGTGAGGAGATCGCCGAGGAGTTGCCCGCGGGCCGGGCCCGGATGCTCACCCTGGACGACACGTTCACGAAGATGCGGCTGGCCGCCGCGCCGGCCACCAAGCCCGAGCGGGCGATGCTCGGTGAGCAGGCCGCGTATGTCATCTACACCTCGGGCTCGACAGGCAGGCCGAAGGGCGTGGTGGTCACCCAGGCCGGCCTGGCGAACTACGTCGCTTCGGTGCCCGGACGGCTGGGGATGGCCGGGGGCCGGTACGCGCTGGTGCAGGGGCAGGCGACCGACCTGGGCAACACGATCGTCTTCGCCGCCCTGACCACGGGTGGGCGATTGCACATCGTGCCGGAAGACGCCGCCACCGATCCGGTCGCGCTGAGCGCGTTGCAGGTGGACTACCTGAAGATGGTGCCTTCCCACCTGGCGGCGTTGGGCGAGCTGGAGCCGCTGCTGCCCGATCGGGCGTTGGTGCTGGGCGGGGAGGCGGCGGCGCCGGGCTGGGTGGAGCAACTGCTCACGGCGGCCGGGCGGCGTGGCTGCGCGGTGTTCAACCACTACGGCCCCACCGAGACCACCATCGGCGTCGCGACGACCCGCCTGCGGGCCGGGGGAGTGGTCCCGATCGGGACACCGGTCGCGAACACCCGCATGTACGTGCTGGACGAGAACCTGGCACCGGTGCCTCCGGGCGTGGTCGGGGAGCTCTACATCGCCGGGGCGCAGCTTGCCCGGGGCTACCTCGGACGCTTCAGCCTGACGGGTGAACGGTTCGTGGCCTGTCCCTTCGACGGCGGGCGCATGTATCGCACCGGCGACCGGGCTCGCTGGACCCACGACGGTGAGCTGGTCTTCGCCGGGCGGGTGGATGACCAGGTCAAGATCCGTGGCTTCCGGGTGGAGCCGGGTGAGGTCCGAGCCGTGCTGGCCAGGTGCCAGGGCGTCGATCAGGTCGCGGTGGTGGCCCGCGAGGAGTCGCCGGGTGACCTGCGCCTGGTCGGTTACCTGGTGGCGCAGGATGCGGAGAGCGCCAGTGAGCTGCCGTCGGTGGTGCGCGCGTTCGCGGCCGAGCGGCTGCCGGACCACATGGTTCCGTCGGCCTGGGTGGTGCTGGACGCGTTGCCGCTGACGGCCAACGGCAAGCTGGACCGCCACGCCCTGCCCGCACCCGACCGCGCCGCCACCACCGGAGCCGGTCGCGGGCCGTCCAGCCCGCGCGAGGAGGCGCTGTGCGCCGCGTTCGCCGAGGTGCTCGGGGTGCCCGCCGTCGGGGTCGATGACGACTTCTTCGAGTTGGGCGGCCATTCACTGCTCGCCGTCCGGCTGGTCGAGCTGCTGCGGACCCGAGGTGTCTCCGTGTCGGTGCGGACGTTGTTCGACACGCCGACGGTGGCGGCGCTCGCCGGTTCCGCGGGCATCGAACGGGTGGTGCCGCCGGCCAACCTGATCCCCGCGGACGCCACGGCCATCACGCCGGACCTGCTGCCGATGGTGGACCTGGACGCCGACGAGGTGGCGCGGATCGTGGCCACCGTCGAGGGCGGCGCGGCGAACGTGGCCGACGTCTACCCGCTCGCGCCCCTCCAGGAAGGACTGCTGTTCCACCACCTGCTGGCGGACGGCGGCGACGACGCATACGTGATGCCGGCTGTGCTGCGGTTCGATTCGAGAGCGCGGCTCGACGCCTTCCTCGACGCGCTGCAGCAGGTGGTGGCCCGGCACGACATCTACCGCACCTCCTACGTATGGGAAGGGCTGCGCGAGCCGGTCCAGGTGGTGTGGCGCCGTGCCGTACTGCCGGTCGAGGAGGTGGCCCTGGACCCGCGGGCCGCCGATCCGGTGGCCGAGCTGGTGGCGGCCGGCGGGCAGACCATGGACCTGGGGCGGCCGCCAATGCTCGACGCCCACATCGCGGCCGAGCCGCGGAGCGACCGATGGCTGGTGCTGGTGCGCGCTCATCACATGGTGCGCGACGGCACCGCGCTGGAAGTACTGCTCGCGGAGATCCTCGCCATCATGACCGGACGGGGTGACGAACTGCCGCGGCCGCTGCCGTTCCGCGACTTCGTCGCGCAGGCCCGCGGCGGGGTGCGGCGGTCCGAGCACGAGCGGTACTTCAGGGAGCTGCTGGGCGACGTCGAGGAGCCGACCGCCCCGTACGGCGTGGCGGATGTGCGGGGCGACGGCGCCGGCGTCGTGCGCGCGCAGATCGGGGCGTCGCCGGAGCTGATCGACCGCCTGCGCGAGGTGTCGCGGCGCCTGGGGGTCAGCCCGGCGACGGTGCTGCACGTGGTGTGGGCCCGGGTGGTGGCGGTGGTCTCCGGCCGGGACGACGTGGTGTTCGGCACCGTGCTGTTCGGGCGGATGAACGCCGGCATGGGCGCGGACCGCGTGCCCGGGCCGTTCATCAACACGCTTCCGGTACGCGTCCGCACGGGCCTGCTCGGCGCGCGGGACGCCGTGTTCGAGATGCGGTCCCAGCTCGGAGAACTGCTGGAGCACGAGCACGCCCCGCTGGCCCTGGCGCAGCAGGCGAGCGGGGTGGCGGGGGACACGCCGCTGTTCACCACCATCCTCAACTACCGGCGGAACACCGGACAGGACCTGGGCCGGCGCTGGGACGAGTCGATGGAGGGCGCCCGCCTCGTGTACGCCCGCGAGCGCACGAACTATCCGCTCGCGCTGCTGGCGGACGACGACGGCGACGCCATCAGGCTGGCGGTGGACGCCGTCGCACCGATCGACGCTCATGCCGTGGGCGCGCTCGTGCGGACGGGGGCGGAGAACCTGGTGTCCGCGCTGGAGTTGGCGCTGGACGAAGGGTCTGACCTGCCGCTGCACGCCGTGTCCGTGCTGGACGAGGCCGAGTGCCACCGGGTGCTGGCGGAGTGGAACGGCGCGGCGGTGGAGGTGGAGCCGGCGACGCTGGTCGAGTTGTTCGAGGCGCAGGCGAGGCGGACGCCTGAGGTGGTCGCGGTGGCTTCCGGACAGGTGGAGCTGTCGTACGCGGCGCTGGACGAGCGGGCGAACCGGCTGGCCCGGTTGCTGGTCGGCCGAGGCGTGAAGGTGGAGTCGACGGTCGGCCTGGTGCTGGGGCGGGGGGTGGAGTGGGTCGTCGCGGTGTTGGGCGTGTTGAAGGCGGGGGCCGCGTTCCTGCCGCTCGATCCGGTGTACCCGGCGGATCGGATCGCGTTCTCCCTGGCCGACGCGGGGGCGGCGACGGTGGTGACCTCCTCGGCGCTGGCCGGGCGGTCGCCTGAGGGCGTGCAGAAGGTGGTGCTCGACGATCCGGCGGTCGTGACGGAGCTGGCCGGGCTGGCCGGTGCGGGGCTGACCGCCGGGGAACGCATCGGGCGGCTGGTGCCGGGGTGCATGGCGTACGTGATCTACACGTCGGGGTCGACCGGGCGCCCCAAGGGGGTGATGGTCACCCATGACGGTGCGGTCAATCTGATCACGGCCGGGGGATGGCAGGTGGAAGCCGGGGACCGGGTGCTGCAACTCGCCTCGCCGGGGTTTGACGCCGCCTGCTGGGAGGTGCTGGTGGCGTTGTGGTCGGGCGGCTGCCTGGTGGTGGCGGACGCGCAGGACCTGCTGCCGGGCGCCGGACTGGCCGAGGTCGTGGCCCGGCTCGAGGTGAGTCACGCGCTGGTGCCGCCCTCGTCGCTGAGCGTGCTGGCGCCCGCGGATCTGGCCGGCATACGGACGCTGGTGGCCGGCGGAGAGGCGCTGGGGCCGGAGCTGGTGGCGCGATGGGGTGTGGGGCGCCGGCTGGTGAACGCCTACGGCCCGACCGAGGTGACGGTCTGTTCGGCGATGACGGACGAGCCGATGTCGGGGGACGAGGTGTCGATCGGCCGGCCCAACGTGAACACGCGGGCGTACGTGCTGGATGGCTTCCTCCGGCCGGTGCCGCCCGGGGTGGCCGGGGATCTGTACCTTGCCGGCGCGCAGGTGGCCCGCGGGTACGCCGGTCGCCCGGGATTGAGCGCCGAGCGGTTCCTGGCCGATCCGTTCGGCCCGGTGGGTGAGCGGATGTATCGGACCGGGGACCGGGTGCGGTGGACCGAGGCCGGACGGCTGGTGTTCGCCGGACGCAGTGATGATCAGGTCAAGATCCGGGGGTTCCGGATCGAGCCGGGCGAGGTGCAGGCGGCCGTGGCCGCCCACCCCCGCGTGGTCCAGGCGGCGGTGATCGCCCGGGAGGATGTGCCGGGCGAGAAGTCCCTGGTCGCCTACGTCGTTCCGGAGGAGGACGACGCGCGGCTGGCGGAGTCGGTGCGGGCGTTCGCGGCCGAGCGGCTGCCGGCGCACATGGTGCCCTCCGCCATCGTGACGCTGGACGCCCTGCCCGTGACCACCAGCGGCAAACTCGATCGCAAGGCCCTGCCCGCGCCCGCGTACAAGGCGGGAGCCGGCCGAGGGCCGGCCGACGCGCGGGAGGAGATCCTGTGCGACCTGTTCGCCCAGGTGCTCGGGCTGCCCGCGGTCGGGGTGGATGACGACTTCTTCGCGCTGGGCGGGCATTCGTTGCTGGCGGTGCGGTTCGTCAGCCGGGTGCGTACGGCGCTCGGCGTCGAGGTGCCGTTGCGGACGCTCTTCAAGGCGCGGACGGTGGCTGAGCTCGCACGCCAGTTCGGAGACAAGAAGCCGGCCAGGCCGGCGCTACGGCCGATGCGTACCCGGGAGGGTTCCTGATGATTCCGTTGTCATTCGCGCAGCGACGGCTCTGGTTCATCGGGCAGCTGGAAGGCCCGAGTGCGATCTACAACATCCGGATCGCGCAGCGGCTGGCCGGCGAGGTGGACCGGGTGGCGCTCGACGCGGCGCTGCGGGACGTGATCGGGCGGCACGAGGTGCTGCGCACGATCTTCCCCGCCGTGGACGACGAGCCCCATCAGCACATCCTGCCGCCGGCCGAGCTGGCCTGGGAGCTGGCGGTGGCCGAGGTGGCGCCCGAGGAGCTGGCGGAGGCGATCGACGCGGCCGCGGGGTATGTGTTCGATCTGTCGGTCGAGGTGCCGGTGCGGGCGTGGCTGTTCTCGCTGTCAAGGGATGAGCATGTGCTGGTGGTGGTCGTCCATCACATCGCGGGCGACGCGTGGTCGCTGGGGCCGTTGGGCCGGGATGTGTCGGTGGCTTATGCGGCTCGGTGCGGGGGTTCGGCTCCGGGGTGGGAGCCGCTCGCTGTGCAGTACGCGGATTATGCGTTGTGGCAGCGGGAGCTGCTCGGGGATCGGCGGGATCCGGAGAGCGTGATCTCGGAGCAGCTCGCCTTCTGGCGGGGGGCGTTGTCCGGCGCGCCGGAGGAGCTGGCGTTGCCCTTCGACCGGCCGCGTCCGGCGGTGGCGTCCTATCGGGGGCACTCGGTGCCGGTGGAGGTCTCGGCCGAGGTGCACGCGCGGGTGGTGGAGGTGGCGCGGGCCGAGGGCGTGACCACGTTCATGGTGGTGCAGGCCGCGCTGGCGGTCCTGTTGTCGCGGTTGGGGGCGGGGGTCGACATTCCGATCGGGTCGGCCAACGCCGGGCGTACGGATGAGGCGTTGGAGGACCTGATCGGGTTCTTCGTCAACACGCTGGTGCTGCGGGCCGACCTGTCGGGGGATCCGACGTTCCGCGAGCTGCTGGACCGGATGCGGGAGTCCAGCCTGTCGGCGTTCGATCACCAGGATGTGCCGTTCGAGCGGCTGGTGGAGGAGCTGGCGCCGTCGCGGTCGATGGCGCGGCATCCGCTGTTCCAGGTGATGCTGAACCTGCAGAACACGGGCGAGGCGGCGCTGGCGCTGCCGGGTGTGCGGGCCACGGGGATGCCGGCGGGCGAATCGGCGGCGAAGTTCGACCTTGAGGTGCTGGTCGGCGAGGAGTTCGACGCGAACGGGGCACCGGCCGGACTGCGGGGGGCGATGGTGGCTGCCGCGGATCTGTTCGATCGGAGGTCGGCCGAGGCGCTGGTGGCTCGCCTGGCGCGGGTGCTGGAGCTGGTGACCGCCGAGCCGCTGGTGCGGTTGAGCGGGGTGGAGCTTCTCGACGGTGAGGAGCGGCGGCGGGTGCTGGAGGAGTGGAACGACACTGCTGGCGACACTGCCGGCGACACCGGCGCTGCGGTGGTGGAGCTGTTCGAGGCGCAGGCGGCTCGGACGCCCGAGGCGGTGGCGGTGCGGTGGGCCGGTGGGCGGGCGTCGTACGCGGAGGTGGACGAGCGGGCCGATCGGCTGGCGCAGGTGCTGGTGAGCGAGGGGGTGGGGGTCGAGTCCGTGGTGGGGGTGTGCCTGGAACGCGGGGTCGAGCTGGTCGTCGCGTTGCTGGCGGTGTGGAAGGCGGGGGCGGCGTATGTGCCGATCGAGCCCGGGCTGCCGGTGGAGCGGATCGCGTTCATGCTGGCCGACAGCCGGGCCGTGCTGACCGTCACCAGCGAGGAGATCGCGGAGGAGCTGACGGAGGGACCGGCGCGGCTGCTCGTGCTCGACGACGCGGTGACGACGCGGCGGCCGGCGGCGGCCCCTGCCGTGCGGCCTGAGCGGGTGACGGCCGGCGGGCAGGCGGCGTACGTCATCTATACGTCAGGGTCGACGGGGCGTCCGAAGGGTGTGGTGGTGCCCCAGGCCGCGCTGGCGAATTACGTGGGGTGGGCGTCCGGGGCTTACGGGGTGGGTGAGGGGGCGCCGCTGCATTCTTCGGTGGCCTTCGATCTGACGGTGACGAGTTTGTGGGTGCCGTTGGTGTCGGGGGCGGCGGTGGTGGTGAGTGCTGAAGGGCCGGCGGGGGTTTTGTCGGGTGGGTTGGTGAAGGTTGTTCCGGCGCATCTGGCGTTGCTGGGCGAGACGGTGCGGGGGGATGTCGGGCGGACGTGGGTGGTGGGTGGGGAGGCGTTGTCGGGCGCGGCGGTTAGGTCGTGGTTGGGCCGGTCGCCGGGGTCGGTGGTGGTGAATGAGTACGGGCCGACGGAGACGACGGTCGGGTGTTGTGTGTTTGAGGTGCGGGCGGGTGATGAGGTCGGTGAGTCGGTGCCGATCGGTCGGCCGATCGCCAATTGCCGGTTGTATGTGCTGGATGAGTGGTTGCGGCCGGTTCCGCCCGGGGTGGCGGGTGAGTTGTACATCGCCGGTGCGCAGGTGGCCCGGGGATACGCGGGCCGGGCCGATCTGACGGCCGAGCGGTTCGTGGCTTGCCCGTACGAGCCCGGCGCCAGGATGTACCGCAGCGGCGACATCGCCCGCCGGCGCAACGACGGGAACCTGGAGTACCTCGGGCGGGCCGATGACCAGGTGAAGATCGGTGAGTTCCGGATCGAGCCGGGTGAGGTGCAGGCCGTGGTGGTGGCGCATCCGCAGGTGTCCCAGGCGGCGGTGATCGCCCGTGAGGACACCCCCGGCGACGTCCGGCTGGTGGCCTATGTCGTGGGCAAGGACGTGCAGCCTCGCCTGGTGCACCGCTACGCCGCCGACCGGCTGCCCAAGTACATGCTGCCGTCCGCGGTGGTCGTGCTCGACGCGCTGCCGCTGACCGCGAACGGCAAGGTGGACCGCGAGGCCCTGCCGGCGCTGGAACAGAAGACGGTCGCGGGGCGGGCTCCCGCCACGGTGCTGGAGGAGCTGCTGTGCCGGGCCTTCGCCGAGGTGCTGGGGGCCTCCGAGGTGGGCGTGGAGGACGACTTCTTCCGGCTGGGCGGGCATTCGCTGCTGGCGGTGCGGCTGGTCAGCCGGGTGCGGGCGGTGCTGGGGATGGAGGTGCCGCTGCGCCTGTTGTTCGAGGCGCCGACGGTGGCGGGGCTGGCGGGCCGGCTTGAGGGCGCCGCGGTGGCACGGCGGGCGCTGCGGGCGGTGGAGCGGCGGCCGGAGCACGTGCCGTTGTCGTTCGCGCAGCAGCGGTTGTGGTTCATCGGCCAGCTCGAAGGGCCGAGCGCGACCTACAACGTGCCGGTCGTGCTCCGGCTGTCCGGCGGTGTCGACCGGGCGGCGTTGAACGCGGCGCTGCGGGATGTGATCGGGCGGCACGAGGTGCTGCGGACGGTCTTCCCCGCTGCGGACGGTGAGCCCCGTCAGCGGATTCTGCCGCTGGACGAGCTCGAATGGGAGCTGACCGCGGTTGAGGTGGCGCCGGAGGACCTTGAGGGAATGACCCGCGCGGCGGTGGGCCAGGTGTTCGATCTGGCGGGTGAGGTGCCGATCCGGGCGTGGTTGCTGTCGGAGTCGGCGGACGAGCAGGTGCTGGTGGTGGTCGTTCATCACATCGCCGGTGACGCGTGGTCGTTGGGGCTGCTGGCGCGGGATGTGTCGGTGGCGTACGCGGCCCGGTGCGGTGGCGCGGCTCCGCGGTGGGAGCCGTTGCCGGTGCAGTACGCGGATTACGCGTTGTGGCAGCGGGAACTGCTGGGCGACGACCAGGACGACGACAGCGTGATCGCACGGCAGCTCGGCTACTGGCGGGACGTGCTGACCGGCCTGCCGGAGGAGCTCGCGCTTCCGGTTGACCGGCCGCGGGCGGCGGTGGCCTCCTACCGGGGGCACACCGTGCCGGTCGAGGTTCCGGCCGAGGTGCACGCGCGGCTGGTGGAAGTGGCGCGGGCCGAGGGCGTCACGACGTTCATGGTGGTGCAGGCCGCGCTCGCCGTGCTGCTGTCGCGGCTCGGAGCCGGGAACGACATCCCGATCGGGTCGCCGAACGCGGGACGCATGGACGAGGCACTGAACGACCTCGTCGGCTTCTTCGTCAACACGCTCGTCCTGCGCACCGATCTGTCCGGGAACCCGACGTTCCGTGAGCTGCTGGGGCGGGTGCGGGAGTCGAGCCTGGCCGCCTTCGACCACCAGGATGTGCCGTTCGAGCGGCTGGTCGAGGAGCTGGCGCCCGCGCGGTCGATGGCCCGGCATCCGCTGTTCCAGGTGCTGCTCACGCTGCAGAACACCGGTGAGGCGGCGCTGGAACTGCCCGGCGTGCGGGTTGCCGGGATGCCGCTGGAGGAGGCGCCGGCCAAGTTCGACCTGGAGCTGAGCCTGACCGAGATGTCCGGCTCCTCGGGAGACCCGTCGGGGCTGCGCGGCGCGCTGCGGGCAGCCGCGGATCTGTTCGACCGGGCGTCGGCCGAAACGCTGGTGGCGCGGTGGATGCGGGTGCTGGACGTGCTGACCGCTGAGCCGGCGACCCGGCTGAGCGGCGTGGACGTGCTGGACGCGGAGGAGCGGCGGCTGGTGGTGGAGGAGTGGAATGACACCTCTGCCGATAGGCCGTCCGGGACGTTGGCGGAGTTGTTCGAGGCGCGGGTGGCTTCGGCGCCGGATGCGGTGGCGGTGGTCGGCGACGGGATGGAGCTGTCTTTCGCGGAGGTGGACGCGCGGGCGAACCGGCTGGCGCGGCTGCTGGTGGCTCACGGTGTCGGGGTGGAGTCGGTGGTGGGGGTGTGTTTGGAGCGTGGTGTCGATCTGGTGGTGGCGTTGCTGGCGGTGTTGAAGGCGGGGGCCGCTTATCTGCCGGTGGATCCGGATTACCCGGTGGAGCGGATGGCGTACCTGGTGGGTCAGGCCGGTGCTGTGTGTGTGATCGCTTCGGCGGGGGTGGGGCTGCCTGCCGGTGCGGTGCGGGTTGGGGTGGAGGATGCGGCGGGGCTGTCGGGCGAGCCGCTGAGGGAAGACGAGCGCGGTGGCGCGCTGGATGGGGGGAATGCGGCGTATGTGATGTTCACGTCGGGCTCGACGGGGCGGCCCAAGGGTGTGGTGGTGCCGCATGCGGGGGTGGTGAACCGGCTGGCTTGGATGCAGGAGCGGTTGGGGTTGCCGCAGGGGACCCGGGTGTTGCAGAAGACGTCGTTCGGGTTCGACGTGTCGGTGTGGGAGTTCTTCTGGCCGCTGCTGTGGGGCGGGGTGCTGGTGCTGGCGCGGCCCGGTGGGCAGCGGGATGCTGCTTATCTGGCGGAGTTGATCCAGCGGGAGAACGTGAAGGTGGCGCATTTCGTGCCGTCGATGTTGGAGGTGTTCCTGGCCGAGCCGGCCGCCGCACAGTGCGGCGGCCTGCAATGGGTGGCCTGTTCGGGTGAGGCGCTGCCGCTCCACGCGACGCGGCGGTTCTTCGAGGTGCTGGACGGCGTGCGGCTGGAGAACTACTACGGGCCCACCGAGGCGTCGATCGAGGTCACCGCCTGGGAGTGCCCGCCTGACTGGGCGGGGAGCTCCGTGCCGATCGGGCGGCCGGTGGCCAACACCCGGGCGTACGTGCTGGATGAGTTCCTCCGGCCGGTGCCACCGGGCGTGGTCGGCGAGCTGCACATCGCCGGGGTGCAGGTCACCCGCGGCTATATCGGCCGTCCCGGGCTGACGGCCGAGCGGTTCGTCGCGTGCCCGTTCGGCCCGGGTGAGCGGATGTACCGGACCGGGGACCGGGTGAGCTGGACGGCCGACGGTGAGCTGCTGTTCGCCGGGCGTGCCGACGACCAGGTCAAGATCCGCGGGTTCCGGGTCGAGCCCAGCGAGATCAGCCTGGTCCTGGCCGCCTGTCCCGAGGTGGGGCAGGTGGCGGTGGTGCCTCGGGAGGATGTGCCGGGGGATGTGCGGCTGGTGGCCTATGTGGTTCCCACTGACGGTGGGGCGGTCGATGTGGAGGTGGTGCGGGGGTTCGCCGCGGAGCGGTTGCCGGAGTACATGGTGCCGTCCGCCGTGGTGGTGCTGGACGCGCTGCCGGTGTCGGTCAACGGCAAGCTCGATCGCAAGGCTCTGCCTGCTCCCGCGTACACCGTGAGTTCCGGGCGGCGGCCGGGCACCCGTGAGGAGGAGGTGCTGTGCGAGGCGTTCGCGCAGGTGCTCCGCCTGGAGAGCGTCGGGGTCGATGACGACTTCTTCCAGCTCGGCGGGCATTCGCTCCTGGCGGTGCGGATGGTCAGCCGGATCCGGGCGGTGCTCGGTGTGGAAGTGCCGTTGAAGGACCTGTTCGAGGCGCCCACGGTCGCGCGGCTCGCCTCCCGGCTGGCCGGTGCCGAGGCCGCCCGCAAGGGGCTCGCGCGGATGGAGCGGCCGGAGCGGGTGCCCCTGTCGTACGCGCAGCAGCGGCTCTGGTTCATCGGCCAGCTCGAAGGGCCGAGCGCGACGTACAACATCCCGGTGTCGTTGTCCCTGTCAGGGGACGTGGACGTGGCGGCGCTCGGCGCGGCGTTCCGGGACGTGATCGGGCGGCACGAGGTGCTGCGCACGATCTTCCCCGTGGTCGACGGCGAGCCCTGCCAGCGGATCCTCCCGGTCGAGGAGCTCGACTGGGAGCTCCCGGTGATCGACGTCACCGCCGCGGAGCTGCCCGGCGCCGTCGCCGAGGCGGCCGGGTACGCCTTCGACCTGTCGTCGGAGGTGCCGATCCGGGCGTGGTTGTTCTCGGCGGCGGCGGGCGAGCACGCGCTGGTGGTCGTGGTCCATCACATCGCCGGGGACGGGGCCTCGATGGGGCCGCTGGCCGCGGACCTCTCCGCGGCCTACCGCGCCAGACGCGCGGGTACGGCTCCAGAGTGGCAGCCGCTGCCCGTGCAGTACGCCGACTACGCGTTGTGGCAGCGGGAGTCGCTCGGCGATGAGCGGGATCCGGAAAGCGTGATCTCCGGGCAGGTCGCGTACTGGCGGGAAGCGCTGGCCGGGGCGCCGGAGGCGCTGGAGCTGCCCTTCGACCGGCCGCGGCCGGAGGTGGCCTCGCATCGCGGGCACCTGGTGCCGATCGAGGTGCCGGCCGACGTGCACGCGCGGCTGGCGGAACTGGCGCGGGGCGAAGGCGTCACCACCTACATGGTGGTGCAGGCCGCGCTCGCCATGCTGCTGTCCCGGCTCGGGGCCGGAACCGACATCCCGATGGGAGCGGCGAACGCCGGGCGGAACGACGAGGCGCTGAACGAGCTCGTCGGCTTCTTCATCAACACGCTCGTCGTGCGTACGGACCTGTCCGGGGACCCGACGTTCCGTGAGCTGCTGGGGCGGGTCCGGGAGCGGAGCCTGGCGGCGTTCGATCACCAGGACGTGCCGTTCGAGCGGTTGGTGGAGGAGCTGGCGCCGTCGCGGTCGATGGCGCGGCATCCGCTGTTCCAGGTGATGTTCAAGGTCCAGAACAACGCCGAGGCGGTGCTGGACCTGCAAGGAGTACGGGCTGAGGGGATCTCGCCGGGGGCGTCGGCGGCCAAGTTCGACCTGGACTTCACGGTGGTGGAGCTGCCGGGGTCGGGCGGGTTGCGGGGGTCGCTGGTGGCGGCGGCCGACCTGTTCGACCGGCACTCGGCGGAGCTGCTGGTGGCGCGGTTGGCAGGGGTGCTGGCTGCGGTGACCGCCGAGCCGTCGACCCGGTTGAGCGGGGTCGAGGTGCTGGACGAGGCCGAGCGGCATCGGGTGCTGGTGGCGTGGAACGACACGGCGGCCGAGGTGGGCGCCGAGTCGTTGGTGGAGCTGTTCGAGGCGCAGGTGGCGCGGTCGCCGGAAGCGGTCGCGCTGGTGGCCGATGGGGTGGGCCTGTCGTACGCGCAGGTGGAGGAGCGGGCGAACCGGCTGGCGCGGTTGCTGGCCGTCAGGGGCGTCGGGCCGGAGTCGGTGGTCGGCGTCTGCCTAGAGCGCGGCGCCGACCTGATCGTGGCGTTGCTGGCGGTGCTCAAGGCGGGTGGCGCCTATGTGGCGCTGGATCCGGCGTATCCGGTGGAGCGGCTGCGGTGGATGGTGGCCGATGCCGCGCCGGTGGTGGTCCTGGCGTCGGCCCGGACGGCGGGTGTGGTCACGGGTGACGTGGTGGCGCTGGACGATCCGGCCGTGGTCGCCGAGCTGGCGGGTCAGGCCGGAGCCGCGCTGGGCGTTCAGGTGGCCAGCGGGAACGCGGCGTACGTGGTGTACACGTCGGGGTCGACGGGGCGGCCGAAGGGGGTGGTGGTGCCGCATCGCGGGGTGGTGAGCCTGTGCGGATGGCTGGGTGAGAACGTGCTGGCGGGGCCGGGGCGGTCGCGGGTGGCGTTGACGACGTCGGTGTCGTTCGACGCGTCGTGGAACCAGCTGGCGGCGTTGTTCACCGGCCATGAGCTGCATGTGGTGGACGGGGAGACGTGGCTGGACGCGGGCCGGCTGGTGGGGTGGCTGGCCGATGGCGGGGTGGATTTCGCCGAGGTGACGCCCTCGTACGCGCAGGTGCTGGTGGAGGCGGGGCTGCTGGAGCGGACCGGGCTGAAGCGGCTGGGCGTGGGCGGGGAGGCGGTGCCGCGAGGGTTGTGGGAGCGGCTGGCCGCGTCCGATGTGCGGGGGTTCAATTTCTACGGTCCGAGCGAGTGCACGGTGGATACCGCGGTCGCGCGGATCGGCGGTGCCGCGGGGCCGGTGGTCGGGCCGCCGGTGGCCAACACGCGGGTGTATGTCCTGGATGAGCGGCTCTCGCCGGTGCCGGCGGGGGTGGCCGGCGAGTTGTACGTGGCGGGTGCTGGCGTGGCGCGAGGATACGCGGGGCGTCCGGCGCTGACGGGTGAGCGGTTCGTGGCCTGCCCGTTCGAGGACGGGCGGATGTACCGGACCGGGGACCGGGTGCGCTGGTCCGCCGACGGCCGGCTCGTCTTCCTGGGCCGGGTGGACGATCAGGTGAAGATACGGGGATTCCGGGTGGAACCGGGCGAGGTCGGCGCGGTGCTGGCGGGTTGTCCGGGGGTCGGGCAGGTCGCGGTGGTGGCACGGGAGGACGCGCCGGGGGATGTGCGGTTGGCGGCCTACGTGGTCCCGGCGGACGCACGGGAGACCGGCCTGAGCGAGACGGCCCGGCGTTTCCTGGGCGAGCGGCTGCCCGAGTACATGGTGCCGTCGGCGGTGGTGGTGCTGGAGGCGCTGCCGTTGACGGCGAACGGGAAGGTGGATCGCGCGGCCCTGCCCGTCCCGGAGTACGCGGCCAAGGCGGGGCGGGGGCCTGCCGACGCCCGGGAAGAAGTGGTGTGCGCCGCGTTCGCCGAAGTGCTGGGCGTCGAAAGCGTGGGAGTGGAGGATGACTTCTTCGCGCTCGGCGGCCAGTCGCTGCTGGCGATCCGGGTGGTGGCGTTGTTGCAGGCGCGTGGGGTGTCGGTGTCGGTGCGTTCGTTCTTCCAGGCGCCGACACCGGCCGGGTTGGCGCGGTCGGTCGGCGAGGCGCGGGTGGCGGTGCCGGACAACGCGATCCCGGCGGACGCCACCGCGATCACACCGGAGATGCTGCCGCTGGTCGAGCTGACGGCGGAGGAGATCGACCGGATCATGGCCACGGTCGAAGGCGGCGCCGCGAACGTCGCCGACATCTACCCCCTCGCACCCCTGCAGGAAGGGCTCCTGTTCCACCACCTGCTCGCCGAGGACGGCCAGGACGCCTACGTGCAGCCCACCGTGGTCGAGTTCGACTCCCGCGCCCGGCTGGACGCCTTCGCCGACGCACTCCAGCAGGTCGTGAACCGCCACGACATCTACCGCACCTCGATCGTCTGGGAAGGGCTGCGTGAGCCCGTCCAGGTCGTGTGGCGGCGGGCGGCGCTCCCCGTGCACGAGGTGGCGCTCGACCCGCAGGACGGCGACGTGGCGCTCGACCCGCAGGACGGCGACGTGGCGCTCGACCCGCAGGGAGGCGACCTCGCCGAACGCCTGGTGGCGCACGTCGGCCGGACGATGGACCTCGGCCGGGCGCCGCTGATGAGCATCCACCGCACGCCCGTCCCCGGCACCGCCCGATGGCTGGGGCTGGTGCGGGTGCATCACATGGCGCAGGACCACACCGCGCTCGAAGTGGTGATCGAGGAGGTGCGGGCGTTCCTCGCGGGACGCGGCGCCGACCTGCCCGAGCCGCTGCCGTTCCGCACCTTCGTGGCCCAGGCCCGAGGCGCCGTCAGCCGCGCCGAGCACGAGCGGTACTTCGCCGGCCTGCTCGGCGACGTGACCGAGCCGACCGCCCCCTACGGCGTGCTGGACGTGCGCGGCCACGGCACCGCCTCCGTACGCGAGATCGTGCCGTTCCCGGTGGAGCTGGACCGGCGGGTGCGCGAGATCTCCAGGCGCGTCAGCGCCAGCCCGGCGACTATCCTGCACGTGGCCTGGGCCAGGCTGCTCTCCGTGCTGTCCGGCCGCGACGACGTGGTGTTCGGCTCGGTGCTGTTCGGCCGCATGAACGCGGGCACCGGCTCCGAGCGCGTGCCGGGCCCGTACATGAACACCCTCCCGGTACGCGTCCGCACCGACGGGACCGGCGTGCTCGAAGCGGTCGCCGCGATGCGCGGCCAGCTCGCCGGGCTCGTCCGGCACGAGCACGCCTCGCTGGCGGTCGCGCAGCAGGCCGCCGGTGTCACGCCGCTGTTCACGGCCCTGTTCAACTACCGCCACAACACGGGCGCGTCGCAGGACGCGGACGACGCGATGGCGGGCATCAGGCTGCGCCACTCCGAGGACCGCGACAACTATCCGCTCACCGTCTCGGTCGACGACGGCGGCGACCGGCTCTCGCTGGCCGTGGACGCCGTCGCGCCGATCGACCCGCGGGCCGTCGGCACGCTGCTGCGCACCACCGCGGGCAATCTGGTCTCCGCGCTGGAGGCGATACTGGACGACGGCGACCCGGACCTGCCGCTGAGCGCCGTGGACGTGCTGGACGACGCCGAACGCGAGCGGTTGCTGCACGCCTGGAACGACACGACGGTCCAGGTCCGCCCGGCAACGGTGACCGAGCTGTTCGAGGACCAGGCGGCCCGGACCCCGGACGCGATCGCGGTGACCTCCGACGGGGAATCCCTCACGTACGCGGAGCTGAACGCGCGGGCCAACCGGCTGGCGCGGCTGCTGGCCGGGCGGGGCGTGGGCCCGGAGTCGGTGGTCGCGCTGGTGATGGAGCGCGGTGTCGAGCTGATGGCCGCGGTGCTGGGCGTGTTGAAGGCGGGAGGCGCGTACCTGCCCGTGGACCCGGAGTACCCGGCCGAGCGGATCGCGTACATGCTGGAGGACGCGGTGCCGGCGGTGGTGCTCGCCACGGCGGGGACGGCGCGGGCGGTGCCCGGCGCGGTGCTCGTGGACTCGGCCGAGACGATCACGGCGCTGCGCGGGCTGCCCGGGGACGACCTGGGGGCGCGGGTGCTGCCCGCCCACCCCGCGTACGTGATCTACACCTCCGGCTCGACCGGCCGCCCCAAGGGCGTGATGCTGACCCACGAGGGGTTCGCCAACACGGCGGAGGCGCTCGCCCGCCGTTACCCGACGAAGGTCGGGCCCGGGTCGCGGATGCTGCAGTTCGCCTCCGTCAGCTTCGACATGTTCTGCTCCGAATGGGCGCTGGCCCTGCCCGCCGGCGCAACCCTCGTCGTCGTCCCGCCGCACCGGCGGCTCGGCGCCGAGCTGGCGGCGTTCATCGCCGGCGAAGGGATCACGCACGCCGCCTTCCCGCCCGCCGTGCTCGCCAGCATGGAGGCCGGCGCGGTCCCCGACGGCGTCGTCATCGACGTGGGCGGCGAGGCCCTGCCGCCCGAGCTGGTCGAGCGGTGGGCGCCCGGCCGGGAGATGTTCAACTCCTACGGTCCCACCGAGACCACCGTGGACGCGGCGGTGTGGGAGTGCCGCGCGGGCCTGGACGACGTGCCGATCGGCACGCCGATCGCCAACACGCAGGTGTACGTGGTGGACGAGCACCTCGCGCCGGTCCCGGTCGGCGTGGCGGGCGAGCTGTACGTCGCCGGGGCCGGGCTGGCCCGCGGCTACCTGGGCCGCCCCGGGCTGAGCGCGGAGCGGTTCGTGGCCGATCCGTTCGGGCCGGCCGGTACGCGGATGTACCGCACCGGCGACCGGGTGCGGTGGAACGCCGACGGCGAGCTCGTCTTCGCCGGGCGGCTGGACGACCAGGTGAAGATCCGCGGCTTCCGGATCGAGCCGGGCGAGGTGCAGGCCGTGATCGCCGTCCACCCGCTGGTCGGGCAGGCGGCGGTGATCGCCCGCGAGGACACCCCGGGCGACGTCCGCCTCGTCGCCTACGTCGTACCGGCCGGGGACGACGCCGGCGATCCGGTCGCGCCGGCGCAGCTCCGTGAGTCCGTACGGCGCCACGCCGCCGAGCGGCTGCCCGGCCACATGGTGCCCGCGGCCGTCGTCACCATGGACGCGCTGCCGATCACGGTCAACGGCAAGCTCGACCGCAGGGCCCTGCCCGTGCCCGACCATGCGGCCGGGCAGGCCGCCCGTCCCGCCACCCCGCAGGAGGAGATCCTGTGCGGTCTGTTCGCCCAGGTCCTCGGCCTGCGCGAGGTCGGCGTGGACGACGACTTCTTCGCGCTCGGCGGCCACTCGCTGCTCGCGGTGCGGGTGATCAGCCGGGTGCGGACGGTCCTGAAGACGGAGGTGCCGCTGCGGGCGCTGTTCGAGGCGCCGACCGTGGCCGGGCTCGCCGCCCACCTCGACGCGACCCGCCGCTCCGGCACCGCCGTGCGGGCCGCGCTCACGCGCGTGGAGCGCCCGGAGCGGGTGCCGCTGTCGTTCGCGCAACGCCGTCTTTGGTTCATCGGCCAGCTCGAGGGCCCGAGCGCCACCTACAACATGCCGGTCGCGATGCGCCTGCGCGGCCCCTTGGACCTCGGCGCGCTCCGCCTGGCGCTGCGCGACGTCGTGGGGCGGCACGAGGTGCTGCGCACCCGGTTCCCGGCCGCCGACGGGGAGCCGTACCAGGAGGTCGTTCCGCTCGCGGAGCTGGCCATCGAGCTGGAGATCGCCGACGTCCCGCCCGCGCGGCTGGACGAAGCGGTCGCCGCCACCGCCGGGCACGTGTTCGACCTGGCCCGCGAGGTGCCCTTCCGGGCGTGGCTGTTCCGCCTGGCACCGGACGAGCACGTGCTGGCCGTGACGATCCACCACATCGCGAGCGACGGCGCGTCCACCGGGCCGCTGGCCCGCGACCTGTCCGTCGCCTACGCCGCGCGCCACGCGGGCCGGCCGCCGCGGTGGGCGCCGCTGCCGCTCCAGTACGCCGACTACACCCTGTGGCAGCGCGAGCTGCTCGGCGACGAGCGGGACCCGGACAGCGTCATCTCCGGTCAGGTCGCCCACTGGCGGCAGGCGCTGGCCGGCGCGCCGGAGGAGCTGCCGCTGCCGTTCGACCACCCGCGCCCGGCCGTCGCCTCCCACCGCGGCCACCCCGTGCCCATGGAGGTCACCGCCGGGACGCATGCCCGGCTGGCGCAGGTGGCCCGCGCCGAGGGCGTCACCATGTTCATGGTCCTGCAGGCCGCGCTCTCCATGCTGCTGTCCCGGCTCGGCGCGGGCACCGACATCCCCATCGGCTCCCCGAACGCGGGCCGCACCGACGAGGCCCTCGACGACCTGGTCGGCTCCTTCGTCAACACGCTCGTCCTGCGTACCGACCTGTCCGGCGACCCCACGTTCGCCGAGGTGCTGGGCCGTGTGCGGGAGACCGGCCTGAGCGCGTTCGCCCACCAGGACGTGCCGTTCGAGCGGCTCGTCGAGGAGCTGGCGCCGAGCCGGTCGATGGCCCGCCACGCCCTGTTCCAGGTCATGCTGACCCTGCAGAACACCCTCGACGAGGATCTCGACCTGCCCGGCCTGCGCACCGAGCTCGTGCAGGCGAACGGGTCCACGGCCAAGTTCGACCTGGACGTCATCATGGGCGAGGCGTTCGACGCGGACGGCGCCCCGGCCGGCGTGCGGGCCCTGATCACCGCCGCGGCGGACCTGTTCGAACCCGCCACCGTCGCCGCGCTGGCCGGACGGCTGGCGCGCGTGCTGGACACCGTCTCCCACGACCCCCTGGTACGCCTCAGCGCCCTGGACGTCCTCGACCCCGCCGAGCGCCACAGCGTCCTGACCGGCTGGAACGACACCGCGGCACCCGACGTGCCACCCGCGACCGTGGCCGACCTGTTCGAGGTCCAGGCCGCGCGAACGCCCGCCGCCGTCGCGGTGTCGGCGGACGACGCGGAGCTGACCTACGCCGAGCTCGACGAGCGGTCGGAACGGCTGGCGCGACTGCTGGCCGGGCGCGGGGTCGGCCCCGAGTCGGTGGTCGGCGTGTGCCTGGAACGCGGCGCCGACCTGATCGTCGCGCTGCTGGGCGTGCTCAAGGCCGGCGGCGCCTACCTGCCGATCGACCCGGCGTACCCGGCGGACCGGATCGCGTACATGGTGGCCGACGCGGCGCCCGCGGTGGTGGTGGCCTCGGCGGCGACGGCGGGCGTGGCGGCGGCCTCGGGCGCGGTCACGCTCATGGTGGACGACCCGTCCCCCACCGACCCCGTCGACAGGTCCGGCAGGTCGGTGGCGCACCCGGCGTACGTCATCTACACCTCCGGCTCGACCGGCCGGCCGAAGGGCGTGCTCGTCTCGCACGCCGGCGTGGCGAGCCTGGTCGCTGGCCAGATCCGCGAGCTCGGCGTCGGACCGGGCAGCCGCGTGGGACAGTTCGCCTCGGCCAGCTTCGACACGTTCGGCTGGGAGTGGATGATGGCGCTGCTGTCCGGCGCGACGCTGGTCGTCGTCCCGTCCGGGCGGCGGCTGGGCGAACAGCTGCCCGCGTTCCTGGCCGAGCGGCGGGTGACGCACGTGACGGTGCCGCCCGCGGTGCTGGCCACGCTGGACGAGCGCTCGCTCGACCCCGGCGTGGTGGTGGTGGTCGCCGGCGAGGCGTGCCCGCCGGACGTCATGACGCGGTGGGCGCGAGGCCGCCGCATGTTCAACTCGTACGGCCCGACCGAGACCACTGTGGACGCCACCCTGTGGCGCTGCGCGCCGGACGCCGGGCAGGTGCTGATCGGCGGGCCGGTGCTCAACACGAGCGTGTACGTCCTGGACGACCGCCTGGCGCCGGCGCCGGTCGGCGTCGTCGGCGAGCTGTACGTCGCCGGGACCGGGCTGGCCCGCGGCTACCTCGGCCGGCCGGGGCTGACCTCGCAACGGTTCGTGGCCTCCCCGTTCGCGACCGGCGAGCGGCTCTACCGCACCGGCGACCTCGCGCGCTGGACGTCGCGGGGCGAGCTGGCCTTCGAGGGACGTGGCGACGACCAGGTCAAGATCCGCGGGTTCCGGATCGAGCCGGGCGAGATCGAGAACGTGCTCCTCACCCACCCCCAGGTCACCCAGGCCGCGGTCATCATGCGCGAGGACGAACCGGGCGACAGGCGGCTCGTCGCGTACGTCGTCATGGCCCCACCGGCGGAGAGCGACCCGGTGCTCGCGCTCGCCGCCGAGCGCCTGCCCGGCTACATGGTGCCCTCGGCCGTCGTCACCATGGACGCGCTGCCGCTGACCGTCAACGGCAAGCTCGACCGCAAGGCCCTGCCGCGGCCCGGCCACTCCACGCACGCGCCCGTCGACCGCCGCCCGCCGGACGCTCGGGAGGAGATCCTCTGCGGGGCGTTCGCGCAGGTGCTGGGGTTGCCCGGGGTGGGGGTCGACGACGACTTCTTCGCGCTCGGCGGTCATTCGCTGCTGGCGGTGCGGCTGGCCAGCCGGATCCGCGCGCTGCTGGGCGTCGATCTGGACATCCGCGTGCTCTTCGAGGCGCCGACGGTGGCCGGGCTCGTCGCCCGCCTCGGCGACGCCGGCCAGGCGCGCCTCCCGCTGACGGCCGTGGCCCGGCCCGAGCGGGTGCCGCTGTCGTTCGCGCAGCAGCGGTTGTGGTTCATCAGCCAGCTCGAAGGGCCGAGCGCCACCTACAACGACCCGATCGCGTTGCGGCTGTCCGGAGATGTGGACACCGGGGCGCTCGGCCAGGCCCTGCGGGACGTGATCGGGCGGCACGAGGTGCTGCGCACGGTCTTCCCCGTCGCCGACGGCGAGCCGTACCAGCGGGTGGTGCCACTCGACGAACTGGCGTGGGAGATGCCGGTGGCGAGGGTCACCCCCGCCGAACTGCCCGCGGCGGTGGCGGAGGCGGCCGGGTACGCCTTCGACCTGTCGGCGGAGGCGCCGATCGGGGCATGGTTCTTCGAGGCCGGTCCGGACGATCGGGTCCTGGTGGTGGTGATCCACCACATCGCGGGCGACGGCTGGTCGATCGGCCCGCTGGCCCGGGACGTGTCACTCGCGTACGCCGCCCGGCGCGGCGGCCGGGCGCCGGTTTGGGAGCCGCTGCCGGTGCAGTACGCCGACTACGCGCTCTGGCAGCGGGAACTGCTCGGCGAGGAGACGGATCCGGACAGCGTGCTGTCCCGCCAGCTCGCCTATTGGCGGGACGCGCTGGCCGGCGCACCGGAGGAGCTGTCGTTGCCGTTCGACCGGCCGCGTCCGGCGGTGGCGTCGCATCGGGGGCACAGTGTGCCGGTGGAGGTTCCGGCGGAGGTGCACGCGCGGTTGGTGGAGGTGGCGCGGGCCGAGGGTGTGACCGTGTTCATGGTGTTGCA